>WHTJ01000053.1 GCA_009377795.1 Propionibacteriales bacterium | reverse complement strand
GGCTCGGTGATCAGCGCATGGCCCGCGCGGTGGTCAGTAGCCAAGCTCGCGCGCCTCCCGGATCAGGTCGTACAGGTCCACGACCAGCTGCGAAACACCGACCAGATCCGGACGGCGGATCGGCAGGGGACGGATCAGCTCGTCCGCGCGGGCGAGCAGCCGCAGCAGACCGGACCCCTCCGGCTCGACGTCGGGGATCTGGTAGTCCTCGGGCAGCAGGGCGCACGCCTGGGCTTTGGCCAGGTAGACGCCCAGGCCGAGCGAATGCAGCGGGGAGTCGGGTGCCTGCTCGTCGGCATCGCGCCACACCTCGATGGCGGCCTGATGCAGCAGCCCTACAGCGCCGGCGAGACGCTCCCAGCCCTCCTCCGCAACAACCGTGGCCATGTTGACCTCCACTCAGACCGGCTCCCACCCATAAATCCACATCCGTCCCGGCCCTCGCTGACCCTGCAACCGGGCTGTGGATAACTCGGGTCCTGTCGGTCGCAGGGCACAAACTGGGTCTCGAATCGCCTAAGGAGCCGGGACCGCGTCGCACGTGCACCGGCACCAGAGATCGATTCGACTGCACAAGTGCCTACATTGAGGAGATCGGTGATGAAGACGCTGAACCTGGTGATCGTTGTGCCGCAGCTGCTGGTGAGCAGCGTCCTTGCGCTGATGGTGCTGGCGGTGCTGCCACCATCGGTGGGCCTGCTGCTGCTCCTCACCGTCGCAGCCCTTCAAACCGCGCTTGCTCTCGGTGCCCTGGAGGGTCCCGCGGTGCAGCTGCTGGCCCGCGCTCGGATGCCCACACACCGAGAGCGAACGGTGCTCGCACCGGTGCTGACGCGTCTGGGCGGGCTCGGCGTCGGGACCAAGGCACTGTACGTACGACGCAGTCCCCGCACCCACATGCCGCCGGCGGTGGCGATCGGGCGGTCCTCGATCGTGGTCACGCCGTGGCTGATCGAGGCCACCTACCGAGGCACCATCACGCACGACGAGGCCGCCGCGGTGATCGCCCACGCCGAGGGCCGCCACCGCGCGGAGCAACACCGGTTCGAGCTCGCGGTACTCGCCTGGACCACGCCCTGGCGCATGGTGGCCGCGGTGGCCCGGCGGATCGCAGCCGTGTTCGCATGGTTCCCACTCATGCGCACCGCGTGGGCGCTGCGCGGCCTCGTAGGCGCGGTCTGTGTGGTCCAGTCGGCCACCCAGGGCCGCACCGTCTACGGGCTGATCGCCGGCGCCTTCGTCGCGTTGACCTATCTGGTCCCCGCCGCGGCACGCAGACAGGAACGGCGGGCCGAGTCCGCCGCCGATCAGTTCCTGGTCGAGCTCGGGCTCAGCGTCCACATGGCCAGCCTCCTGCGACGCCTCCAGCAGCCGCTCCCACTCGACCGCCTACCGCTCCTCGAGTCGCCCGTCCCGGCCCCCAGCACCAATGCCCGCGCCCTTAAGGGGGAGCGACACCGTGACCTGCACCGTCCCGGGCGGCTGGGCCTCAGAGTTAAGTGGACGCGGGTCGAATCCCCACGCTCAGCTGTGCACATCTCTCGAAATGGTCATAGTGGCGGCATCGACCCGTCGGTTCGGAAAGGTAGGCGCATGCTCGAGGTCGTCCACGGCGACAGCCAGTCCAACCCGACGGGCGAACTACGTCGCTGGCGCTCTGGGCGGTCGCGATGCCCTCACGCGCCCCACGCGACGCGTGTTGCCGCGTCACTCCCCACCGTCAATCAAACCGGTTAGAAGCTCTTCAGGCTGAGTGGCCGAAGTCCCGACGCACTCAGGGCGAGTGCCCATGGTCCCGGCCCGCGCTTGACCATTTCACGCTGAAGCCTGGCCTCGTAATTCAGGAACAGATCGAGCTGGTCTTGCGGACCGAGGTCCTGCTTCGCTCCGAGCCAGACAGACCGGATGCCGAGCTCCCAGTAGGCCCGTAGCTCGGCGGGTCGTGTCCGAATGCGTCGATCACGGGTCAGCACGACGAGGTCGTGCTCGGCGATCACCGGCATCCAGTCGAGGTCGAGCGTTCCGAGCGGAACCTCAGGCAGTTCCTCGTGACCCGGATACAGCACGTCATCGCGACCGCTTCGCCGTAGCAATTTGCCCATGCCCAGCGTGTTCTCGTCGGTGAAGTACACCGGGCCGGGGACGGGCGGCATCAGGCAGCGCGCTCGCTACCAGCGATCAACTCGAAGCGAATGGCCGCGTCTACTTGCTCAGCACTCAGGTCGTAGAGGTCAGCAAGAACGTCCCTGCTCGTGCCGGCCCGATAGTCCTCAGCGAGCGAATCGGTGCGCACGTTGCGGATCGCAGGTTGACCAAATGCGCGGCGCGGATCCATCACGACGTCGGGAGTCCGCAGATCAGGCTTGAGCCTGCCGGCGATCCCGCCGTCAAACTCGACCGCGGAACGGAAGCGTTCCGCGGTGTCAGCAAGCACGAGCTGCCCATTGCGTACAACCACCAGCTGCAGCCGACGCTCAAGACCGACCTGGTCCTGAACGACGCGGACGAGCTCCCTTCCTTCCACGTCGAGGAAGAGTCGGGCGTGTGCCAACGGATACGGTCCGAACTCCTTGCGCAGTTGCACGACGGCCGGGCGCATCCGTTGCACCGCCACGTCGCGGTTACGGAACTCGGCCAGTAGGCGAGCCTCGACCATCTCTCCCCAAGTGACGAAGTCGGCGCCAGTGGGCTCTGGTCGAAGCACAGGGTCGTAGAACTGACCTGCTCGCTCGTATCCCTCCAGCCAGCGTCGCGCAGTGCCGGAATGCAGGCCAACGAGGCGGTCTACGTCGGCGTAGGAGTAGATCGCGCGGTCAAGGAGGGAGTCAGCCATGCCTCCATCTTCGCACCGACGGCTGACCCAGGGCGATCGAGTTGGCTCGTGTCGGATGCGATCCGTCCGGGTGGACGCCGCGATCTGGTCGCGCTGATTCCGCGCTCTTCCACCGATTTCCGTGCTCGTCCACCCAGGCATAGGCCACCCTGCTAAAGGCGAAGGCTGCACAAAAGGCGAAGTCTGCTGTCCCTGTCTGCTGTCTGCTGTCCCCACAAGTTGCCCAGCGCCGCCAGAGACAATCAGAGCAGCTCCCGGATCTTTCCGGAAACCGCCTCTGACCTGCACTTCACATGGTAGCGGGGGGAGGATTTGAACCTCCGACCTCTGGGTTATGAGCCGGCGTCCCTCCGCGAAGTCACGCGACGACGCCACGTCAGCTCTGACCTCTCGAGGCGAATCACCAGACGGGTTGATGGTGTACGAGGTCGCGCTGCGCAAGCAGCGGCCATCAATCCAGACACGCGGGGCCACAACGCTCGGTCGTGCAGCTCCAGGAATCGCCCGCACGCAACTGCAAGGGCTAACGCCCAGCACCCGCAGACGAAGGCCAGCGAGACCGCCGGTTGACGCATTTCGGCGGTACGTCTTGGCGAGGTGATCGCCCGATTTCCCCTCAGTGTCGTAGGTCTCCATGGAGAGAAGTGCCGCTACACAGTTCGACGGGCGCTTGCGGGTCGTGCCGTGGACTTCCCCAACCGGCCAAGGCCCCAGACAATCCTGAATAGGAAGACGCCTTGTCCGCCGACCTCCCGACGGTCCACATAGGACGGGCATGAAGAACCTGACGGTCGACGAGTGGGCTGCCGAAGTGGCAGCCACCTTCCCGCCACTCGGACCGACCGTAGCCGACTGCCTCATTCGGCTCCTTGTGCCCGAGGTCCGCGACGATGTGACGGACTCGACCGAAGACGGCAAGGCGACCGACGCTGCCTGACAGGACACCCCGGTCGAACCCCTCGGCACAGAAAAACGCCCATGGCGCCCCGACGAGCGCCGTCAGGACTGGGAGCCAACCGCCGGTTGTTCCAACGCCGCATCGGGCTGGAGCGAATCGCGCGCCAGGAAACGGCTGGGCTGCACGTCAACGCGGCTCGGATCGAAACTGCGCCCACGAGATTGCGCCCGCTTGATCCTCACGTCGAGCACAGTCCTGATCACCTCTCGCCGATCCATCAGATCAGCCCGCCTCCAGCCCTCCTGGAGAGTCCCGGCCGTGAGGAGACGGCGCAGCGCCGGAGACGTCACGGAGGCTGTCTGCCTGTTGCGGAGTTCCTCAATCGCGGTCTCGATCCGCTTCGTCTCGGCCGCGTACGCCCGAAGGGTCAGAGTGCGGTCCTCGCGGAGTGCTTCGACCTCCTCAAGTTCGCGTTCCTTCTCCTCGATAAAGGCAGCGACGTCAGGGCCTGTCCGGCGCCTCTCCTCCTGTCGCCGTTGTGCTGCCACGACGGCCGAGACGAAGTCGGGCCGGGCAAACAGGGCGAGCAGGACACCCTCGACGCGCTCGTCGACCCGATCCGCCGTGGCCGTGACGCGCATGCAGCCCTCGGTTCGGCAGGTGTAGGCGCGCGCCATCCGGCTCATGTTCGTAGCGGCCTTCATCCGGGCTCCGCACTCGTCGCACCTGGCGATGCCGGAGAGCAGGTGGCGGGGTGCCGGTCCTCGCGGGTTGGCCACGGTCAGTCGGGAGGGGTCGGTGAGCAGCCCTCGCAACCGCAGCCAGGTCCCATACTCGATGATGGGCTCCCAGGTGCCTGGACCGATGTCCTCGCCACGGTGAATCCGACGGCCCGCGATCGTCGGGTTCATCAGCAGTTGCCGCAGCGTCGACGGGTCCCACCCCTTGACGACTCCGGCGGGGTTCTCAGCGAGCGTGGCCTTGCGAGGCTTGCGGGGGGTGGGAACCCCACGAGCGTTGAGATCGCGGCAGATCTTGCGCAGGGTGGCGCCATTGAACAGTGCATCAGCAGCTTCGGCGAGGACCTGCGCCTCGGGGGTGAGCCCCTTGCGCTTCTCGTCCGCCAGTACGGGGATGAGGTCCCCATCTGATGTCAGCACTGGCTTCCCGGCCGCGTCGATCCGGATATAGGGCGTCTGGTCGATCAGGACGCCAGTCCGCGGGTCGTACAGGCGCCGGAACCCGTACGGGATCCGGCCGTGTGGGGTGCCACGCTTCGCGTTCGTCTCGACGCTGTCGATGTTGCGCTTCTTGATGCGGCGGGCCTCAGCCTCCGCCATGACGCCCTGGAGCACGAGCGGGAGCCAGTCGTCCACCTTCGCAGGGTCGTACCGCGTTCCAGACACGGCGATCTCCAGGCCATTGTCGGCGCACGCGTTGACCAGACCCATGAACTCTTCGAGGTCACGGCTCGAACGCGAAACCTCCCATAGGATGAGCAGGTCGGCTTGGCCTTGGTCAATCAGTCCGCAGGCCTCCGTGAAGCCCGCCCGCTCCCGGGACCCGCGGGAGGCCGACTTGTTGTCGTCGCGGATCTCGACGACCACCTTCACGTTCTCCCGCCTGGCGAAGTCGCGGCCTCGTTCGATCTGCTTCGATACGCTTGTTCCGCCGCCCTTTGGGTCGCGGGAAGCGCGACCGTAGATGACACCACGCTCCACAGGCGCCAGTGTAATACACTCCCTTTGCAACTTTGTCCCCCGCCAGCAGGGGCAGAGTGCACATCTTGACCAGGGCCTCCCGGGCCGAGTTGGCGTGCAACGTCGCCATGCCGGGCAGTCCGGCGTTCAGCGCGAGCAACAGGTCGAGACACTCCTCGGCCCGTACCTCCCCGATCACGATCCGGGACGGACGCATCCGCAGCGCCTCCTTGACCAGCTCCCGCAGCGCGATCTCCCCGGTGCCCTCAAGGCCGGCCTGCCGAGTCTGCATGGCGACCCAGTCCGGATGCTCGATCCTCAGCTCGAACACCTCCTCGCACGACACGATCCGGTCGCGGCCCGGGATCGTGGAGCCGAGGCAGTTGAGCATCGTGGTCTTGCCGGACTGCGTGCCGCCGGAGACCAGGATGTTCAGGCCGGACGTCACCGCGGCCTGCAGGAACCGGGCGGCCGGCGGGGTGAGGGTGTCGAGCTCGACCAGCTCGGACAGCCGGGACGCCCGTACGAGGAACTTGCGGATGTTCACGGCGCTGAAACCCCGCGTGATGCCGTCGAGTACGACGTGCACCCGGTGTCCCGCGGGCAGCATGGCGTCGACGAACGGCCGGCTCAGGTCGACCCGGCGTCCACTTGTCTTGAGCAGCCGCTCGACCAGGTCGTCGACCTGTGCCCGGGTCAGGATGGTCGTGGTGAGCTCATGCCGGCCCTCCCGGGCGATGAACACCCGGGAGGGTTCGTTGATCCAGATCTCCTCCACGGTCGGGTCGTCGAGGTAGCGCTGCAACGGGCCGAATCCGGCGACCCGCGCGAACAGCTCCTCGATCACGGCGGCCGGGTCGTCCAGCGGCTCGACCGCCCCCGAGAGGCTCAGCCGGTCGTGCTCCCCGACCACCTGCTCGGCGATCCGGCGTACGGCTCCGGAGGCGAGCAGCGGATCCACGCCCTCGGCGCGTACGGCATCCCGGACCCGGGCGTCGAGCCGCTCGATGATGCCGGACCGGCCCTCGAATCGGGTCAGCATGGCCGATCCACGATGTTCCCCTTAGTCGGTGGCTTCGGCGAGTGTGGCAGCTCCTCCGAGTCCGGCGCCACGGTCGAGGCCGCGGGCTGTGGACAACCGCCCCACCGTCGCGGATGGCGACGCAGCGTACAACATGACGTCACCTCCCGCCATCCCCTTGGCTCGCGCCGAGCCGAGCGGGCTGAGTCACCCGAGCAGGGTGACGAGTACGCCGACCACGCCGCCGGACGCGACGTACCACGCGGAGTTCAGCCTCGTGCGCCACAGCAACAACCCGGCCACGACCGTGAGACCCACGGTCAGCGGGTCGACCAGCGCCTCCCGGGCGAGCTGGAGGGTGACACCGGCCATCAGCGCGAGGGCGCCGGCGTTGACCCCGTCCAGTAGGGCGGACGACCACGCGCGATCACGAATCCGGTCGACGATGCGGGTAAGCAGGGCGACGAAGACGAACGACGGCAGGAAGATCCCGATCGTGGCGAGCACGGCACCGGGATAGCCGGCGACGACGTAACCGACGAACGTCGCCGTGGTGAACACCGGACCTGGCGTCACCTGGCCGATCGCGATCGCATCGAGCAACTGCGTCTCGGTCAGCCAGCCGAGACGTTCGACGAAGTCGGCGCGAACGAATGCCAGCAACACATAGCCCGACCCATAGAGCACCGAGCCGATCTTCAAGAAGGTAAGAAAAAGCCGAACGAGCTGTCCGCCACTGGGGTCGCCGAGCACCGGCTGGGCGGCCATGACGACGGCGGGCAGCACGAGGGCCGGGCTCCGGTTCGCCGCCCACCATGAGCGCCCGCCGCGCACGCCCCAGACCACCACGGCGCTGAGCGCGAGCAGGAGCAGCTCGTTGACGCCGAGCAGGTACGCGGCCAGGACGCCGCCCGCGACCCCGGCCAGCAGGGGGCCCTTCACCGCGGTACGGAGCAGTCCCAGCAGCGCCATCACGATGATCGAGACCACGACCGGCTTGACGCCGTACAGTACGCCGTCGAACCCGGGTGTCTCGCCGTACTCCACGTACGTCCATGCGAGGATGAGCACGATCACGACGGCCGGCACGATGAAGCACACCCCGGCCGTCACGAGACCCCGCCAGCGCACCCGCTCGTAGCCGAGATGGATCGCCAGCTCGGTGGAGTTGGGACCGGGGATCAGGTTGCACGCGCCGACCAGGTCGACGAACCGCCGGTCGTCGATCCAGCCACGACGGCGGACGACGTCCTCCCGCATCATCGCGATGTGCGCGGCCGGGCCGCCGAACCCGATGATCCCGAGCTTGAGAAAGAGCAGCGCCAGCTCGCGTAGCCGACCGCGGCCGCCGACGGGCTGGCTCATACCTCCACAGCGTTCATTCTCGGCGCCTCTGCTGATGCGGATCTGATGCGGTGTCGGTCCGACGCGAGGTTACCTCAGTGGAGGAGGCCGTAGTCCCAGGCGATGTCGTCACCCTCGACGGTGCCCACCACCGAGACGATGGAACGGGCGCTCACCCTGGTGACGTTGCCGAGCGCGTCCTCGTCCCGGTAACCGCCCTTCGGCGGCGTCACCTGGCAGGTCATGATCGACTCGGTGCCCGACTCGGTGGGCTGCTCGCACTCGACGGAGTCCGGCTTCTCGCCGAACCTCTCGGCGAGGTACATGGAGATCTCCCGCTCGGCCGCCTTCAGGTCGACCTCGGGCGCGTCCTGGCACGCCGCGACGAGGCCCAGCGCTCCGATGAGCCCGCCGAGGAGCCCAGCGATGGTCGCCGACTGCCGCATAGCAAACCTCCCGGTCGTCGCAGAGGGGAAAACGGTATATCTACAAAGGGTCACCGGACCGGCACATCGAGCACCGCCGGCTCAGTCGGCCTCCCACCGGAACAGGCGTACGGCGATCAGCCCGACCACCAGCCCGAACCCGAGCAGCACGCCGATCGGGGCCCAGGCGGCCGACGGACCCAGACCGCGCACCATCACGTCCAGCATCCCCTCGTTCAGGTGACGCAACGGCAGCGCCCGCGAGATCGCCTGCAGCCAGGCCGGAGCGCCCTCGAGCGGGAAGAACGATCCGGAGAGGAACGCCATCGGCAGCACGATGAGGTTGGCCAGCCCGGACGCGCTCTCGGGCGTCCTCGTCACCGCGCCCGCGAGCAGCCCGATCGCCAGGAAGGACAGCGTCGCCACCAGGACGAGCGGGATCGCCATCCACCACGACCCGGTGAGCCGCAGCCCGAAGAACGCCATCGCGAGCCCGAGGAACACGGCCATCTGCACGAGTGCGACCAGCATGCTGACCCCGACCCGGGCACCTACGATCGAGGCGGTCGGCACCGGTGCGAGCCGCAGCTTGCGCAGCAGCCTGCTCTTCCGCCACGTCACCAGGGTCAGGGCGGCGCCGAACGTCGCGCTCATCGCGATCGCCCAGCCCAGCAGCCCGGGAGTGAGGAACTGAATCGCCTCCAAAGAGTCGTCCTCGACCTGCTCGGCCCGCAGCCGGTATCTCGGCGGCTCGCCGGACACCGCCTGGTTCGCGGCGGAGACGAACGATCCGATGGTGCCCTGGACGGTCGCGGCCTGTACCTGGTCGGCCCGGGAGAAGTGCAGCACCAGCTCGTCTCCGTGCTGCTCCACCGCGGCATCGGCGTCCCCCTTGCCGACCTGGTCGATCGCGGCCGCGAGGTCGTCCACCCGGGTGATGTCGACCTCGCCGACCTGCTCCCGCGGCGCCCGGTCGAGGATGGGTACGTCGCCGACCTGCAGTACCTCGGACCTCGCCTGCGTGTCGAAGCTGAAGATCCCGCCGAAGAGGACCAGGAACATCAGCGGGAAGAGGAGCGTGAAGAACAACGCCATCCGGTCCCGGACGAATCCGAGCAGCATCGCCCGGGACAGCGGCACCAGCCCCCTCATGCGCGGTACTCCCGTCCGGTGAGGTCGAGGAAGACGTCCTCGAGACCGGCACCCCGCACCTGCAGCCCTTCGAGCGCGCTCCGCCGGGCCAGCTCCGCCAGCACGGACTGCGCGTCCCGCGTGGTCAGCATGACCGAGGAGCCGTCCTCGGAGACGTGCTCCACGCCGGCCAGGCCGCGGGCGTCGGCGGGCGCTATCGCCGCGGCCTCGACGCTGATGTGCAACGGGGCGTCGAGCCCGCGGACCAGCGCCGCCGGGGAGTCCAGCTTCAGGATCCTGCCGTGGTCCATGATCGCGACCCGGTCGCACAGCGCCTCGGCCTCGTCCATGTAGTGCGTGGTCAGTACGACCGTCCGTCCCGCCTCATTGATGGACCTCAGCAGGTCCCACAGGTTACGGCGCGCCTGCGGGTCGAGCCCCGAGGTCGGCTCGTCGAGGAACACCACCTCCGGGTCGTGCACCAGCGAGCACGCGATCGCAAGACGCTGTTGCTGGCCGCCGGACAGCTTCTCGGTCCGGGTGTCCGCCTTGTCGACCAGTCCCACGGTCTCGAGCATCTCGTCCGCCCGCCGGTCGGGTACGCCGTACAACGCCGCGAAGGTACGGATCTGCTCCCGCGCCGTCATCTGCTCGAAGAACGCCGACGCCTGCAACTGCACGCCGATCCGCGGTAAGAGCTCCTCGTCGCGTGGCCACGGACTCCTGCCCAACAGCGAGATCGCTCCCGAGTCCGGCTTGCGCAGACCCTCGATCATCTCCAGGGTCGTGGTCTTTCCGGCGCCGTTCGGCCCGAGGATTCCGAAGAACTCCCCCGGACGGGCGACGAAGGAGATGCCGTCGACCGCGGCCACCCCCGAATAGCTTTTGCGCAGGTCGCGCACCTCGATCACCACGTTCACGCCGCCGAGCCTATGCGGCGACACGCCACGAATGCGTGGGGTATTTCGGACAGTTGGGGCTATTTTCGCTGAATGGCGGGTACGCTGCCGCTAGCAATTTCCTCAACCCCGGAGGATTGGAAATGTCACAGACCGTTCAAGCAATTGACTGGTCAGGGAGCTTCACCGACCTGGTGACGCAAGTGCTCAACTTCATCCCGAAACTCCTGGTCTTCGCCGTTGTACTCTTCATCGGCTGGCTCATCGCCAAGGCGGTGGCCCGGGTGGTGAAGGCCCTGCTCGAAAAAGTGGGGTTCCAACGGGTGCTCGACCGCAGCGGACTCGGCCGCTTCTTCTCCGGGTCCTTCGGGCCGATCGACCTGATCTCCAGGTTGCTTTATTACTTCATCCTGCTGATCGCGTTGCAGTTGGCGCTCACCTCGTTCGGACCGACGAACCCGGTGTCGCAGATCGTCGACGACATCGTGGCCTGGTTGCCGAAGGCCGTGGTCGCCGTCTTCATCGTGATCGTGGTGGCGGCGATCGCGAACGCCGTCCGCGAGCTCATGTCGGGCGCGCTGGGCGGAGTCTCGTACGCGTCGCTGCTGTCGAAGATCGTGTACGGCTTCATCATGGCCCTCGGCGGCATCGCCGCGCTCAACCAGATCGGCATCGGCCTGTCCGTCACCATGCCGGTGCTCGTCGCCGTCCTCGCGACGGTGAGCGGCATCCTCATCGTCGGAGTCGGCGGCGGACTGGTCTCGCCCATGCGGGAACGCTGGGCCGGCTGGCTCGGAGGCCTGGAGTCGGCGGTGTCGACGGGCAATCGGGCGGACGCGCCGTCCGGCGGCACTGCCGCACCGTCCTCGTCACCGCAACCGGGCTACGGCCCGGAAGGCAGCACCTACTGATCGGCTGCGCAGCAGCCGCAAACGGCGCTCACGGGTATGGCAGGGGGCATACCCGTGAGCGCCGTCTCGTTCACTACTCCCGCGACAGCAGGGTCCGGACCACCCGCAGCCCGACCGACAGCTGAGCCAGGTCGGGCTTGTCCTCGGACCAGATCTCCTCGAGCGTCGACGTCGCCCTCCCGAGCACGACGCCGTCGTGCTCGGCCCACTGCTTGACCCGGTCCACGTGGTCGAGGTCGGCGTCCGTGGTGGTGAGCACCTGCGCCGTGATCTGCGCGTGCACCGCATGCAGGTCGTCGCGCAGAGCGGCACGCGCCATAGTCTTCCATCGGTCGTCGCGAGGCAGCGCGAGAATCCGCTGGATCAGGTGGCCGATACCCAGCCGCTCCCCGACCGCGAAATGCACGCGCGCGACCTGTACCGCGTCGATGCCCTCGCGTTTGGCGGTGTCCACGGCGCTCAGCGCGGCGTACGCCGGCGGCATCGTCGCCGTACGGGCCGCGAGATCCTCCGGAGCACCCACCTTCACCAGCCCGGCCCGCCGGTCCTCGAACAGCTCACCCTCTCCACCGGCCAGGATGTCCGGCAGCGCCTCCACCACACGCCGCACGTCGATCCCGAAAAGGTCCACGGTGGCGGCGCTGTCGATCGGGTGTCTCCGGTTGTTCACCAGCCACCGGCTGGCCCGCTCGATCAACGTGCGTACCTGAAGCCGCATCCGCACCTGTACGTCGGCGGCGATCTTGTTGTCCAGCCCGTCGATCTCCGCGAGAACGGCGTTGGCGCCGAAGATCTCGCGCGCGACGAGATGCGCCCGGAAGATCTCTTCCGCGCTCGCGCCGCTCTCCTGGCTGAGCCGGTGAAAGAACGTGATCCCCGCTGTGTTGATGACATCGTTGACCACCTGGGTCACGATGATCTCGCGACGCAGCGCATGCGACTCCATCCGCTGCCGGTAGCGATCCCGCATGGCCGACGGGAAGTAGCTGAAAAGGGAGCCCAGGAGGAACGGGTCGTCGGGGAGATCGCTGGCCAGGATGTCTTCCGCCAGCGCGATCTTCGTGTACGCCAGCAGGGTTGAGAGCTCGGGCTGGGTGAGACCGGCGTCGTCGGCCTTACGCTGCTGAATTTCCTTGCTGCTGGGGAGAAACTCGAGCTCACGATCGAGCAGGCCGGCCTTGCCGAGCCGGTTCATCCAGTCCTCATGCACGTGCAGCAGCGGTGCCGCCTGGGCGGTCGCCGACATCAGCGCGATGTTCTGGTCGTAGTTGTCCTGGAGTACGAGCTGCCCCACCTCGTCGGTCATCGAGGCCAGCAGCTCGTTGCGCTGCTTCTCCGTGAGATCCCCGTCGCGCACGAGACCGTCGAGCAGGATCTTGATGTTGACCTCGCGATCCGAGGTGTCGACCCCGGCGGAGTTGTCGATGAAGTCGGTGTTGACCCGACCGCCGTTCCGGGCGAACTCGATGCGTCCGCGCTGGGTAAGGCCGAGGTTGCCGCCCTCGCCCACGACCTTGCAGCGAAGCTCCGAGCCGTTGACCCGGATCGCGTCGTTCGCGCGGTCTCCGGCGTCCGCGTGGGTCTCGGTCTCCGCCTTGACGTACGTGCCGATCCCGCCGTTCCACAGCAGGTCGACCGGGGCCAGCAGGATCGCGTGCAGCAGCTCGTGCGGGGTCACCTTCGTGACCTTGCCCTCGATGCCGAGCGCCTTGCGCACCTCGGCCGAGATCGGGACCGACTTCGCCGTACGCGGGAACACCCCGCCGCCGGTGGAGATCAGCTCGGGGTTGTAGTCCTCCCACGTCGACCGGGGCAGCTCGAAGACCCGCCGCCGCTCGGCGTACGACGTCGCCGGGTCGGGATCCGGGTCGAGGAAGACGTGCCGGTGGTCGAACGCCGCCAGCATCCGGGTGTGCTCCGACAGCAGCATGCCGTTGCCGAACACGTCGCCGGACATGTCGCCGATGCCGACGCAGGTGAAGTCCTCGTTCTGGCAGTCGATGCCCAGCTCGCGGAAATGCCGGCGTACGGACTCCCACCCTCCACGGGCGGTGATCCCCATCGCCTTATGGTCGTATCCCACGGACCCGCCGGAGGCGAACGCATCGCCCAGCCAGAAGCCGTAGTCCTTCGCCACCCCGTTGGCGATGTCCGAGAACGTCGCCGTGCCCTTGTCGGCGGCGACCACGAGGTAGGAGTCGTGGTTGTCATGCCGTACGACGTCGCGCGGCGGCACCGCCTCGCCGTTCACCAGGTTGTCGGTGATGTCGAGCAGCCCCGAGATGAACATCTTGTAGCAGGCCGTGCCCTCCGCCAGCCACGCCTCGCGGTCCTCGGCCGGGCTCGGCAGCTGCTTGCAGACGAATCCGCCCTTCGCCCCGACCGGCACGATCACGGTGTTCTTCACCATCTGCGCCTTCACCAGGCCCAGGATCTCGGTCCGGAAGTCCTCTCGCCGGTCGGACCAGCGCAGCCCACCGCGCGCGACCGCGCCGAACCGCAGGTGCACGCCCTCGAACCGGGGCGAGTAGACGAAGATCTCGTACTGCGGCCGCGGTTCGGGAAGACCCGGGATCGCGGTCGGCTCCAGCTTGAACGACGTGTACGTCCGCGGCGTTCCGTCCTTCCCCGGCTGGAAGAAGTTCGTCCGCAGGGTCGCCCTGATCACCGTGAGATAGCTGTTCAGGATCCGGTCCTCGTCGAGACTCGCGACCGCGTCGAGCCCCTTCTCGATCCGCTGCTCGATCTCGGCGACCCGCATCCGGCGTTCCTCCACGTCCGCGTCCTGCCCGCCGGGTGCATTGGGGTTGAATCGCGCCTCGAACAGCTCCAGCAGCATCCGCACGATCGACACGTTGGCGACCAGCGCGTCCTCGATGTAGTTCTGGCTGAACGGCGTCGCGCCCTGCCGCAGGTACTTCGCGTACGCCCGCAGCACGCTCACCTGCCGCCAGTCGAGCCCGGCGGCCAGCACCAGCCGGTTGAACCCGTCGCTCTCGGTCTGCCCCCGCCAGGTCGCCAGGAACGCGTCCTGGAACAGTCCACGGCACTCCTCGGGGAACGGGCGCGCGTACGTGAGTCCGAAGTCGTAGATGTTGGCCGGACGCCCGTTGGGACGCATCACCTCGTACGGATGCTCGTCGACGACCTCGCACCCCATCCGGGTCAGCAGCGGCAGGATCTGCGACAGCGACAGCGGACGTCCCGTGGCGTAGATCTTCAGCCGGCGCTTCTCCGGCGGCGTGTCCACCGGGTCGTAGAGCGACAAGGACATGTCGTCGTCCTCACCGAGCTCCTCGATGCGACGCAGGTCGACGGCGCCGGTTCGGGCGGCGAAAACTTCCTTGTACGACTCGAGAAACGCGCGCATGTAGGCGCGCGTGAGCCGGGCCGCCTCCTCCTCGCCCACCAGCTCGTGCACGGCCTGCGCGAAGTCGTCGTCCCAGGTGCGCGCCGCCTCGGCGAGCCTGGCCTCGATGTCCGCGACCGAGAACTCCTGGGGCATCTGCCCGGGCTCGGTGCGTACGACGAAGTGCACCCGGGCGAGCACCGACTCGGTGACCCGGGCCGTGTAGTCGATCGACAACCCGTCGAACGACGACATCAGGATGTCCATCATCTTCTGCCGCACCTCGGTCGTGTATCGGTCGCGCGGCAGGTAGACCAGGCACGAGAGGTAGCGACCGTAGGTGTCCCGGCGTACGAACAACCGCAGCTGCCGACGCTCCTGAAGATGCATCACCGACTCGGCGATCGGCAGCAGGTCGTCGACCGGGGTCTGGAAGAGCTCGTCGCGCGGGTAGGTCTCCAGGATGTCCATCAGCGCCTTGCCGCTGTGGCTCATCGAGTCGAAGCCCGCGCGCTCGATCATGTTGTCGGCCTTGCGACGCAGCACCGGGATGCGAGTGACGCTCTCGGTGTACGCGGCCGAGCTGAACAGCCCGAGGAACCGGCGCTCGCCGGCGACCTCGCCGTTCTCGTCGAACGACTTCACGCCGACGTAGTCGAGGTACGCCGACCGGTGCACCGTCGACTTGGTGTTGGCCTTGGTGAGGATGAGCAGATGCTTGTCCCGCGCACGCGCCCGCACCTCGGGCGGGAGCTTGCCGAACGACGGCGACATGTGCTGGTCGCTGCGCAGGATCCCCAGCCCGCTTCCGGGCACCGCCTTGAGGATCTCGTCGCCGTCCGCGGCGGACTGCAGGAGGTACTCGCGGTATCCGAGGAAGGTGAAATGGTTGTCGGCCAGCCAGCTGAGCAGCTTCGCGGTCTCGGAGACCTCGGTGGGGTCCAGCGGAGGAGCGTCGTCCCTCAGCTCGGCGATGATGGACTCGGCCCGCTGCTTCATCTTCTGCCAGTCCTCGACCGCCTCGCGTACGTCGCGCAGGACGCGCTGGATCCCGTTCTGGATGTCTTCGAGGTCCTTGCGATCGGACTCCCGGTCGATCTCGACGTGCATCCAGGACTCGCGCAGCACACCGGGCTCGTCGGCGGCGCCCTCCTTGTCGGCGTCGCCGTCGACCAGCTCCACGAGCTCGCCCGCGATGTCGCGCTTCACCAGCACCTGCGGGTGCACGACCACGTAGATGCCGTACTCGCGGCGCAGCAGCTCCATCGTCACCGAGTCGACCAGGAACGGCATGTCGTCGGTGGCGATCTCGAGCACGGTGTGGCCGTCGGCCGACCAGCCGTGCTCGTCGACGGTGGGGGTGAACACGCGAACGTTCGCGGTGCCCTGTGGACGGTGGGAGGAGTCGCGGTACTGCCGCACGGCGGCGCCGTAGAGATCGGCGGGAGACCGGTCGGCGATGTCGTCGAAGGCGACATGCCGGTAGTACGTCCGGATCAGTGTCGCGACGTCGCCGGCGATGGTCCCGGTCGCCTCCCGGCGGCTGTGCGCGAACTCGATGGTCTTCTGGAGCAGTTCGTCCTTCGGCTGGTCCTGCCTGGGATGCATGGCGCTCACAACCCCGTCCTGATTCGCTCGGCGGTACGTCGTTGTACCGGCGGCCGCACCAGTCGCGTGCGACACTTCCGACACTAGACCCTCATAGCTGGGAGCGCAGCTCCCACAGGATCGGGTAGTAGTGCAGTCCGATCCGTCCGCGCAGATAGGACGCTCCGGAGGAGCCGCCGGTCCCGGTCTTGGTGCCGATCATCCGCTCGACCATGGTGACGTGCCGTGCCCGCCAAGCCAGCGCCGACTCGTCGTGCTGCAACAGCGACTCCGCGAGCTGCCACACGTCGTCGTACCGCGCCCGATCATGCGCCGCGATCCGCAGGGAGGCCGCCAGCCGGTCGCCGTCCTCGACCGGCAGCCCGCGCGAGCCGACATACTGGACGAACGCGTCCCACAACGTGGGCTCCTCGAGCCGGCGCTTCAGGCGCGCCGCCTCCTGCTCCGTGAGTCCCCGGAACCGCCGTACGAACGACGGGTCCTTCGCACCGGACAGGAACTCCAGCTCGCGGTACTGCACCGACTGGAAGCCGCTGGCCGGAGCGAGCTTCTGCCGGAACTCCAGGAAGTCCTGCGGCGTCATCGTCTCGAGTACCTCGATCTGGTCGACGAGCACTCGCTCGATCACGTGCACCCGGGACAGCAGGTGCCGCGCCCACCACGCCTGCCCGGACATGATCGCGTCGCGTGCGGTCTCGAGCTCGTGCAGGAGCAGCTTGAACCACAGCTCGTACACCTGGTGGACGGAGATGAACAGCAGCTCGTCGTGTGCCGGAGGATCGGACTCCGGATGCTGCGCGTCGAGCAGCGTGGCGAGTCGCAGGTACGTGCCGTACGTGAGCCGCCCGCCCTGCTCGCCGAACCGCACGTCCCCCGGAGGATCGCTCACATCTCGCACGATAACCCGCCACTCGAACCCGGGAGCGTGACGCAACCGGTCGAAGGCGCGATGATGTGCGCCATGGACCTGCGACGAGAGCTCGAGTACGACTCCGCGCCCGCGGACGTCTTCGCCATGCTGTGCGACGAGGCCTTCCGCAGCAAGGTGTGCGAGGCGACCCTCGCGATCGAGTACGACGTCGCGATCACGAGCCGCGAGCAGGGAGCCGACGTCCGCATTCGCCGGGTGATGCCGGCGAACGTGCCGGACATGGCCAGGCGGTTCGTCGGGGACACCCTGGAGATCGTGCAGACCGAGGAGTGGGGAGCTGCCTCCGCCGACGGGACCCGTACCGCCCGACTCCGCATGGAGATGCCCGGCAAGCCCGGGAACGTGACCGGCACGATCACGCTCGGCCCCCACGGTCAGGGATCACGCGAGGTGATCGACGCCGTGGTCAAGGTGTCCGTGCCGCTGGTCGGCGGCAAGCTCGAGGAGCAGGTGGTCCGCGGCATCAAGGCCGGCATCCGGGAGGAAGGGAAAGTGGGCCAGGCCTGGCTCGCCGGCGACCGCTGACTGACTTACTTCAGCGTGACCATTACTCGGCAACGGCGCGGCGTTACACGCCAACGGTCAACTCAACGGTCGGTTTGTACCGATTCAACTGACGGTTGCCGTGTAACGTCCGGGGCGGGCCGTACGGCAGCGGCCCGGCGAGCACCATCGGTCAGTCGGCTGACAGCGGCGTGTCCGCCGAAGCTCGTCGGTCGTAGCTGACATGGTGGGATCTGGAGGTAACTGTCATGATGAGTCGGCGGTACGACGCGGCCGACGCGCTGATGCTCACCGGGACGCTGCTGCAGTGCCCGGACTGCGGCGACGAGCGGATCTTCATCACGCCGGACACCGGCGAGTCGACACCCGACTGGGTCGACTACGTTTGTACGGACTGCGGCGGGGCGGTGTCCTTGCTCGCGTCCATGGTTCCGGCCGATCCCCCGGCGTCCCATTCCGATTCCCGGGTTTCCCGCGCCGCCCGTACCGCCTGAGCCCGGTCGCGTCGCGAGACGACGGCGACCACCACGGCGAGGATGACGAACGGTCCCAGCGCGAGCCCGGAGAGGATGAACACCTCTGCTCCGTGCAGCGCCCCCATGTGCATCGCGGTCATCGGATTCACCGGCTCAGCCTAGGTCCTGACCACCGGGCAGGACAGGGGACGTGACCTCGTCCACCTCGGTGACCTGCTCACGACCCTGCCGATCCTCGAAGAACAGCAGGCCCGTGATCCTGACCTGTGGTTCCGCCAGCGGCAGCAGGTTGTGCTCACGCAGGAACCGCCCGGCCACCGCTACGGTGAACGTCGTCTGCTCAACGGGCCGCGCGACCGAGTCGCCGCGCACCCGCATCGCCCGGCCAAACTCGATCTCGCCGACCTGCATGGTCGCCAGGTGAACCGCGGATCCGGTCTCGTTCTCGGTCGTGACGGTGAACCGCAGCTCGTCGGCCGCGTCGTCCCACACCGCACGGTCGATCTCGCTCTCGACCAGCGCGGGCGGGGCCTCCGACGCGGGCGGCGCCAGCCGGGCGACCTGCAGCGGCAGCAGCTGCTCGGGCAGCGTGGCCCTGGTGACGAGGTAGCCGCCGGCCAGCAGGGCGATCGCGAGCACGGCGAACACCCCGCCGGTCACGAGGTCCCGGCGCTTGATCAGAGACTGTCCCCGGCCGTCCTCGACCAGCGCGTTCCTCGCGATCACCGACCTGCGAAGCCAATAGAGCATGTACGCGAGCACCAGACCGGCGCCGAGCAGGTGCCAGGTCACGACCCGGTCGAGCCCGAAGGTCAGCAGGTCGACCCGCTCATCGGATCGGGCCAGGGTGGCCGGGTTGGTGACCTCGCCCGGCCCCACGTCGATCCACCGGCCAACGCCCACCAGGGTGCCGACGTCGTGCACCGAGAACGACGGGTGGACGTGCCAGCGGCCCTCGTCCTTGGCGACCGCCCGGATCATGAAGTCGTACGTGGCGCCCTTCTCGATCCGCACCGACTGCGGAGTCGAGACGCCGTTCAGCCGGCGCTTCTTGACCAGGAACTTCGGGCCCGGTGCGACGATCGACAAGAACCCGGTCTCCGGCTGCGCGACGGTGTGGTCCGGCCAGGAGTTCATCACGCGCAGCTTGCCCCTGATCACCAGCGGGTCGCCGACGTTCATCGACGTGGTGGAGAACTCGACGTCGTACAGGATCACCGTCGACGTACGCACGAAGGCCTGCTGGGTCTCCTCGCCGTGTGCGTACGCCGGGGTGGGCGCGAGCGCCAGCCCGCCGAGGATGGCGGCCGCGAGGGCGAGGGCGAGACGGCGGATGCGACTCATGACCCGCCTCCGGTCGTCACGGGTGCGGCCGCGCCGCGCTCGGGTTCGGAGTCGGTCTGCAGCTGGAAGGTCCTTCCGGCCGGCGCGACCGCGAGGAACTTCCCGATCCCGATCCCGATCCAGTAGGTCGCGGCGCACAACATCCCGGCGAAGAAGCTCACGACGATCGTCACGTCGTCGACCAGCGCCCGCAGGTGACCCTCCTCGATCATGCGCAGGTACTCCGGTCCCTGCGACCGCGGTAGCGAGGCCGACATCGCGTCCGCGACCGTGAGCACCTGGCCGTCCATGATGATCGGCTGCAGGAACGGCGCGAGGGCCGGCCAGTTCGCGGCCCAGAACAACGCGCCGAACAGCAGCCCGCCGAGGATCGAGGTGATGATGTACGACCGGCTGAACAGCAGGACCAGGTCGAGCAGCAGGGCCGTGACCAGCATGGTCTCCGGCCAGGTGTAGTTGACCGGGATGTCGGCCCACCAGGAGAAGTTGACCACCCGGGAGATCCACTCGCCGGCCAGCAAGGTCGTCGCCGCCAGCGTCGCGCCGACCGGGAGACGCGCCTTGGCCCACGCGATGTAGTGCACGGCGGCGATCAGGATCATGTTGATCGCCGGCGTGACCAGCGGCCACCACTGCCGGTCCTTCCAGTCCACCCAGAACGACCAGTCGCCCCCGAACAGCATGGCCTCGACGTGGAGCGCACCGATCAGCGCCAGCACCACGCTCGCGAGCAGCAGCAGGTCCCAGCGCCGTCCGATCGCGGGCGAGCCGTCGGGGTTGTCCGGCACGCCCTCGCCGCGAGTCAGCGCGAACAGTCGCGGGAACGTGGCGAACCAGATCGCGAAGACCCCGAACAGCAGGTACGCGAAGATCACGAACGGCCAGTGCAGCGGGTCGCTGAACACCTCCTCGGTCTGCCAGAAGGTGTGGCCGAACTCGTTGAACGCGACCTGGAAGAGCAGCAGCGACGAACCGCCCACGATCAGGGCGAACGAGATCGGCACACCGCGGCCGCCGAACAGGTGCGGCAGCCGGGTCCGCGCGTACAGGAACGCGCCGAACGCCGTGTAGATCATGACCGGGAACGAGCCGTAGAAGAGCGCGGCGTGGCTGGGCGTGAAGGCGGTATCCCGCATCGTCACCTGATGCCATGCGGCGTCCTGCTCGGCGAAGAACGAGCCGCCCCAGAAGATCGCCGTACAGAACACCGCCACGATCCACCACAGCCGCCACAGCCGGCGTCCCTCCTCGGCCGGAGAGGGCGGCTCGGCCGAGAGCTTCCGGCCGGTCAGCCACAGCCACGCGTACCAGATGCCGGCGAGCACCGGCAGCCCGACGATGTTGAAGACGACGATCGGAATCCAGTAGCGGTAGAACCCCGGCGACGTGGAGTCGAGCCCGTAGTCGAAGGCGTACAGCTGCTGCCAGGTGCGCCAGAACAACGCGAGCAGCGAGGCCGGCACCAGGGCGAGGAGCACCATGAACGCGCTCCCGCCGCGGGCGGTGGAGAACGGCCTCCGCGAGCCGGGATGCCCGGAGTCGCCGGGCGCCGGCTGCCCCGGCGGGTGTTCGATGGTCTCGCCCGCCGTGGCCATGTGTTGCGACTCGATGACCGCCATGGTCCTGTCTTCACCGTCCCGGTCGACGCGACTTTACACAGAAATGCTTCATGTCAAAGCCTGAGACCCGACGAGGGCCGATGTCAAGAATGTACCGAGAAGTAATTTGTGTCAATTAGTTTGACGCTTCTCCGAATGTGTAAACTCGGGCCCATGACCGCCGAGAGCTTCCGCCAGCACACCCGGGCACTGCTGCGCGCCCGGCTGGTCGACGCGGCGCTCGCGCAGGCCGCGACCACGCCGTGGGAGAAGGTCCGGATGTCCGACGTCGCCGCGGACGTGGGCGTGAGCCGGCAGACCGTCTACAACGAGTTCGGCTCCAAGGACGCGCTCGCACAGTCGGCGCTCATGCGCGTCCTGACGGCGTTCCTCGACGGCATCCGGGACAGCCTGGACGCGCACGAGGAGTTCGGCGACGCCATCGAGGCCGCCCTCGGCTGGACATTACGCAACGGGCGCGGCCACCCGGTGATCCAGCGGGTCCTGGCGGACGCGGAGCACGGCCGATCCAGCCTGCTGCTGAATCTCCTGACCATCCAGAGCGAGGCGATCATCCAGCCGGCGAGCGCGTTCGTCCGCGACTACGTCGACCGGCGCTGGCCGGAACGCCTGAGCGCCGACGGTCCCGCGCTCGTCGACGCGCTCGTGCGGCTGATCCTCAGCCACATCCTCCGGCCGCAGGCCGATCTCGATGCGGCGGCCGCGTCCTTGGCCACGATCATCAACCGGGCGACCGCCTAGAGCCTCCACACTCGCGCCGAGATTGCACTTCTGGTCGACCAGAAGTGCAATCTCGGCGCGAAGAACTGGGTTCAGTCCATGTGGGGGTATCGATAGTCGGTCGGAGGCACGAACGACTCCTTGATCGAACGCGTCGACGTCCAGCGCAGGAGGTTGTGCGGCGAGCCGGCCTTGTCATTCGTACCCGACCCGCGCGCGCCGCCGAACGGCTGCTGGCCGACGATCGAGCCGGTGGGTTTGTCGTTGAGGTAGAAGTTCCCCGCGGCGAACCGCAGCCGTTCCGTCGTCCACGACAGCGCCGCGCGGTCCTGCGCGAAGACGCCGCCGGTCAGTGCGTACGGCGCGAAGGGCTCCATCTGGTCCACCACGGACTCGTAGTCCCGGTCGTCGTACACATGCACCGCCAGGATCGGCCCGAACAGCTCGGTCTTGAAGATCGCGTCGGTCGGGTCGGTGCCCTCGATGACCGTCGGCCGTACGAAGTAGCCGACCGAGTCGTCGCAGGTGCCGCCCGCGACGATCTCCAGGCTCTTGGACCGCTTGGCCCGGGTGAGCGCCCGCTTGTGCTTGGCGAACGCGCGCTCGTCGATCACCGCGCCCATGAAGTTGGACAGGTCGGTGACGTCACCCATCGCCATGTCCTCGACCTCGGCGAGCAGGTCACCGCGCAGCTTCCGCCAGACGCTGCGCGCGACGTACGCCCGGGAGACCGCCGAGCACTTCTGCCCCTGGTACTCGTACGCGCCCCGAAGCAACGCGGTCCCGAGTGCCTGGACGTCAGCAGACGGATGCGCCACGACGAAGTCCTTGCCGCCGGTCTCGCCCACGATCCGCGGGTACGACCGGTACCGGGTGATGTTCTCGCCGACCGTGCGCCACAGATGCTGAAACGTCGCGGTCGACCCGGTGAAGTGGATCCCGGCGAGATCGCGGTGCCGCAGCGCGACCTCCGACACCGCGACGCCGTCCCCGGGCAGCAGGTTGATCACACCCGGCGGCATCCCGGCCGCTTCGAGCATCTGCATCAACACGTGCGCGGAGAACTGCTGGGTGGGCGACGGCTTCCACAGGACGGTGTTGCCCATCAGCGCGGGTGCCGTCGGCAGGTTGCCGGCGATCGCGGTGAAGTTGAACGGGGTGATCGCGTAGACGAACCCCTCCAGCGGACGGTGGTCCAGCCGGTTCCACACCCCGCGCGGGTTGACCGGCGGCTGCTCGCGCAGGATGCCCTCCGCATAGCGCACGTTGAACCGCCAGAAGTCGATCAGCTCGCATGCGGCGTCGATCTCCGCCTGCCACACGGTCTTGGACTGGCCGAGCATGGTCGCGGCGTTCAATGCCTGCCGCCATGGGCCGGACAGCAGGTCGGCCGCCTTCAGCAGGATCGCGGCCCGGTCCTCGAACGGCATCGCCCGCCAGCCGGGTGCGGCCTTGGCCGCGGCCGCGATCGCGGCCTTGGCCTCCTTCTGGGTGGAGTTCTTCATCACGCCGAGCACGTGCTGGTGGTTGTGCGGCTGTACGGCAAGGATCTCCTCACCGCCTCCCTGGATCTTGCGCCCGCCGATGGTGGCCGTCAGGTCGACCTGGGTCGCCTGCAGCTCGACCAGCTTCTTCTCCAGCTCGGCGCGTTCGGCGCTGCCTGGTGCGTAGGCGAGATTGGGCTCGTTGTACGGCTCCGGCACGGTCGGATAGGCGTCCATGGTGCAGCTCCGTGACTTCTCAGCGGCGCCGGTGGGCGGCCGCGAAATGATGGCGGTGATCTCATCGTGTCACGGGCCGCTGGCGTCCCCCAAGCCCCGCATTATGCGGACTTGCGCCGTCCCGTTGTCTTCCGGGCGGCCGACTTCTTGGCCGTGGACTTCTTGGCGGCCGACTTCTTCGCCGTCGTCTTCTTCGCCGTGCCCTTGGCGGCGGCGGCCGTCTTCGCCGTACGCCCGGAACTCTCCTCACCGTCCGCGCTCGCGGAGGGAGCGGCGG
This sequence comes from Propionibacteriales bacterium, assembly GCA_009377795.1. Classification (GTDB taxonomy): domain Bacteria; phylum Actinomycetota; class Actinomycetes; order Propionibacteriales; family Nocardioidaceae; genus WHTJ01. The sequence goes on along the minus strand of WHTJ01000053.1, from coordinate 6,918 downwards.
CCTCGCCGCGCCGCTCCTTGGCCGCCTCCACCGACGCCCGGAGCGCGGCCACCAGGTCGACCACCTTGCCGGAGTCGGCTGTGACCTCCTCCTCGGCCTCGAGCGGTTCGAGACCCTCGGTCTTCGCCTCGACCAGTTGCTCGAGGGCCTCGCGATACTCGTTCGAGTAGCGGGTCGGGTCGAACTCCGTCTCCAGGGTGGCGATGTAGGACTCGGCCATCGCACGCTCCTGGTCGTGCACCTCGACGTCCGCGCCGGGAAGGGCGAACTCGGAGTCGCGTACCTCGTCCGGCCACAGCATGGTCTGGAGGACGAGTACGCCGTCCTTCTCACGGAGCAGGGCGAGCGACTCACGGGTGCGGATGGCGACCTTCACCACCGCGACCTGCTTGGTGTGGGTGAGCGAGTCACGCAGCAACACGTACGGCTTGGCGCCGACACCGTCCGCGGCCAGGTAGTAGGCGCGCGCGAAGTAGATCGGGTCGACCTGCTCGATCGGCACGAACTCGAGCACCTCGATCGACTTGGCGCTCGGCAGCGGAAGCTGCTCGAAGTCCTCGCTCTCCAGCACGACGATCCGGCCGTCGGCCAGCTCGTAGCCCTTGCCGATGTCGGAGTACGGAATCTCCTGGTTGCACACCTCGCAGACCCGCTTGTAGCGGATCCGGCCGGAGTCCTGGGTGTGGACCTGCCGGAACGAGATGTCCTTCTCTCCCGTCGCCGAGAAGACCTTGATCGGAATCGTCACCATCCCGAACGAGATGGTGCCCTTCCAGATGGCCTGCATGGGCTCACCGCCTTGTCCCCTAACCGCGTGTGTTAGATCAACTCTTGACCATCGGGACCGCTCAGACAACTCAGCCGAGCAGCTCACCGACCTCCTGGGTGGCGAACCACGCGAGTTCGTGCGCCTCGACGGCGCTCACGACGAACTCCTGGTCATCGTCGTGTGGCCCACCGTCACGGAGCACCGCGACCGCCGCGGCGACGTCCGCCTCCGCGTCGGAGGTGTCCGCGTGTACGGCGACCACGTCGCGCAGTGCCACGACCTCGGGTATGACCACCGCCGCCGTACCCACGCTCGCATCGGGCGTCGCGTGCGGAGCGTCGACCGCGACGACCAGCCGGCGGGCCGGCTCGTTCTGCCCGGCGGCGATCAGCTCCAGCGAGTCCCGGGCGGCGACGGTCATCGCGGCGTACTCCAGCTCCTCCTCGTCGCCCGACGCATACCACTCGCGAAGAGCCGGGGTCACCGCATAGCCGACGAGCGGCGCCGGTCCCAGCCCGCCCGATTTCACCATCTCGCGCAGCCCCGAGCGGGTCACCGGGATGAATACCCGCATCAGTTCTCACCCCCTCATGGGTAAGTCGCCGCACATCAGGAACCATCATCGTGGCATGGTCGTCTACTGCACTGGAGGCACCGACACAGGCTTTCACGAAGGAGAGATTCGATGCGCTTGCCCACTCGTTCGTTCGCCGCCGTGCTCCTCGCGGCCGGCCTGGCGATCACGGGCTGCGGCTCGGACGACGAAGGCGCGTCCAACGCCGATGCCGGACAGTCGGCGGTGGATGACGAGCCCTCCGGGCAGGAGCACGGCAGCCATGAGGATGGGGACGACACCGGTGGAGACGACGACGCCGGCGGTGCTGCCCAGGAGATCGAGGTGGAGATCGAGCACGGCCGGGTGACCCCGTCGGGCGAGCGGGTCACGGTCTCGGTCGGCCAGCCCGTCCGGATGGTCATCGACAGCGACGCCGTCGACGAGATCCACGTACACGCCCAACCGGAGCACTCGTTCGACGTCCAGGCCGGGAAGGATGACCAGATTTTCGAGTTCACATTGGAAACACCGGGGGTATACGAGGCCGAGCTGCACGAGCTCGGCGACGTCATCGTGAGCATCGAAGTGCGGCCCTGACCGGGTCACGGTGAGCTGACAGATGCGGATTCTCGCCCACGGCGTGGGCGGCGGAAGAGACCTGCCGATCCCGTTCGAGTACGCCGTCGTCGGTGCCTCCTGGGCCCTGGTCATCTCGTTCGCGATCCTCGCGTTCGCGTGGCGCGCCTCGCGGTTCCGCGGCGACGAGTCGGGGATCGAGCTCCCCGAACGGGTCACGGCGTTCGTCGACTCCGTGGTCACCAGAACGGCGGTGCGCGCCCTGGCGCTCGCCTTCGCGGGCTACTTCGCGGTGGCGCTGCTCTTCGGACCGGACCTGCTCACCAATCCCGCGTTCGGGGTGTTCTACATCTACCTCTGGGTCGGGATCGTGCCGGCGTCCCTGCTGCTCGGGCACTTCTGGCGGCTGGTGAGCCCGCTGCGTCTCGTACACCTGGGGCTTTCCCGGCTCATGGGCCTCGACCCGACCGCGGGGCTCGTGTGCCTTCCGCGATGGCTGGGGTACTGGCCTGCCGCCGCCGGGCTGCTGAGCTTCGTGTGGCTGGAGCTGGTGTATCCGGGCAGCACGTACCTCTCCTCGATCCGGGTCTGGCTCGGGCTCTACGCCCTGATCCTGCTGGGCGGATCGGTGGTGTACGGCAGCCGGTGGTTCGCCCGCGCCGACCCGTTCGAGGTGCTGTCGTCCCTGGTCGCGAGGCTGTCGCCATTCGGCCGGCGGAAGAGCGGACGGATCGTCCTCCGCAACCCGCTGGAGAACCTCGACGGGCTGAGCCCGGAGGCCGGACTGGTCGCGGTGATCTCCGTGCTGTTCGGGTCGACAGCGTTCGACAGCTTCGGGGAGAGCCCCACCTGGGTGCAGTTCGTCCAGTCCTCGTCCGTCGACGCGACACTGCTCGACACGCTGGTGCTGTGCGGCTTCGTCGCGGTGGTGGGGCTCACGTTCTCGGTGGCGACCATGGCCGTCGGAGGGCTCGGCCATGTGGAGAGACGGCGGCTGCCGCGCCGGTTCGCGCACTCGGTGGTACCGATCATCGTCGGCTACTTCGCCGCGCACTACCTGACGCTGCTGTTCGAGGTCGGGCAGCAGACCGCCGCCCTGCTGAGCGACCCGCTCGGCAGGGGCTGGAACGTGTTCGGCACCGCGGACATGGGTGTCACGTACTTCCTCACCCTGCATCCGACGGCGCTGGCGACCACCAAGGTCGCGGGAGTGGTCGTCGGTCACCTGCTGGCGGCCGTCTCCGCACACGACCGGGCGGTGCGCATCCTGCCGAGGGGCCGGGAGCTGGTGGGACAGCTTCCGTTGCTGCTGGTGATGGTCTTCTACACCAGCGGCGGGCTGTACCTCCTGCTCTCCGCCTAGCTCGCGGCGGTCAGCGGGAGTCCGAGGATCGACTCGAGCCGTTCGGCGGTCTCGTCGTACGACCTATGACGCACGCCCACCATGCCAAGCCGGACCGCGGCCTCGACGTTGACCTCCAGGTCGTCGACGAAGACGCACTCCGGTGGGGAGACCCCCAGCCGCTCACAGGTGAGCCAGAAGATCTCCGACTCCGGCTTGCGACGCCCGACCTCGCCGGAGATCACCACCGCGTCGAACATTTCGTCCCATCCGGCTCGGGGGTAGTGGTCGTCGCCCCAGGAGTTCGACAACAGCGCGGTCCGTAGACCATGCCCTTTGGCACGCCGTATGAGGTCGTACATCGCCGGCACCCGCTCGAAGTTGCTGAACATCCGGTTGAGCAGACCGTCCGGGTTGACCGGCCGTCCGTCGTACTGCTGCAACGCACCCGCGAAGACGGACTCGAACTCGCGGGCGCTCATCTCGCCGCGCTCGAGCGCGTGGATCGGGTTCGGGCCATCCGTGAGCCCGCCGTCGGGCTCGAACCACTCTCGTACGACGCTCAGGTAGCTGTCGAAGTCGAGCCCTTCGTCCTCCGCCCACGCCCGCAAGGACACCCCGAGGCCCGCCGTGAGCACGCCTCCCCAGTCGATGATCAGTGCGTTCAGTGGCGGGCTCGACTCCATGCGGGAAAGCGTAGATGGCCCGCTTCCTCACCCTGGGCGCCGACCCCTCCAGCGTCCGCATACCCTCAACATCGCTCATCGTCTGGCGACTGGTTTTTCTTTCCACAGATTGGTTTTCTCGGGTGTGAATGTCGGTGGAAGGGTCTAGGACCGGACGGGCGCCCCCACGTGACCCCGCTGCTGGCAGTCTGGCAGGACGGCGCTCTGTACTTCTGCACCGGCCCGACCGAACGCAAGGCGAGGAACCTCGCGAACAACCCGCACTGTGTCCTCACCACCGCGACCGGGGGGACCTCGCTCCACGAGGGTCTCGACCTCGTGATCGAGGGCGACGCCGTACGGGTCACCGACAGCGCGCGACTCCACCGGCTGGCCGATGCGTACGAGTCGAAGTACGGGAGCGACTGGCGGTTCGAGGTACGCGACGGCGGCTTCTTCAGCGAGCCGCCCGGTGTTGTCCTGGTGTACGAGGTGGTGCCGTCGACGGGCTTCGGCTTCGGCCGCAGCGAGGCGTACAGCCAGACCCGCTGGCGCTTCTAGCGCGGCGCGGGTTTCCGCCTGATCCGGGTACGCCGTACCGAACGCCTGCCCGACACCCCGGCGAGATCCATGACGAGATCGCGCAACGCCAGCCGCAGAGCCGACCGCGGTGCACACTCGGTCAGCGTGCGGCCGTGTACGAGCGCCTCGTCGCAGGCGACGCGATCGTCGGGCAGGACGTCGACCCGCTGGTGCCCGGTGAAGCGGGTCACCATCGCCGTGACCTCGGCCTTCGACCATCCCAGGCTCGCCCGCATCCGGTTGACGAGCACCCGGACGGGCACGCCCGGCACCATCTCGGTCAGGTCGACGTACCCACGCGCGACCCGGGCCAGGCCCACCGGATCGGCCGCGCCCACGGTGAGAATCAGGTCCGACTGCTCGAGGATGCGCAGTGTCGCGCCGTTGCGCCGGGGCGGAGCGGTGTCGAAGCTGAGCTCCTCGTCGGTCTCGAGGCTGAAGCCGCAGTCGATCACGCTGAAGGCGGCCAGTCCCCGGGCCGCCGTGATCACCGCGGAGGCCGCCACCGGCGACAGCTCCGGCCAGCGATCCCCACGGGGGAGCCCGGTCACCACCCGCAGCGACGGGTTGATCTCCCGGGCATGGCCGGCCAGGGCCGCCGCGTCGAGCGTTCCCGCCTTCGCGCTGCGGGCCGCGGCCAGGATCCCCGAGGACTCGTCCAACAGGGCGAGATGCTGGGCGATCGAGCCGCCGAAGACGTCGGCGTCCACCAGCAGAGTCGGCGCGCCGAGCGCCGCGAGCTCGGACGCGAGCCCGACCGCGACCGTGGTCCGGCCGGGAGCCCCCGAGGGCCCCCAGACGGCGATGATCCGGCCGGTTCCGCGCAGTGTCCCGTCGAACGGCGTGCCCTCGGCCGGGGGACCGGGCTCGGGTACGGCGGCGTCCTCGGTCTCGGCCCGCGCGAGCGCCTCGGCGATCCGCTCCGGCAGGGCGTCGATGTCCGTCGCGTCGAGTACGGCGCTCATGCCCATCTGGTGCAGCCGATGCGTCGCCGGCGGGTCGTCGTCCTCGACAAGTCCCACCGGAACGACGTGGCATTCCCGCAGCTGCGCGACCACGTCGGCGTCCAGGTCCGGGACGTCCGCGGCCACCAATGCGGCCCGCGCCTGCCCGGCGGCGGCGACGGCCACCAGGTCGGCCATGTCCACGCAGCGCCGGACGATCTCCACACCGCCCCGGGCCGGCCGCTGCAGGGCGACCACCACGGACGACTCCAGGGAGGAGCCGCTCATCGCCAGCAGGACCGGGATCGCCACCGCTCAGCCGCCGCGCCGAATCAGCACGACGTCCCCGGTCGCCACCTCGGCGAGGACGCTTTCGAGGTTCCTGGCCGCCCGCCGGTCCAACCCCAGCACCACCTGTCGGGTAGCCGCCTCCCCCAGCGGCCCGGAGTCGTGGGCGGTCCGGACGACGGGTACGCCGACGAGAACCCGCGTCGCCGAAGGGCCGTCGGTCAGGTCACCCTCCCGCGGCACCACCCACGCGTCCACGGTCTGGCCGGTGCGCAGGTCTTCCGGCGCCCCCGACGCCCCGACCACCACCGGCAGCTCCAGGGATCTCAACCCCGCGGACGAGCCGAGCACCGACCTGTGCAGCAGCTCGCCCGCCGCCACGTCCCGGGCGGCGACCGCGCCCGCCGGTATCGACTCCTCGGCCAGGAGGTACCGATCCGCACTTCGCTCGCTCAGGCGTACCTGCTCGACCCGCAGATCCTCGGCCGCGAGGCGCGAACCCGCGGCCAGGTCGCGGGTCGCGATCCATACGCCCTCCGTGTCGTCGGCCGAGGCCAGCAGCCGGGCGCCGGTGATGGTGGCGATCGCCACCAGTGCGAGGCCGATCCACAGCCGGGGATCGCGCGCCCGGGACGAGGTCAGCCGCCGCGTCGGCGGCGACTCCGGAACGGTGGTCGGACTGAGGGTGTGCGACACAACCGGCCATTGTGGCCTACGCCGGCGGTTCGGACCACCGTTCATCCACACGGGTTCGGCCCGAAACGGCGGCCAGTCCGCACAACGGTGGACAACCGAAGGCAAACATCCGCATCTCGTGGCAGACTTACGATATGGCCCGCGCAGGAGATGACAACAGCCCGCGCTTCCTCGCACTCGCCGACGTCGCCGAAGTGCTGAGCATCTCGTCGGCCCAGGTCTACGCCCTGGTGCGCCGCGGGGAGCTTCGGGCCATCAAGATCGGGGGCCGCGGCCAGTGGCGGGTCGAGTCCAGCGAGCTGGAGCGGTTCATCGAGCAGATGTACGCCGACACTCAGAGCTTCATCCACGCCCACCCGTACGGTGCCGACGAGGAGGACGCGCGCTAGTGGTCCGTCGTTGATTTGATCTGGTGGAGGGTCTCGCGGCCTCGTTGGACCTTGGTAATGATCTCTTCAGCGCTGGCTTTCCAGATGAAGGGCTTCGGATCGGCGTTCCAG
>WHTJ01000161.1 GCA_009377795.1 Propionibacteriales bacterium | reverse complement strand
GCGAAGTACGGCGCCTTCTGTACGTACGTCGAGTCCGGATCCCACGGAGACTCGTCAGCCGATGCCGCATCAAGCGACTGCCAGCGCTCGTCGCCGACGAACACGTCGGCGTAGCGCCGCTGGAACATCTCCGACTGGACAGCGTCGCGGATGGTCGCCTCGATCTGTGCAGAGCTCGGCCAGATGTCGGCCAGGAACACCGGCTCACCCGTGGGGTCCTCACCGAGGGGCTCCCGGTAGAGGTCGAAGTCGACGGTTCCCGCAATCGCGTAGGCCACCACCAACGGCGGCGAGGCCAGATAGTTCATCTTGACGTCGGGGTTGATCCGACCTTCGAAGTTCCGGTTACCGGAGAGGACCGCGCAGACCGAGAGCTCGTGCTGCCGGATCGCTTCGGAGATCTCGGGGGCGAGCGGCCCGGAGTTACCCACACACGTCGTACACCCGAACCCGACCAGGTTGAACCGCAGCTTTTCCAGGTAGGGCAGGAGGCCGGCACGCTCGTAATAGTCGACGACCACCTTCGAGCCCGGCGCCAGCGACGACTTCACCCAGGGCTTGGTGGCAAGTCCACGCTCCACCGCGTTCTTCGCCAACAGGCCCGCGGCCAGCATCACCTGCGGGTTGGATGTGTTGGTGCAGGAGGTGATCGCCGCGATGGCCACGGCTCCGTGGTCGAGCTCGAACCGCTCACCGTCGGCCGCCGTCACCTCGACGCCTGCGGACTCGGCTGGATCGGCCTGCGTAAAGCGTTGCAGCGCAGCCCGGAAGGCTGGCTTGGCCTGGCTCAGCGACACCCGATCCTGCGGGCGGCTTGGTCCGGCCAAGCTCGGCTCGACCGACGACAGGTCCAACTCCAGCTGCTCGGAGTAGCGGGGCTCGACGCCGGGGTCATGGAACAGCCCCTGCTCCTTGGCGTACGCCTCGACCAGGGCGACCTGCTCCGGGGACCGGCCGGTGAACTCCAGATAGCGCAGCGTCTCATTGTCGATCGGGAATATCGCGCATGTTGATCCGTACTCCGGCGACATGTTCCCGATCGTCGCTCGGTTGGCTACGGGCACCTGCCCCACGCCCGGGCCGAAGAACTCGACGAACTTCCCGACCACACCGTGAGCGCGCAGCAGCTCGGTGATCGTCAGCACCAGGTCCGTGGCGGTCGTACCCTCGGGGAGCTCCCCGACCAGCTTCATCCCCACGACCTGCGGAAGCACCATCGAGTACGGCTGGCCCAGCAGCGCCGCCTCGGCCTCGATACCCCCGACTCCCCAACCGAGCACCCCCAGGCCGTTGATCATCGTGGTGTGGCTGTCGAGGCCCACCAGCGTGTCGGGAAACGCCCGCTCGCCGTCACAGAACACCACCTGGGCGAGGTACTCGAGGTTCACCTGGTGCACGATCCCCGTACTCGGCGGCACGACACGGAACCCGTCGAACGCCTCCTGGCCCCAGCGCAGAAAGCGGTAGCGCTCCACATTGCGGTCGAACTCGATCGCGGCGTTGCAGCTATACGCGCCCGCGACACCCGTCACGTCCGCGATCAACGAGTGGTCGATCACGAGATCAGCAGGAAGCTGCGGGTTGACGAGGGAAGGGTCACCACCGAGTTCGGCCATGGCGTCGCGCATCGCCGCGAAGTCAACGATGGCCGGGATTCCGGTGAAGTCCTGCAACAGCACCCGCGCCGGTGTGAACAGGGTTTCGCGATCACCCGCGGTAGAGGGCTCCCACTCGGCGACCGCCCGCACGTTCTCGGCGGTGATCGTCTCCCCGTTCTCATTGCGGAGCAGGTTCTCCAGGAGAATCCGCAACGAGTACGGCAGCTCTGTAACATCGCGGCCGACCGCATCGAGCCGGAAGATCTCAATCGGGCGACCGTCAAGTTGCAGCGTGTTACGGGCACCAAAACTATCCGCGCGCACTTACCGCCTCCACTTCCTAGGCACGGGGCTCCAGCACACCGACACTGGCGAAAAACGGACGTCTGTCCGGCCCCTTCGACCTCTCCGCGCGCAACCGGCTCAGGGCTGTTGACCGGATGAACGACGGGAAAGTAGGTTCTATATTACATAACGTTGGTGAGGGATCGATGAGTCAGTCCAAGCCGTTGGTGGCGATGATCCACTCGAACTTCCGGGCTGCTTCGGCTGCTGACGAAGTCTTCGCGGAGGTCATCCCCGAGGCAGCGCTCTGGAACATCCTGGACGACCAGCTGGTTCGCGCGGTGCGCTCGGTAGGCGAACTCACCAGCCCGCTCAGTCAGCGCATGCTGCGCTTGGTGGACCATGCACTGACCGAGGGCGCCGACGTCGTCCAGTTCACCTGCGCGACGTACGGTCCGGTCGCCGACATCGCTCGCAGCTTCAGCGATCGCCCGGTCTACACGTCCGACCAGGCTCTGTGGGAGCACCTGCTCGCCAACGGGACCACCCGCGTCGGAATCCTGGCCGCCCACCCGACAGCGCTGCTGGCGGCGATCGAGCAGCTGGAGTGGCATGCGGTCAATGCTGGAAAGGCCGTCGACATCGAAACGCTCCTCGGCGAGGAAGCCTTGGACGCGAGAGACCGGACGGACGCATTGACACAGTCACTGGTGCGGGCCGCGACCGGAACACGTGCCGAGGTCGTGGTTCTGGCCCAGTACTCGCTGTCTCCGTTGGCCGCCGTGCTCAGCGAACGGCTCGGGCTGCCGGTCTATAGCGGGGTACGCCCGGCCGCGGAGTGGATCCGCGACGACCTCGCCGTCGGCAACATCCGCGAGGCGGACGTCACTCCGCTCGTCCCCCGCTCCAGCTCCCGGCGCGGGTATACAACCGCATGAGCCAGAACTCCACCTACCGGCTGGGCCTGCTCGAAGGTGACGGTATCGGGCACGAGATCGTTCCCGCGGCGAGGCAGGTGGTCGACGCTGCCGTCGGCCACGCGGTGACCTGGGAGCCGTTGCCCATGGGCCGGCAAGCCATCGAGGACGACGGAGCCCCGCTCCCCCAGCACGCGCTCAAGGCACTCGAGGCTCTGGACGGGTGGATGATGGGTCCGCACGACAGCGCGAGCTACCCGGAGCCCCATCGCTCCCGGCTGAACCCCAGCGGGATGGTCCGCAAGCACTTCGACCTGTTCGCCAACATCCGGCCGGCCAGGAGCTTCTCGGGAGCGAACGGTGGCAGTCCGCGCACTGACCTGGTCGTCGTGCGGGAGAACACCCAAGGCTTCTACGCCGACCGCAACACCTTCCAGGGTTCCGGGGAGTGGATGCCCTCCCCCGACGTCGCTATCGCCCAGGCGGTCTTCACCCGGCCCGCGATCGAGCGCATCGCTGTGGTCGCACTCAACCTCGCGCGGCGGCGCCGCAAGCATTTGACCATTGTCCACAAGGCAAACGTGCTGGTCACCACCACCGGCATGTTCCGCGACATCGTTCACGAGCTCGCGGTGGACTACCCAGACGTACGCCTGGACGACTACCACATCGACGCGATGAGCGCCCACCTGGTACTTCGGGCGAACGAGTTCGACGTCATCGTCACCGAGAACATGTTCGGCGACATCCTCTCCGATCTGGCCGGTGCCGTAGCGGGCTCACTCGGGGTGGCGCCCTCCCTCAACGCCTCCCACGATGCGGCGATGGCCCAGGCCGCCCATGGGGCCGCACCCGACATCTCCGGTCAGGGCATCGCGAACCCGGTCGCGATGATCCTGTCAGCCGCCATGTTCCTGGACTGGCTCGGCGATCACCGCGACGACGCCGAGCTCGTACGCGCCGCGACGCGAATCGACGCCGCGGTCACGGCGACCCTCGAGGCCGGGACGGCAACACCCGACCTCGGTGGGCAGGCGACCACAGCGACGTTCACCGAGGCGGTCATCGAGCGTCTATCCAGCTGACCCGAACCGCCGATCAGCCGACTGGAAGCAACCCCCGAATGTCACCAGCATCATCCATCGCTTCGATGCGGCCGAGCAGATCGGACTGTTCCGACTCGCTCAGCACTCCTGCCGTCGTCGCCCGGAACTTCTCGGTCATCTGATCCCAGCCGAAGGGTGCCCCCTCCGATCCGGTGGGTGCTGACACGAACTCCTCGTGTTCGGACCTGTCGACCATGGCGATCCCCACCCGGGCAGGAAATCGGTGCGGATAGACCGCATCGATGTCGGGATCCACCTCGAACCGCACCCGCTGCGCCAGCTCTCGCACATCGTGATCTGCTCGCCGCTGCGGCGTGAACTGCTCGGTGAAGCAGCGGCGATCGGTCGCCGACACGGCGAGGCAGTACTGCAAGCTCATCTGGGCTTCCAGAGCACCCCCGGTGCCTCGATAGTCGAATCCGCATTGGCGGTCCACCAGCCTGCTGTTATATGCGGTGATCTCCTTGATGTCGTGGGGCCGCACGTCGTGGGCGTTGGCCAGTCTGATCACCGCGTCGATGGAAGAGTGCAGGCTTCCGCAGCAGGCGTACGGCTTGATTGCCGTCTGATCCACCAGGAAGCTGTCCCCAAGCCCCTCGACGATGCGGCTGGGCTCGGCCTCGTCACTGATCGCATTCAGGAGGCCGCCGTCGGTTGCCTCCAGCACGTCGGACGGTCCAGTGAAGCCATTGGCGGCCAAGGTGGCGGCGTCGAGGCCGCCGCTGGACGCCCGGCCGGCGTGCAGCCTCTTGGTCATCGCACCCTCCCGGCTGAAGGCGAACAGGCCGGCGGAGTGCGAGCCGGCGATCCCCAGCGCGTGCAGCGTCGCGTCATGATCAAGGCCGCCGATCCGCGCGGCCGCCGCAGCCGCGCCGAGCGGTCCGGCGATCCCGGTCAGGTGCCAGCCACGACGTCGGACCGCGCTGGAGGTCGCGGCCAGGGATACGCGGATCATGACCTCGTAGCCGAGCACTACGGCGGTGAGGAGTTCCATACCGCTGACCGGCTGGGACGATCGGGCGGCTGCGGCCATCGCGGACGGCACCACCACCGCGCCCGGATGAAGCTTGGCACCGGGATGGTAGTCGTCGAGCTCGTAGGCGTGCGCTTGCGTTCCGTTCACCAGCGCTGCCGCCTCCGCCACCATGCCACCGGAGCGTCCCCAGACCGCCGCAGGGCCTGGTGCACTGGTTCTGACCGCGTGCTCCCAGCAGATCCGACCGGCCTCCGTTGTGCTGCCGAAGAGCCCCGCGCCGACGGTGTCTGCGATCAGCACCTTGGTGTAGGCCACGGTGGACTCCGGCAGCTCCGCGGGCCGCAACGATGTCACGAACTCGGCAAGCCGACTGCTGGCGTGGGTTGTCATCCGGTTACCCGATTCTGTTGTTGGGTTCTATTGGTTGGTTGGTGAGTGCCTGAAGGGTCGATTCCGCGCTGCGGTAGACGTGCTCTCGCATGGCGGTCTCCGCGGTGTCCTTGTCGCCAGAGGCCAG
>WHTJ01000052.1 GCA_009377795.1 Propionibacteriales bacterium | reverse complement strand
CGGCGGGTAGGCGGCGTACGGATGGCCGTATCCGTACGGGCCCGGCTGTCCGTAGGGTCCAGGCTGGCCCCCGTAAGTGCCGGGCTGGCCCCCGTACGGGCCGGGCTGACCCCCGTACGGGCCGGGCTGACCGCCGTAGGGCCCCGGCGCCCCGCTGTAAGGTCCGCGCTGACCGCCGTACGGATCCGGCTCACCGTACGGGCCCGACTGCGGAGAACCGGCGCCGCCCTGGGTCTCGGCGCCAAAGGGGCCGGGCCCCTGATACGGGCCGGGCGGCTGCGGCGGGTCCGGCTCGCCGGGCGAACCGGCCCCCTCGCCCGGTCCGTCTCCTGGGTGCCGCGGCTCTGGGCGGTTCGGAGTGTCACCGGACATCGTCGACTCCTCGGGGCGCTGTGCGTGTACGTCGGAGCGCTGTGTGTGCCCGTCGGCGGCCGCCGACTCCGTACCCGAATGCACGCCACTGGATCCTCCAGCAAACCACTGTCGTACGTCTGAACGCCACAGCAGGGAGATGGTGTAGCCGATGAAGACGGCCACCACGACGCCCGGAATCCCGGCCAGCAAGGAGAACACGGCGCTTGCGCCACCAAGCACCGTGAGCGCGATGCGTGAGGTGTTGTGACGGCGCATCACGTAGACCGCAAGCACGATCGCCGCCACCCCGGCGGCCGCGGCGATCGTCAGAGCGATCCGGATGCCGGTGAGCGCCGTATCGACCGAGAGCTCGAAGACGTCGAACCGCGGATCGTCGAGCACCGACTCGATCTCACGCCGCAGCGTCGAGCTGTTCAGCTCGCCGCTCACCGAGAAGATCCCGATCACCGTCATAGCCGAGCCGACGATCGTCATCCATGCCGCGATGGCGACGTCGCGCGGGCGGGAATTCGCAGTGCTCACGCGACCAATCTCATCATGCGATGGTCACCGAGGAAGCAGGCCCCGTATGCCCTCCCCCTCGCGCCGAGATTGCGCCGCGAAGGAAACGGCCAGATGCGCAACCTCGGCGCGAAGGAAACGGCCAGATGCGCAATCTCGGCGCGAGGGAGCGCGGTCAGGCGTCAGCTTCCGGTGACGGTGAGCCGGTCGCGGTCCCCGTCGAGGTCGACGCTCACCTTCGACCCGTCCAGTACTTCACCGGCGAGCATCGCCTTGGCCAGCTGGTCGCCGATCGCGCTCTGCACCAGGCGGCGCAACGGGCGGGCGCCGTACACCGGATCGAAGCCGGTCAGCGCCAGCCACTCCCGGGCGGCCGGTGAGACGTCGAGCGAGATCCGGCGCTCGGCCAGACGCGACGCCAGGGCGTCCACCTGGAGGTCGACGATCCGGGTCAGCTGCTCGGTGTCCAGCGAGTCGAACAGCACCACCTCGTCGAGCCGGTTCAGGAACTCCGGCTTGAAGTGCGCGCGTACGACATCCATCACGGCGTCGCGCGTGCGTTCGCCGTCCAGCGCCTGGTCGGCGAGGCTGGTGTCACTAAGAATGGGCGAGCCGAGGTTCGAGGTGAGGATCAGGATCGCGTTGCGGAAGTCCACGGTGCGGCCCTGCCCGTCGGTGAGCCGGCCGTCGTCCAGCACCTGCAAGAGTACGTCGAAAACCCCCGGGTGCGCCTTCTCCACCTCGTCCAGGAGTACGACGGAGTACGGCCGCCGGCGTACCGCCTCGGTGAGCTGGCCACCCTCCTCGTAACCCACGTAACCCGGAGGGGCACCCACCAGTCTTGCGACCGAGTGCTTCTCGGAGTACTCGCTCATGTCGACCCGCACGATCGCCCGCTCGTCGTCGAACAGGAAGTCCGCCAGCGACTTCGCGAGCTCGGTCTTGCCGACGCCGGTAGGACCGAGGAACAGGAACGACCCGGTCGGACGGTCGGGATCGGCGATTCCGGCACGGGCACGGCGGATCGCGTCCGAGACCGCCTGCACCGCGCGGGTCTGGCCGATCAGCCGGCGGCCGATCTCCTCCTCCATGCGCAGAAGCTTGCCGGTCTCGCCCTCGAGCAGCCGCCCGGTCGGTATGCCGGTCCACGCCGCGACCACCTCGGCGATCTCGTCGGCGCCGACCTCCTCGTGCACCATCGGGTCCTGGCCCTCGGCGGCCTCGGCCTCCGCGGCCGCGGCGAGCGCCGACTCGGCGGCGGGGATCCGGCCGTACAGCAGCTCGCTCGCCCGGGCCAGGTCGCCCTCACGCTGGGCGCGCTCGGCCTGGCTGCGCAGCTCGTCGATCTCGGTCTTCAGCTCGCCGACCCGGTTCAGACCCTGTTTCTCTTTCTCCCAACGCAGATCCAGGCCACGCAACCGCTCCTCGGAGTCCGCGAGCTCCTCGCGCAGCCGGGAGAGCCGCTCCGCGGACGCCGCGTCGGACTCCTTGTCGAGAGCCAGCTCCTCCATCTTCAGCCGGTCGACGGCGCGGCGCAGCTCGTCGATCTCTACCGGGCTGGAGTCGATCTCCATCCGAAGCCGGCTGGACGCCTCGTCGACCAGGTCGATGGCCTTGTCCGGAAGCTGGCGACCGGTGATGTAGCGGTGGGACAGCGAGGCGGCCGCGACCAGGGCGGCATCCGAGATCGCCACCTTGTGGTGCGCTTCGTACCGCTCCTTGAGCCCGCGCAGGATCCCGATGGTGTCCTCGACGCTGGGCTCGCCGACGTACACCTGCTGGAACCGCCGCTCCAGCGCGGCGTCCTTCTCGATCCGCTCGCGGTACTCGTCGAGGGTGGTCGCGCCGATCATGCGCAGCTCGCCACGAGCGAGCATGGGCTTCAGCATGTTGCCCGCGTCCATCGAGGAGTCGCCGGTGGCGCCGGCGCCCACCACGGTGTGCAGCTCGTCGATGAACGTGATGATCTGCCCGTCGCTCTTGGTGATCTCCTCGAGCACGGCCTTCAGCCGCTCCTCGAACTCCCCGCGGTACTTGGCCCCGGCCACCATGGCGCCGAGGTCGAGCGCGACCACGCGACGTCCGCGCAGCGACTCGGGTACGTCGCCGGCCACGATCCGCTGGGCGAGTCCTTCGACCACCGCGGTCTTGCCGACGCCGGGTTCACCGATGAGCACCGGGTTGTTCTTGGTACGCCGGGAGAGCACTTGCACCACCCGCCGGATCTCGGAGTCGCGTCCGATCACCGGGTCGAGCCGCCCCGACTCGGCCTGCTCGGTGAGGTCGACGCCGTACTTCTGCAACGCCTGGTAGGTGCCCTCGGGGTCCTTGCTGGTGACCTTGGCGGACCCGCGCACCTGGGTGAACGCGTCGACCAACGCCTCTGGGGTCGCGCCGACGCCGGACAGGATCGTCTTGGCGCTGCTGTCGACCGTGGCCAGGCCGACCAGGAGGTGCTCGGTCGAGACGTACTCGTCGCCCAGCCGGGAGGCGCACTCCTGCGCCTCGTCCATCGCCCGCACGACCGCGCGCGACCAGGAGGGCGGCGCGACGGTCCCGCCGGTGGCACTCGGCAACTTGGCGGCCTCGTCGGACGCGCCGCGGCGTACGTCGGCCGGGCTCGCCCCGACGGCCTCCAGCAGCGCCGGCGCGGTGCTCTCGGACTGGTCGAGCAGGGCGGCCAGCAGGTGCACGGGCTCGACCTGGGGGCTCCCCGCGGACGTGGCCGCGCGGATCGCCGCGGCGACAGCCTCCTGGCTCCGGGTGGTCAGCTTGTTCGGGTCCATCGCACTCCATTCTCACCGGTCCGGCAGTCGACTCCAATAACATCAGGAAAGTTGAGTTCATTCCGCTCAACTTCGGCCCGGGAGCGCGAGCGCGCGTCTTGCCCGTCACGTCCTGCGAAGCCGCACCCTCACAGGGTCCCGCGGTCGGCGTGGGTCGATACACGGCAACGGTCAGAATCGGCGGGCAGTTTGGCCCGATTCAAGCGATCGTTGGCGTGTAACGACCCCGTGCGAGCGAGCCGCCCACCGCGCGGCCTGGGTGTTGGTGCCCTAGGTCAGACTGACCCCATGACGTACCTGGCTGCCGGCGACCGGTACAAGACGATGCCCAATCGGAGGTGCGGGCGAAGCGGGCTCAAGCTACCCGCCCTGTCCCTCGGCCTGTGGCACAACTTCGGCGACGACCGCCCGACGGAGACCCAGCGCGCGATCGTACGGCGGGCGTTCGATCGTGGCATCACGCACTTCGACCTGGCCAACAACTATGGCCCGCCATACGGCGCCGCCGAGACCAAGTTCGGCCGCATCCTGCGCGAGGATCTCGCGCCGTACCGCAACGAGCTCGTGATCTCGACCAAGGCCGGCTGGGACATGTGGCCCGGACCGTACGGCGACCTCGGCTCACGCAAGTACCTCCTGTCCAGCCTCGACGACTCGCTCCGGCGACTCGGGCTGGATTACGTCGACATCTTCTACAGCCACCGGTTCGACCCGGACACTCCGCTGGAGGAGACGATCGGCGCGCTGGATTCGGCGGTCCGGCAGGGCAAGGCGTTGTACGTCGGCATCTCGTCGTACGGCCCGGAGCGGACCCGAGAGGCCGCCGGCTGCATCGCCTTCACTGTGCTGGCGCAGGGCCTGCTCACCGGCAAGTACCTCGAGGGCATTCCCGAAGACTCCCGGGCGGTGCGGTCCGACACCCTCGACACCAGCCAGATCAACGAGGAGACCGCTGCACGGCTTCGCGGTCTCCAGGAGATCGCCGCGGGGCGCGGTCAGTCGCTGGCGCAGATGGCTCTCGCGTGGGCCCTGCGCGACCCGCGGATGACGTCGCTGGTCATCGGCGCCAGCAGCGTCGCACAGCTGGACGAAAACCTCGCCGCGCTTGACAATGTGGAGTTCGGCGACGCGGAGCTCAACCGGATCGACGAAGACGCCATCGATTCCGGCGTGGATCACTGGCGAACCTCCAGCTCCAGCTAGGCCGCCCGAGCCATGCGTAAGGTCACCGTCACCGAACGGCGAGCCAGGCTCATGCGGCGTCACCGGCTCGCCCGGTCGGCCAAGACCGACGACCCGGTCGCGATAGCGAACGCCGTCGTCGCGCTGCACGGCAGCGACCCCGCCTCCGTCCATCTGGCGGCACTCGCCCGAATGCGGAGACCCGACGTCGGCGCGGTCGAGAAGGCGTTGTACGACGACCATTCGCTCGCGCGGATCCTCGGCATGCGGCGCACGATGTTCGTGATGGAGTCCGGGCTCGCGCCCATCGTGCAGTCGGCATGCACGAACGCGATCGCCGTACAGCAACGAAAACTCCTCCTGCGGATGATCGCGGAGGCCGGGTTCACCGACGACCCGCAGGGGTGGCTGGCGGAGGCCGAGGAGGCGGCGCACCGGGCGCTGGTGGCGCGCGAGGCCGCAAGTACGACCGAGGTGTCGGAGGACGAGCCGCGCCTGCGGGAGCGGCTCGTCCTGGCTCCTGGGAAGAAGTACGAATCCCGGCCGAGCGTGGCCTCGCGGGTGCTCTTCCTGCTGGCCGCCGAGGGGCGGATCATCCGTGGCCGGCCGCGCGGTTCATGGATCTCCAGTCAGTACGCGTGGTCGCCGATCGAAACCTGGCTGGCGGACTGGAGGCCGGACGTACCGAAGGAGCACGCGCAGGCCGAGCTGGCACGCCGGTGGCTGTGGGCGTTCGGCCCCGGTACCGCCGACGACCTGAAGTGGTGGACCGGCTGGACGGTCGCGGAGGTCAAGCGGGCACTCGCCGAGGTCGGGCCGGTGGAGGTCGATCTGGACGGCCGGACGGGGCTGGTGCTCGCCGACGACGCAGACCGGGTCGCCTCTCCGAAGCCGTCGGCCGTGTTGCTCCCCGGCCTGGACCCGACGGTGATGGGCTGGAAGCAGCGGGAGTGGTTCCTGGGCGAGCACGGCCCGGAGCTGTTCGACAGCAACGGCAACGCCGGTCCCACGGTGTGGTGGGACGGCCGGATCGTCGGCGGGTGGGCTCAGCGTCCGGACGGCGACATCGTCTACCGGCTCCTGGAGGACGTCGGTTCCGAGGCGGTCGCCGCGATCGACAACACGGCCGACCGGCTGTCCGGGGCCATCGGTGACGTCCGTTTCACGGCCCGCTTCCGTACGCCGCTCGAACGCGAACTGTCCGGGTGACGCCGGTCGATCAGCTCTCGCGCCGACTGCCGAGGTTACGCCGGGCGGCCTGACCGGGCAGCTCGCCGTTTCCCGACCCAACTGCGCAAGATCAAGCCCAACCCGGCTCGCTGACCACCGTTTCCCGACCCAATTGCGCAAGACGGCGAGCCGGGTCTGCCGGGGTCAGGCCGGGCGGCGCTCCAGGCGCGGCATGCAGGCGTCGGCCTCGCCGGTGTAGAAGTTCGGGAATTCGAAGGACACGGTCTCGTCCGGTTTGAGGGTGAACCGCTGGATCCGCTCCCCGAGAACGTCGTTCGAACCCTCGACGGTGACGACCGTGACCTTGTAGATCATCCGGCCCTTGGCGGAGCTGGTGATGTTGCCGGAGGCGGCCCAGACATCGCCTCGCTTCGCCTTCCCACAGTCGAAGTTAGCCAGGTCGGTGGCGGCCGGCTCGAGACCCATCGCCTTCGGCCGGCTCTTGACCAGGTCGCCCTGCTCGCGCGCGGAGTCGTTCGACTCCGCGTCGGCGTCCCCGCCCACATTCCCAGCGCTGCATCCCGAGATCCCGAGCACGCCGACCACCGTGAGTATGGCCGCGATTCGTCGAGTACAGGCGCTCACGTACACAGTGTCACCCGAAGCCGGCGGGTGAACGACGACCGTGGACAGCGTGTCGGCGTACGGCGCCTGCGCGAGAAAACGGCCAGATCTGCAATCTCGGCGCGAGAAAACGGCCAGATCTGCAATCTCGGCGCGAGAAAACGGCCAGATCTGCAATCTCGGCGCGAGAAAACGGCCAGATCTGCAATCTCGGCGCGAGAGAAGGCGGCCCGAACTGGGGTCAGGGGCGGCGCCAGCGCACGACGGCAGTGCCCTGGCTCGACGGCACGGCGGGCAGCCGGCTGTCCAGCAGCGCCGATTCGGCGGTCGCGAGCCGAGACTGGAGTACGGTGACGTGTCGACGCAGCTCGTCGACTTCGTTCTGCAGTTGCAAAATCCGGCGTACGCCCTCGAGGCCGATGCCCTGAGCACTCAGCTGCGACACCTGGCGCAGCTGCTCGATGTCGCGCAACGAGTACCGCCGACCGCCACCGACGGTGCGGCCCGGACTCACCAGGCCCATCCGGTCGTAGCTGCGCAGTGTCTGCGGGTGCATCCCGCTGAGCTCGGCGGCGACGCTGATCACGAACACCGGAGTGTCGTCGCCCGGCGGGTCGAACGTCGACGGGTCGGTCATGGTCAGTCACCTGCCTCTGCGAACAGCCTGGCGCGTACGTCGCCGCCGTCGACGGCGCCGCGCAGGGCTTCGACGGCCGAGCGTTCCTCGTCGTTCAGCTTCGTGGGTACGACGACCTCGACCGTGGTCAGCAGGTCGCCGTTGGTACCGTCCTTGCGGCGTACTCCTCGTCCACGAATCCGGAAGGTCCGGCCATTCGGCGTACCCGCCGGAATCCTCAGCGTCACGGCCGGTCCACCGAGGGTCGGCACCGTGATCTCGGCGCCCAGAGCCGCCTCGTCGAAGGTCAACGGGACGGTCAGCGTCAGGTTGTCGCCCGACCGGCCGAACAGCGGGTGCGCCCGCACGTGCACCTGCACGTAGAGGTCTCCCGCCGGTCCTCCGCCCTCGCCCGGTGCGCCCTTGCCGCGCAGCCGGATCCGCTGCCCGTCCTTGACGCCGGCCGGTATCCGCACCTGCATGGTCTTCGTCGACGTGCCCCGCCCCGAACCGTGGCACGCCGGACACGGGTCCTCGACCACCAGCCCGCGGCCGCGGCACGCGCGGCACGGCTCGGTCAGCGCGAACACGCCACCCTCACTGGATGTCTGCATTCCTGTGCCCTGGCAGGTCGGGCACACCTTCGGGACCGTGCCGCTGCGCGCACCCGTGCCCGAGCACGCCGGGCAGGCGCCCTCACTGGTCATCCGCAGGGGCACCGTCACCCCGGTCATCGACTGGTCGAACGACAGGGTGGTCTCGGTCTCCACGTCGGCGCCCCGGCGGGCACCGGCGGAGGTACGCCGACCGGCGCCGCCGAAGATGTCCCCGAGCAGGTCGCCCAGTCCGCCCTCTTGGCCGGTGCGACTGCCGAACAGATCACCGAGGTCGAACGTGGTGGTTCCCCCACGTCCCGTGCCGCGCGGCTGGAACCCGCCCGAACCGAACATGCTGCGGGTCTGGTCGTACTCCTTGCGCCGCTTCGGGTCGGAGAGCACCTGATGCGCCTCGCTGACGGCCTTGAACCGCTCCTCGGCCTTGGCGTCTCCGGGGTTGGAGTCGGGATGGCTCTCACGCGCCAGCTTGCGGTAGGCCTTCTTGATCTCCTCGGTGCTGGCGTCCTTGGACACGCCGAGGACCTTGTAGAAGTCCTTCTGCAGCCAGTCGGCGTTGCTCATCGCCTCTCACCTCCCGCGCGTTGGTCACCCCATCAGCGGTCGTCGTTCGGAGCCTGCTCCTGCGTCTCGGCATAACCGGCCGGCCGCGCGGAATCATCCCCAGCGGCCTCCGAGGACCTCGCCGCCGCCGGCCCCTCCGACTCCTTCGGCTCTTCGGGCCCGACCGGCTCGTCCGGCCCGACTGGCTCCTGCGACTCTTCCGGCTCTACCGAAGCCGGCGGCTCCGCAGGGAACTCCGGTTCGGCCACGGCGACCCGAGCCGGGCGGAGGATGCGTTCGCCGACCCGATATCCGGGCTGCAGGATCGCCGAACACGTGGGGCCGTCGACGTCGTCGGAGTGCGCGTACATCAGCGCCTCGTGGATGCGCGGGTCGAAGGCCTCACCCACCTCGCCGTACCGCTCCAGGCCGAGGTTGGACAGCGCGCGATGGAAGGAGTCCGCGACGGCCTTGAAGCCGCCCTCCAGCTCGCCGTGCTCGTCCGCTCGGTCGATGTCGTCGAGCATCGGCAGGAGTGCGGTCAGTACGTTGGCCGTGGCGCCCTCGCGCACACTCTGGCGGTCGCGCTCGACCCGCCGCTTGTAGTTGAGGTACTCCGCCTGCAGCCGCTGTAGGTCCGAGGTGCGCTCGGCCAGCGCCTTCTCCAGGTCCGCGATTCGGCTCTCCTCCGTCTCGGTCTCCTCCGTCTCGGTCTCCTCGGCCACGGTCTCCTCGGCCGCGGTCTCCTCCGCCGCGCCCGCCGCGGCCGGCGTTCCGGCCTCGGCCGTGGGAGCCGACGCCTTGTGCGACTCCCGCAGCTCGCCGGTCTCGGGGTCGATGCGACGGCGGTCGCGGATGACCGGCTGGTCGCTCGGCTCCTCGGTCACTTGTTCGTGTCCTCACCCGAGGAGTCGTCGGAGCCGGCCTCCTCGTCGACGATCTCGGCATCCACGACGTCCTCGGCACCCGCCTCCTCAGCGGCGTCGCCCGCGCCGGTCGTGCCGGCATCACCGGCTGCGCCGGCCGCCGCGGCCTCCTGCTCAGCACTGGCGTACATGGCAGCCCCCATCTTCTGGCTGGACTCCGCGAGCTTGGCGGCCGCGGTCTTGATGGTGTCGCTGTCGTCGCCCTCGAGCGCCTTCTTCAGCTCGGCGACGTCGGCCTCGACCTCGGTCTTGACGTCGCCCGGAACCTTGTCCGCGTTGTCGGCGAGGAACTTCTCGCTGGTGTAGACCGCGCTCTCGGCCTGGTTGCGGATCTCCGCGGCCTCACGGCGTTGCCGGTCCTCGTCGGCGTACTGCTCGGCGTCCTTGACCATCCGGTCGATGTCTTCCTTGCTCAGCGCGGAGCCACCGGTGATCGTCATGGACTGCTCGCGCCCGGTTCCGCGGTCCTTCGCCGAGACGTGCACGATGCCGTTGGCGTCGATGTCGAACGTCACCTCGATCTGCGGCACGTTGCGCGGCGCCGGTGGCAGGCCGGTCAGCTCGAAGTTGCCGAGCAGCTGGTTCTGGCCGGCCATCTGGCGTTCGCCCTGGTAGACCTGGATCAGCACCGACGGCTGGTTGTCCTCCGCGGTGGTGAACACCTCCGACTTCTTGGTCGGAATCGTGGTGTTGCGGTCGATCAGGTTGGTCATCACGCCGCCCTTGGTCTCGATGCCGAGCGACAGCGGGGTGACGTCGAGCAGCAGGACGTCCTTGACCTCGCCCTTGAGCACGCCGGCCTGCAGGGACGCGCCGACCGCGACGACCTCGTCGGGGTTCACGCCCTTGTGCGGCTCCTGGCCTCCGGTGAGGTCCTTCACCAGGTCGACGACCGCCGGCATCCGGGTGGAGCCACCCACCAGGAGTACGTGGGCGATGTCACCCACCGCGATGTTGGCGTCCTTGAGGACCTGCTCGAACGGCGACTTGGCGCGGTCGAGGAGGTCGGACGTCATCCGCTGGAACTCGCTGCGGCTCAGCTTCTCCTCGAAGTGCAGCGGGCCCTCGGCGCCCGCGGTGATGTACGGGAGGTGGATCGTCGTCTCGGCCGTACTGGACAGCTCGATCTTGGCCTTCTCGGCTGCCTCCTGCAGGCGCTGCAGCGCGATCTTGTCCTTGCCCAGGTCGACGCCGTTGGCGTTCTTGAACTTGGTGACCATCCAGTCGACGATCCGGTCGTCCCAGTCGTCACCACCCAGGTGGTTGTCGCCGGAGGTCGCCTTCACCTCGACGACGCCCTCGCCGATCTCCAGCAGCGACACGTCGAACGTGCCGCCGCCGAGGTCGAACACCAGGATGGTCTGGTCGTGCTCCTTGTCCAGGCCGTACGCCAGGGCGGCGGCGGTGGGCTCGTTGACGATGCGCTGCACGTTGAGCCCGGCGATCTCGCCCGCCTCCTTGGTGGCCTGGCGTTGTGCGTCGGAGAAGTACGCCGGGGTCGTGATGACCGCCTCGGTGACCGGCTCTCCGAGGTAGGCCTCGGCGTCCCGTTTCAGCTTCTGCAGCACGAACGCCGAGATCTGCTGAGGGGTGAAGTCCTTGTCGTTGAGTTCGCGCTTCCAGTCGGTGCCCATCTCGCGCTTGATCGAGCGGATGGTGCGGTCGACGTTCGTCACCGCCTGCCGCTTGGCGACCTCGCCGACGAGCACCTCGCCGTTCTTGGCGAAGGCAACCACCGAAGGCGTCGTACGCGAACCCTCGGCGTTGGATATGACGGTGGGTTCGCCACCCTCGAGTACGGCCACGACCGAGTTGGTCGTGCCGAGGTCGATTCCGACCGCACGCGCCATCTGTGCACCTCCGCGAGTTGAATGCCGTGCTGGCCAAGTCTCCGACTTGGACGCTTCCCAGAATGTTGAGCCGAGTTAGCTCAACTACCTGTATACCGGATCGCGCAAGCGGACGGAAATCCGCTGGTCGCCACGGTGGAGGGAAACAGGCGCACCCCAGTCGCGCACCCCAGTCGCGCCGAGATTGCACATCTGGTCGACCAAAAGTGCAATCTCGGCGCGAGGGAGGGGTCCTCAGCGGGAGGGGCTGCGCACGGACGCAGGGCCGGGGAGCGACGCGATTCATTGCCGTGTTTGCTCGCCGCACCGTTCTCTGCTCGCCTGGCGCCCGAAATGCGCCTGATGCGGCACGGTTCGACGAGCAAAGACGGCGCGAAGAGGAGGGTCAGTCGTCGTAGGTCGGGCCGTCCTTGCGCCAGTAGCCGCTGAAGCAGATGTCGTCCTTGGGGATGCCGCGCTCGACGAAGTGCCGACGCAGATCGGTCACCATGGACGACTCGCCGGCGATCCAGACGTACGGCCTACCGTCGGGATGCTCGACCTCGCGCGCCGCGGCGCGCAGCAGGTCACCGGGTCCGGCGGCCGTACCGCTGCGCGGCAGCCAGGTCACCCGTACATCGGCACCGGGCGGAATGGCGAGGTCCTGGATGTCATCGGGGGTGGGCACCTCGACCAGGACCCGCGCGACGGTCTCGTCGGTCATGCCCTCCACGATCGACCCGATGGCCGGCAGCGCGGACTCGTCGCCGAGGAACAGCCGCCACTGGCAATGCTCGAGCGGTTGGTACTTGACGCCCTGGTCCAGAAGCCCGATCAGGTCGCCCACCCGCGCGCGGCCCGCCCAGCGGGTGGCCGGGCCGGTGTCGCCGTGTCGTACGAGGTCGATGTCGATCTCGCCGAGCGCCGGGCGGAACCGGCGCACCGTGTAGTTGCGCAGAATCGGCCGCTGCTCGCCGGGCATGGCCAGCATCTCCGAATACCAGTCCTCGGTGACCGGGATCCTCGGCCGGTCCTGGCCGGGACGGGGAAGGAACAGCCGGAACCAGTGGTCTCCACCGGCGTACGGGAAGTCGAACAGGTCCTCGCTCCGCACCGTGATGCGCACCATGTGCGGGGTCAGATGGCGAACCTGCGTAACCTCGGCCAGCACGCTCTGCGTAGGCCCGGCGGCGGTACGCCGCCCGCGGCGGGTGGTGCTGACGGTCACTGTCTGTCCCTTCGGATGTGCGCCCAGTTGCGGGTGCGCGGCTCTGGGCTACACTTAGGATAGGCTAACCTCTATCTCTGTCAACCCCGGGAATCGCTGACGGCTTCGTGGCCGGATGGTGGCGCCGGGTCTTCCGTCCCTCGCCGTGCTGATGGAGGATGCCACCGGTACCGGGCGAGGGAGGAGCACCATGACCGACTTGATCTATTCGGCGATCACGTCGCTGGACGGCTACATCGAGGACGCGAACGGCACGTTCGACTGGGCGGTGCCGAACGACGAGGTGCATGCGTTCATCAACGACCTCGAACGGTCGGTGGGCACGTACCTCTACGGGCGCCGGATGTACGAGACGATGGCGGGCTGGGAGACCGACAAGACTCTCGCCGACCAGTCGCCCCTCATGGCCGCGTTCGCGCGGATGTGGCAGGCGGCCGACAAGGTCGTCTACTCCAAGACGCTGGAGGCGGTGTCCACCTCCAAGACCCGGATCGAGCGAGCCTTCGACCCCGAGGCGGTCCGGCGGATGAAGGCGGCCGCGGAAGCCGACATCACGGTGGGTGGTCCCAACCTCGCCGCCTGGGCGATCCAGGCCGGACTGGTCGACGAGTACCACCTGTTCGTCATGCCCGTCGTCGTGGGAGGCGGGAAGCACTTCCTCCCCGGCAATGTCCGCCTGGACCTCGAACTGCGAGACGTTCGCCGTTTCGGCGGCGGCATCGTCCACCTCCGCTACCGCAGCAGAAGCTGACGCTGACCCGGGCGTCCCCGACGTGTCATGCAGATGGTGCGCTATGGCGCACGTATCGCCTGACAGGTGGCGGCTAACCGATCACCGGGCGGCCGCGCCGCCAGACCGAGGCCACGATCGGCACGCCCGGGCGGTAGGCCAGATGCACGTACGACGGAGCGTCGAGCGCGACCAGGTCGGCCCACCCGCCCACCGCCAGTCGCCCGACATCGGACCGCCGCAGCGCCGCCGCCCCTCCCGCCGTGGCCGACCAGAGCGCCTCGGCCGCGGTCAGGTGCATCTCCCGCACCGCGAGCGCGACACACAGCGGCATCGACGACGAGTAACCCGAGCCGGGGTTGCAGTCTGTCGCCAGCGCCACCGTGACCCCGGAGTCGATCAGGCGGCGGGCGTCCGGGTACGGCGACCGGGTGGAGAACTCCACGCCCGGCAGCAGGGTCGCGACCACGCCGGCGTCGCGCAGTCCGGCGACGTCCTCGTCTGACAGGTACGTGCAGTGATCGGCGGACGCCGCGCCGAGCTCGCAGGCAACCTGTACGCCGGGACCGGGACCGAGCTGGTTCGCGTGCACCCGAGGCGACAGACCGGCCGACATCCCGGCTTGCAGGACGGCGCGCGCCTGGTCGGCGTCGAACGCGCCGCGCTCACAGAACACGTCGACCCAGCGGGCATGCGGACGGCAGGCGTCGAGCATCGGGCCGGTCACCAGATCCACATAGCCGTCGGGGTCGTCGGCGTATTCCGGCGGAACGACGTGCGCACCCAGATAGGTGGTCTCGGAGGTGAACTGCCCGGCCACCGACAACGCGCGCGACTCGTGTAGAGCGGTCAGCCCGTAGCCGCTCTTGATCTCGACCGTCGTCGTGCCCTGACGCAGCATCTCCTGCACATGGCGGCTCACCTGGGCGACGAGCTGCTCGTCGGTCGCGGCGCGGGTGGCCGACACCGTGGTCTGGATGCCCCCGGTGGAGTACGGCGTCCCGGCCATCCGAGCGGCGAACTCGGCGGACCGCTCACCCGCGAACACCAGGTGCGAATGCGAGTCGACGAAGCCGGGGATGACCGCGCACGCACCCATGTCCAGCACCGCATCGGCGGCCGGCGCGTGCGCCGTCTCGCCGAGCCACGCAACCCGCTCCCCCTCGATCACCAGCGCACCGCCGTGCACCACGCCCAGTGCCGAGCCGTCTCCCATCTCCGAGGAGCAGGTCACCAGCTCCCCGATGCCACGCAGCAGCGTCGAGGTCACGCGTCCTCCCACAGCGGCCCGATCGCCTTCGCGAGCTCGCGGCCGACCCGCGACGAGTCGATCGCCCGTCCGCCGCTCACGACATGGGTGACATCCGCCGCGGACGCCGCGAACACCGCAAGCTCGGCTGCCTTGCGCACGCCCGCGGTCCGCGGACTGCTGGCGTCAAGCGTGACCAGATCGGCGAATGCGCCCGGAGTTATCGTTCCAGCGTTGGCAAAACCCAACGAGGCGTGGCCGATGCCGGTGGCCGCGGTGAGCAGCTCTTCGGTCGACCAATGACCGCGGGTACTCGAGGTCAGGCGCTCGTCCAGCTCGACCGCGCGCATCTCCTCGAACATGTCGATCACGGCATGGCTGTCCGATCCCAGGCTCAACCGGGCACCGGCCTCCTGCAGGTCGCGTGACCGGCCGACACCGTCGGCCAGGTCGCGTTCGGTGGTCGGGCAGAAGCAGGCGTACGTCTGCGATCCACCGAGCAGGGCGACGTCGGCATCGGAGAGGTGGGTCGCGTGCACGGCGCTCGAACGCGGACCGAGCGCCCCGGCCTCGAACAACAGCCGGGTCGGGCTCATGCCGTACGCCGCCTCGCACCCGTCGTTCTCCGCGAGCTGCTCGGACAGGTGGAAGTGCAGCGGCGCCTCCCTCGTGTGCGCCCACCTCGCCACCGCCGCGATGCCGTCTCGCGGCACCGCGCGTACGGAGTGGATAGCCGCGCCGACCACGACGTCGGACGCGTACGACTCTCTCAGATCATCGACGCGCTGCGCCCACCGCTCGATGTCGCCGTCGCTGAACCTCCGCTGCACACCCTCGGCCGGCCGGTCGATCCCGGCCGCGAGATAGCAGGTGTCGAGGAGTGCGATGCGCAGCCCGGCGTCGCGTGCGGCCGCGATGAGCGCGCGGCCCATGACGTTGTGGTCGTCGTACCTGTGTCCGGCCGGATCGTGATGCAGGTAATGGAACTCGCCGACACACGTGATGCCGGTGGCGGCCATCTCGGCGTACGTCGCGCGGGCCAGCGCGTAGTAGCTATCGGGGTCGAGCCGCTCCGCAACGGCGTACATCTGGTCCCGCCAGGTCCAGAACGTCCCCCGCCCCTCCTGGGTGCGACCCCGAAGCGCCCGGTGGAAGGCGTGACTGTGGCAGTTCGCCAGACCCGGGATCGTGAAGCCACGCAGCCGAGTGGCGCTGGCCGGTGGAGCGACGATGTCCGGCTCGACCGAGGCCAAGCGGTCGCCGTCCACCGTGACGAGTACGTGGTCGGCCAGGCGTCCGGATCCAAGCCATGCGTGTTCCAGCCAGTACGCCGTCACGTCGCCCCTCCGGCAAACTCCTCCACGCAGGCGGCCAGCGCCGCGACCCCGGCCAGGCAGTCGTCCCGCTCGGCGAACTCCTCGGGCGAGTGGGAGATGCCGGTGGGGTTGCGCACGAAGAGCATCGCAGTCGGTATCCCGGCCGCCGACAGGACACCGGCATCGTGCCCGGCCGCCGTCGGGATGACCGGGACGCCACCGAGCCGGCCGGCCAGCCGGGACGCGAGAGCCCGGTCGAACCGGACCGGCGGGGACGCCGACTCGGCGACCATGGTGACCGAGGTGTCGTCGCGGCCCGCGCGTTCGGTAGCGAGCCGGGTCACGGTCTCGACCAGCTCACGCAACATCGACTGCTCGGAGGCGCGCGCATCCAGCCAGGCTTGGACCCGCGAGGGCACGGCGTTCGTGCCGCCCGGCTCGACCTCGATCCGGCCGAAGGTCGCGCGCGCTTCGCCCCCGGTCAGCCTGGCCCGCTTGTTGGCGGCCAGCGCGGTCATGGCGTACGTCAGCATCGGATCGCGCCGATCCTCCATCCGGGTGGTCCCCGCATGATTGGCCTCGCCGGTGAAGTCGAAACGGAACCGCCCGTGCGGCCAGATCTCGCTGCCCAGTCCGACCGCGTGGCCACGGTCGACCAGGTCGTGGCCCTGTTCGACATGCAGCTCGACGAAGCAGCCGATGCGGCCGAGCAGCTCGTCGTCCCGGCCCAGCTCGCCGGGCTCGCGCCCGGCTCGTCGCAGCACCTCGGCCATGGTGCGCCCGTCCCGGTCGCGTAACGCGCGGGCCCGCTCGGGATCGAGGCCGCCGGTGAGCAACCGCGAACCGGCGCAGGAGATACCGAACCGCGAGCCCTCCTCGTCGACGAAGTTGACCACGGCGATCGGGCGGTCCGGCCGAAATCCCTTCGTACGCAGGGAATCGAGCGCGGCGTACGACGAGAGCACGCCGAGCGGGCCGTCGTACGCCCCGCCCTCGGGCACCGAGTCGAGGTGCGATCCGAGCACGAGCGCATCACCGGCCGCCGGATCTCCCCACCACGCCCATTGGTTGCCGTTCCGGTCAACGTACAGGTCGAGTCCCCGGTTCGCGGCCTCGCCCGCGAACCACTCCCGCATGGTCTGGTCGGCGTCGTTCCACACGAACCGGTTGTAGCCGCCGGTGTCGGGGTTGCGTCCGATGTCGTGGACCGCGTCCCACATCGCGGCGAAGCTGTCGCTCACGAGAGCCTCCTGCGTTCGTCGCGTACTGCGGATCGGGAGCCATCGCCCATACCCTGCGGACATTACGGCACGCGCACCGATAGCGTCGCCGGATGGAGTTCCGTCACGTCGTACGCCGCCGCCGGATGGTTCGCAACTACACCAGCGACCCGGTGCCGGATGAGGTCGTCGACCGGCTGCTGGCCCATGCGATCCGCGGGCCGAGCGCCGGGTTCAGTCAGGGCTGGGCGTTCCTGGTGCTCGACGCGGACGAGGACGTACGCCGGTTCTGGGCGGCCACGACGCCGGATGAGCCGACGTACACCTCATGGCTGGAAGGCATGAGCCGGGCGCCGGTCGTGATAGTGCCGCTGTCGAACAAGAGCGCCTACCTGGAGCGGTACGCCGAACCGGACAAGGGCTGGACCGACCGCGACGAGTCCCGCTGGCCCGCGCCGTACTGGGACATCGACACCGGAATGGCCGCGCTGCTGATGCTCCTGACCGCGGTCGACGAGGGACTCGGCGCATGCTTCTTCGGCATCCCGCCCGACCGCATCGGACGGTTCCGCGAGGAGTTCGGCGTACCGCGCGAGTTCACGCCGATCGGCGCGATCACGGTCGGTCACCCGGCACCGGATCGCGGGTCACCGTCGCTCAAACGCGGCCGCCGCGGCCTCGACGAGGTCGTGCACCGCGGCTCCTGGTGAGCCGCCGGCCGGGCGATCTCATGGCAGCTGGCGGCGTACGTCCATGAGGTGATGGCGCACCTCGTGCAGGGTGTGTACGGCGACCCAATGCAGCGAACGCCCGGTCGGAGTCGGGTAGACGTAGATCATCGTCCGTTCCCAGTCATTCGCGGGAAGCCGGTTGAGGACGTTGACGAACAGCCGCGACGCGTCCGTGAGTTGCCGGGCGACGTCCGACGGGTCCTGGTCGGCGTAGCCGTCATGGTCCACCCGCTCGTCGCGGCCCATGAGTTCGCAGGCGGGGTTGGGGGTACGCCGGGCGGCGAGCACACGCTCACGCTGGACGAGGAACATGTCTCGCACATGGCAGCCGTACTCCAGCGGCGACCACACCGCCGGCTGTCGTCTGCTTCTCAGGTCCGCGTCGTCGTCGTTGAGCACGTCGGCGAGCTCTTGCACGCCGGTCATGATGGCCTGACCGGCCTCGCCGGACTTGCCCAGGTCGTACTCGAAGCCGCACTCATCGCATCGATCCACGACCGAACGCTAGCGCACGGTGCACCGCGGCACGACCACCTTCAGTCCCCGTCAGTCCGCCTCCCGCATCGGAACCCGGACACCTCGTCGGCTTGCCACCTCCACCGCCTCCTCGTAGCCCGCGTCGACGTGCCGGATCACCCCCATCCCGGGATCGTTGGTCAACACGCGTTCGGCCTTCTGCGCCGCCAGGTCCGTGCCGTCGACCACGCAGACCTGACCGGCGTGGATCGACCGCCCCATCCCGACTCCTCCGCCATGGTGGATCGACACCCAGGACGCCCCGGACGCCACGTTGACCATGGCGTTGAGCAGCGGCCAGTCCGCGACCGCGTCCGAGGTGTCCAGCATGGCCTCGGTCTCGCGGTAAGGCGACGCGACCGAACCGCAGTCCAGGTGGTCGCGGCCGATGACGATCGGCGCTCGCAGCTCCCCGGATGCCACCATCTCGTTGAACCGCAGGCCGGCCAGGTGACGCTCGCCGTATCCCAGCCAGCAGATCCGTGCCGGCAGGCCCTGGAACTGCACCAGCTCGCCGGCCTTGGTGATCCAGCGGGCCAGCTTTTCGTTGTCCGGAAAGAGATCGAGTATGGCGCGGTCGGTCGCCGCGATGTCTCGCGGGTCGCCGGACAGCGCCGCCCAACGGAACGGTCCCTTGCCTTCGCAGAACAGCGGCCGGATGTACGCCGGGACGAAACCGGGGTAGTCGAAGGCGTGCTCGAAACCACCGAGCTTCGCCTCGGCCCGTAACGAGTTGCCGTAGTCGAACACCTCCGCGCCCGCGTCGGCGAACCCGACCATGGCCGCGCAGTGCCGGGCCATCGACTCCCGGGACCGCTCGGTGAACCCGTCTCGGTCCTTCTCCCGCATCGGCGCCCAGTCGTCGAACTCGACTCCGGAGGGGAGGTACATCAGCGGGTCGTGTGCCGAGGTCTGGTCGGTCACCACGTCGATCGGCGCACCGCGTTCGAGCAGGGCGGGCACCAGGTCGGCGGCGTTGCCCAAAACCCCAATGGACAAGGGCCGTCTGGCGTCACGCGCCTCGACGGCGAGCTCGAGTGCGTGGTCCGGCGAGTCGGCGCGTACGTCGAGATAGCCGTGCTCGAGCCGACGCCGGATGCGGGACTCGTCGCACTCGACGCAGATGCAGACGCCGTCGTTCATGGTCACGGCCAGCGGCTGCGCGCCGCCCATGCCACCGAGCCCGGCGGTCAGGGTTATCGTGCCGGCCAGCGACCCGTCGTACCTCTTCTCCGCGATCGAGGCGAACGTCTCGTACGTGCCCTGGAGGATGCCCTGCGTACCTATGTAGATCCACGACCCGGCCGTCATCTGGCCGTACATCATCAGCCCCAACGCATCGAGCCTGCGGAACTCGTCCCACGTCGCCCAGTCGCCGACCAGGTTCGCGTTGGCGATCAGCACTCGCGGCGCCCACTCGTGCGTGCGCATGACGCCGACCGGCCGGCCGCTCTGTACGAGCATGGTCTCGTCCTCGCGCAGATCCTGCAGGGTGCGGACGAGAGCGCCGAACGACTCCCAGTCGCGGGCCGCCTTGCCCGCACCGCCATACACGATCAGCTCCTCCGGATGCTCGGCGACCTCGGGGTCGAGATTGTTCATGAGCATGCGCATCGGCGCCTCGGTCTGCCATGTCCGTGCGGTCAGTGTCGTACCGCGCGGGCTGCGAACGGTCCGGCTCGTGCTGCTGCTCATCGAAGCTCTCCAATCTGCGACTCCACGGCCGACACGACGGCGCCGCTGCGCACCAGCTCGACCGCGGCTTCGATCTCCGGGGTGAGGAACCGATCCGGGCCTGGTCCGCCGACATGCTCGCGCAGCAGGCGTACGACGGCCGCGGTCGCCGGAGCCGGCTCGAGGGGAGCCCGCAGGTCGAGGGCCCGCGCCGCGGTGAGGATCTCGACCCCGATCACGCGGGTCAGGCCGTCGAGGGCACGGCGCAGCTTGCGTCCCGACGACCAGCCCATCGATACGTGGTCCTCTTGCATCGCGCTGGACGGGATCGAGTCCACACTCGCCGGCATGGCCAGCCGCTTCAGCTCCGACACGATCCCGGCCTGGGTGTACTGCGCGATCATGTGCCCACTGTCGACTCCGGGATCGTCGGCGAGGAACGGCGGCAGTCCGTGACTGCGGGCCGTGTCGAGGAACCGGTCAGTACGCCGCTCGGACATGCTCGCCATGTCGGCTACCGGAATTGCCAAGAAATCAAGGGCATACGCCAGGGGAGCGCCGTGGAAGTTACCGTTGGACTCCACTCGGCCGTCGTCCATCACCACCGGGTTGTCGATGGCGGCGGCAAGCTCCCGGTCGGCGACCGCACGGGCATGGTCCAGGGTGTCGCGCGCCGCCCCGTGCACCTGCGGTGCGCAACGCAGCGAGTAGGCGTCCTGGACCCGGTTGCAGTCCGGGCCGCGATGACTCTCCACGATGGCCGAGCCCGCCAGCAGGCGGCGGAGGTTGGCCGCGGACGCCGCCTGGCCAGGATGCGGCCGAAGCGCCTGCAGGTCCTCGGCGAACACCCGGTCGGTCCCCATCAGCGCCTCGACGCTCATCGCGGCCGCGATGTCGGCGACCCGGAGAAGGGCCGCGAGGTCGGTGTTGGCGAGCACGAGCATCCCGAGCATGCCGTCCGTGCCGTTGATCAGTGCCAGGCCCTCCTTGGCCTGCAAGACAATCGGCGTCACCCCGATCTCGGCGAGCACGTCCGCGGCCGGTCGGCGTACCCCATCGGCGTCCCGCACGTCCCCCTCGCCCAGCAGCGCCAACGCGCAGTGCGCGAGCGGGGCCAGGTCGCCGGAGCATCCGAGGCTGCCGTACTCGTAGACGATCGGCGTGACACCCGCCGACAGCAGCGCGGCCATCGCCTGCGCGGTCTCGACCCGGATGCCGGTGTGCCCGGTGGCCAGCGTGGACAGCCGCAACAGCAGCAGGGCCCGGACCACCTCTCGCTCGACCTCCGGGCCGGACCCGGCGGCGTGCGAACGGATCAGCGACCGCTGGAGCCGTGCGCGCAGCTCGGCGGGGATGTGCCGGGTCGCGAGGGCACCGAAGCCGGTCGAGACGCCGTACGCCGGGGTCGGCGCCGACGCCAGCGCGTCGACCGCGGCGCGTGACTTCTCCATCGCCGTGATCGCCTCGGCGTCGAGCTCCACCGGTATGCCGTTTCGGGCCACGTCGACGACCTCGTCGGGTCGCAGCGGCCCCACCCCGATCCGGACAGTTCTGCTCATGCAGCCATTGGACCGCCGTACGCCTTGTGCTGCCACGCCCTCGCCTGAGAATCTGTCTCACATATGAGACAGAACACCTCCGGGCCGTCATGACCGGCTCCCCGGCCGCGCGGAACACCCTGCGCATCCTGCGGTTCCTCGCGGCTCAGCCGGATCCGGTGCCGGCCGAGCGGATCGCCTCGTCCCTGGGCCTGCCGCGAGCGTCGACGTACCGGCTGCTCTCCGCCATGACCGCCGAGGGATTCGTCGTGCATCTGGAGGAGGACCGGGTGTTCGGGCTCGGTGTCGGAGCGTTCGAGGCCGGCACCGGCTACGTACGCCAGGCCCCGCTCCGCCGCCTCGCGCACGGCCCGATGACCAGGCTGGTTGACCGAGTCGAGGAGTCCGCGCATCTCGCGGTGCTGCACGGCCGCGACGTGCTCTACCTGATCGAGGAGCGTGCACCTGGCCGGCCCTCGCTGGTTACTGACGTCGGCGTACGCCTGCCCGCCCACCTGACCGCGAGCGGCCGGGCCATGCTCGCCGCCCTGCCCCGGGTGCAGGTGCGCGCGCTGTTTCCCGATCGCGATGCGTTCGCGACCCACCGGGGCACCGGACCGGCCACCCCCGCGGCGCTCCGCAGCCTGCTCGCCGAGACCCGGCAACGTGGGTACGCCGTCGAGGACGACGAGGTGACGCCCGGACTCGCCTCGGTCGCCGTCCCCGTACTCGACCACAACCGGCATCCGGTCGCCAGCGTGGCGGTCACCTTCGCCCACGAGTCCGTGCTGGCCCGCCGGAGGGCGGAGCTCTCGACCGAGGTCGCCGAGACCGCGCACGACATCTCCCGGCGCCTCACCGGCCGCTAGCAGACCGCGGCCCTCGCCCCCCTCGCGCCGAGATTGCAGATCTGGCCGATCCCGTTCGGGACGATGCACGAACCCCCTCTCACCCGGTGCGGTGGGAGGGGGTTCGTGCACACGGGGGCCGGTCACCCAGCCGCTACTTCTTCACCCTGGGCTTGGGAGTGTTGTCCCACATGCGCAGGTTCCGCGAGGAGTCGTTTCCGAACACCATGATGTGGTTTCCGGCGTCGTTCCCGCGTATCCGGATCGCATCCGGGTCCCGGTGTCTCACGGAGCCGTTCCCGTCGTACGCCAGGTTCCGGTTCACCTTCAGGTTGTTGTCCACCGTGTTGTCCCGGACCGTGATCCGCCCGTCGTTGCGGCGGATCGTCAGGTTGTTCCCGACGCTCATCTGGCACACCAGCACGTGGTGCGAACCTCGGACCACGATGTTGTTGGCCACAGCCGGGTCGTAACTGCACTCGCCGGCGTTGCCGATCTTCGTGGTGCCAGTGGAGCCGGCCACCATGAGGTTCCGCCTCACGTCGGTATCCAGGATCCGCACGTCGTGCGCCCCCCGTGCACGTACGCTCTTGACGGTCGCATCGACCAGCCTGCAGGACTCGCCCTTCGGGACGGTGACGCGCTTGTACGTACCGCCGTCGACCGTGCCGTCACACACCAGGTTCGGCGGTTGCGTGTCCGCCTGCGAGACACCCATCCCCCCGGCGGCCAGCGCCGCGGTCGCGACGGCACCGCCGATGATCTGCTTGAACATGCATCATCTCCTGTCTCATAAGGGGATTTCCCTTCCGCAGCAGTTGCTGCCGTGCCCGCCAACGGCTCGAACGTCGGTGCCTACCGGCCGGACCGAACGGTGCTCAGCGCAGGCTCACGCCCGATCGGCCAACCGAACAGCGCGGAAACACGGCGCCGTGCGGCCGGCAACGTCGCGACAGCGATCACCGATCGAGGTATGGACAGAGCCCCTCCACTTGCGATGCGCGCTGCGTGACCATGCATGCAACGCACAGCACCCCCACGCGGACCCACCCCTGCGACGGACCCACGACACACGTACGCTCCGCACTCTAGGGCAGGGCTACGCAGCGCGTACGCCTTTTGGATGAACTAGGTGACGTGTCTTCAGTCGATCGACTCCGGCACCACATCGAGCGGGCCAGAAACCCTTACAGATCGGGCCTTTTCATGGCCTATCGCCCACAGCCACACCATGCCGCGGCAGTACGTGTCGAGCCCCGAACCGCTACACAGCGCGGAAAAGCGGCCACAACTGCAATCTCGGCGCGAGAGGGGATGTTCGGCAGAGCTACCTGCCCTTGACCACGAGACGGTCGAGCAGCTCTTGGGTGACGTGCGCGACCGCGTCCACAGCCTCGTCGAACACCGCCTCGTTATGGCTGGCCGGCCGGTGGAACCCGGACACCTTGCGCACGTACTGCAATGCGGCGGCCTGTACGTCCTCGTCGGTGACGTCATCGGAGTACGGCGGGCGGAGAGTCTTGATGCTGCGGCACATGACACCATTCTGTCCCAAGCCTCGCGACCCGAACACGGTTCGGCGTGACGAGACCCACCCGCCTCAGTGCTTTCGCACCTGGCAGGGATGGGCCAACATCGTTACTCGCGAGTACATGGCGGCGTACACCCGTCGGCGCCTAGCCTCGGGAAGCGACGAGAACGCGGCGCCGGACGGCCGCCGTCCGGCGTGTAGAGGAGTGAACTGCTGGTGGCGCTCAGACTGATTCTGGGGCTTGGCATGACCGCGATCGCGCTGCCGATCGCCGCTCAACGCGTGCGGTGGCTCTACCGCCTCACGACGAGTGGACAGCCCGACCCGGACCGGGTGCAGAACGTCTCGCACCGGGTCGGCGAGGCGCTCAAGACGCAGCTCGTCGAGGTGTTCGGCCAGCGGAAGCTGCTGCAGTGGTCGGTGCCCGGCACCGCGCACTTCTTCGTGTTCTGGGCGTTCGTGATCCTGGCATCGGTCTACCTCGAGGCGTACGGCGCACTGTTCAACAGCGACTTCCACATCCCGCTGGTCGGCACGTGGCCGGTTCTGGGCTTCGCGCAGGACCTCATCGCCGTACTGGCTCTCGCGGGGATCATCACATTCGCGATCATCCGGCTCCGGAACTCGCCGGCGAAGCTCGATCGCCGGTCGCGGTTCAAGGGCTCTCACCTGGGCGGTGCCTGGCTGATCCTGTTCATGATCTTCAACGTGATCTGGACGATGTTCCTGTTCCGGGGTACGGCGGTCAACGTCGGCACGTTCCCGTACGACACCGGGGCCTTCGTCTCCGAGGGAGTCGCGCGGCTCCTCGAACCGCTCGGTCACGACGCCAACGAGGTGCTCGAGCACATCGGCCTGCTGGCGCATATCGGGGTGATGCTCTCCTTCCTGATCATCGTCGTCTACTCCAAGCATCTGCATATTTTCATTGCCCCGTTGAACGTTCTGTTCTCCCGGAGGCCCAAGGCACTCGGCGCCGCGCTGCCGATGATGAGCAACGGAAAGCCGCTCGACTTCGAGGAGGCGGACCCGGACACCGACATCTTCGGTCGCGGCAAGATCGAGGACTTCACCTGGAAGGGCATGCTCGACTTCTCGACCTGCACGGAGTGCGGCCGCTGCCAGGACCAGTGCCCGGCATGGAACACCGAGAAGCCGCTGTCCCCGAAGATGCTGATCCTCGACCTCCGGGACCATGCGTTCAACAAGGCGCCGTACATCCTCGCCGCCGACGAGAGCGCCCGGGAGTCCCTGCCCGACTCGGTGAAGGCCGAGACCGAGCGACCGATCGTCGGAACGCCGGATGACGGCGGCGTCATCGACCCGGACGTCCTGTGGTCGTGTGTGAACTGCGGCGCCTGCGTCGAGCAATGCCCCGTGGACATCGAGCACGTCGACCACATCGTCGACATGCGCCGCTACCAGGTTCTGGTCGAGTCCAACTTCCCGACCGAGCTCAACCAGTTGTTCAAGGGCTTGGAAACCAAGGGAAATCCCTGGAACATGTCGCCCAATGCCCGGATGGACTGGGCGAAGGATCTTCCGTTCGAGGTCAAGCAGGTCGGTGTCGACGTCGAGGATCTGAGCGAGGTCGAGTGGCTGTTCTGGGTCGGTTGCGCGGGCGCGTACGAGGATCGCGCCAAGAAAACCACCCAGGCCGTGGCC
This sequence comes from Propionibacteriales bacterium, assembly GCA_009377795.1. Classification (GTDB taxonomy): domain Bacteria; phylum Actinomycetota; class Actinomycetes; order Propionibacteriales; family Nocardioidaceae; genus WHTJ01. Next base: position 5,582 of record WHTJ01000052.1, on the reverse strand, counting down.
GAGCTGCTCCACATGGCCGGGGTCGACTACGCCGTACTCGGCGATGGCGAGACGTGCACCGGCGACCCCGCACGCCGTTCCGGTAACGAGTTCGTCTTCCAGATGCTCGCCCAGCAGAATGCCGAGGTGTTCAAGGAGACCAAGGCCACGAAGGTCATCTCCACGTGCGCGCACTGCTTCAACACCTTGAAGAACGAGTACGGACAGCTCGGCGTGGAGCTCGAAGTCGTACACCACACCCAGCTGCTCAACCGGCTCGTACGCGAGGGCAGGCTCACCCCGGTCGCCGCACCCGAAGGCGCGGTCAACGGCCAGACCATCACCTACCACGACCCGTGCTTCCTGGGCCGGCACAACCAAGTCTACAGCCCACCACGCGAGTTGCTGGAGGTCATCCCGAACGCGACGTACGCCGAGATGCCGCGCAACCAGGAGCGGTCCTTCTGCTGCGGCGGCGGCGGCGCGCGGATGTGGATGGAGGAGCGGATCGGCCAGCGGATCAACGTCAACCGCACGACCGAGGCGGTCGAGACCGGCGCAGACCGGATCGCGACCGGATGCCCGTTCTGCCGGGTCATGCTCTCCGACGGGCTCACCGAGAAGCAGTCCACGGGCGAGGCCCGCGAGGAGGTCGAGGTGCAGGACGTCGCCCAGCTGCTGCTGGCGTCCGTCAAGCGCGGCGAGGGTTCCGACGTCACCTGATTTCTCTCGCCTCACGCCGAGTGGCCCCCTATGCACACGGCACGCCGGTGTCGCCGTACATCAGTGGCCACTCGGCGGGGTGTCCACCCACGTGAGACGCTCCGACGTCATCTGACATCACGACGGTGGCGTAGTGGTGTTGACTTGACGTCACAGTGATGTCATAGTGGCGTCCATGGACATCACGCCGTACGCCGAACAACTCGGCCAGGACCTGGCCGCCGCCGCCCAGGCCGGTGGCCCGGAGGTTGTCGAGGCCGCCGACCGGCTCGCGCACGCGCTCGACCCGGCGCTGCGCATGGTGCTGCTCGAGGCGCTCTCACACGCCGCCGCCGAGATCACCCAGAGCATGGACGGCGGCGCCGTGGAGGTACGCCTCAAGGGCCGCGAGCCGCAGTTCGTCGTGACACCACCCCCGGTCGCACCCGGTCCCCAGGCATCGGAGCCCGCCGACGAGGACCTCGACCGCGAGGAGTCCGACGAGGCGGTCGCCCGGATCACCTTGCGCATCCCCGAGTCCCTCAAGCAGCGCGCCGAGGAGTTCGCCGCCAAGCGCGGTCAGTCGCTGAACGCCTGGCTGGTCAACGCCGTACGCTCCGCCGCCCGCGAGCACGCCATCGGGATCGACATCGACCTCGGCTCCATGCCGTTCGGCGCCGGATCCACCGGCCGAAGACGTGGCGGCCCCGGCCAGCACATCTCCGGCTGGGTCCGCTGACCAACACCGGGCCGCACGCCGCGGACCCGCGACATACCACCCATCACCTTCTGCACCGTGTCGGGACGACGCGGTAATTGACTACGCCTTCGAGGAGGCCAGCCATGCATCGCTTCAACACTGAAAAACCGCCCATGATCGTCGTCGAGTTCCGCTCCGGTGACATCACCATCAACACCGAGGACGTCGACGAGACCCTCGTCGAGCTGTCCGGCCGGCCGAACGACTCGGCGGCCGAGGAACTGATCGCCGCCACGCTCGTCGAGCAACGCGGGAACACCATCTACGTGAAGGTGCCCAAACGGCCGAGAGGCCTGTTCGGAACCACGCCGGCCCTGCACCTGAGCATCACGGCCCCGAACAGCAGCAATCTGGCCATCCGGTCCGCTTCGGCCGACGTGAACGTCCGCGGCAGCCTCGGAACCTCGAAGATCGACACCGGCTCCGGCGACGTGACCGTCGGACATCTGGACGGCGCGGGCCGGATCCGTACCGGCAGCGGCGACGTCTCGGCGGACACGATCGAGGCGGCGTACGAGATTCAGACCGGCTCCGGCGACATCGAGATCGGGCAGGCCACCGACCAGCTGCGGGTCCAGACCGGCTCCGGCGAGGTACGGGTCGACTCCGCCGGGGCCTCGGCGAAGCTGCAGACCGGCTCCGGAGGCGTAGCGGTCGGCCAAGCGGAGGAGGACGTCTTCGCACAGACCGGGTCCGGCGACATCCGGCTGTCCTCGGTACGCCGGGGGCGGGTCAAGGTCCAGGCCGCCTCGGGGGACATCCACGTCGGCGTACTCAACGGCACGGCCGCCTGGCTCGACGTCAAGACCTTGACCGGACGGGTCGCCAGCGACCTCGAACAGTCCGGCGCCCCGGCTGAGGACGACCAGCAGGTCCGGTTGCAGCTCAACACGGTCAGCGGCGACATCGCCATCGTGCGTGCCTGACAAACAAGGAAGCGGAGGGAAGACTCATGGCAGACGCGATCGTGGCCGAGGGCCTGGTCAAAAGGTACGGCGACGTGGTCGCCCTCGACGAGATGGACCTGTCGGTCCCGGAAGGCACGGTGTGTTCGGGCTGCTCGGGCCGAACGGAGCCGGCAAAACCACGACCGTACGGATCCTCACCACGCTGCTGACGCCGGATGCCGGCAAGGCGACGGTCGCCGGATTCGATGTCGTCAAGGACGCCCGGCCGCTGCGTTCGCACATTGGAGCCTCCGGTCAGTACTCCGCGGTCGACGAACATCTCACCGGGGCGGAGAACCTGGAGATGATCGGGCGCCTTTACCACCTCGGCGCCCGGCGCAGCAGGCAGCGGGCTCGTGAGCTGCTGGAACGCTTCGACCTCGCCGAGGCCGGGGACCGGCCGGTGAAGGGTTACTCCGGAGGCATGCGGCGTCGGATCGACCTCGCCGGCGCGCTGGTCGTCGACCCGCCGGTGCTCTTCCTGGACGAGCCCACGACGGGTCTCGATCCCCGCGCCCGCGCAGGTCTGTGGGACGTCATCACCGAGCTGGTCGTCGGGGGTACGACGCTGCTGCTCACCACCCAGTACATGGAAGAGGCCGACCAGCTGGCCGACCAGATCGCCGTCGTCGACCACGGCCGCGTGATCGCACGCGGAACGGCCGATCAGCTGAAGGACCAGATCGGCGGCGATCGGATCGAGCTCGCCGTCGGCGACATCCAGACCGACGCCGGCGCACTCCAGGTCACGGTGCCGGTCACGAACGGCGCCGCATCGCTCGCGGACGCGCTGGCCCGGCTGTCGAGTGCCGAAGTGACGGTACGCGACGTCGGCCTGCGGCGCCCGACCCTGGACGACGTGTTCCTTGGGCTCACCGGACACGAGGCCGAGACCACCACCTCCCAGGACGTGGACATCGAAGACACAGACAACACGGTTCTTGCGAAGGAGTACAGCCGATGAACGCCGTGGCCATGGCAGTCGCCGACGGGGCGACGATCGCCAAACGCAACGCCGTCAAGATCCGGCGCGTCCCCGACATCTTGGGGTTCGTGATCCTGTCGCCGGTCATGTTCGTCCTGTTGTTCGCCTACGTGTTCGGCAGCGTGATCGAGATCCCGGGCATGTCCTATCGGGAGTTCCTGCTGCCCGGGATCTTCACTCAGACGGTGATCTTCGGTGCCGCGCTCACCGGGCTCGGTGTGACCGAGGACCTGCAGAAGGGCATCATCGACCGGTTCCGCACGCTGCCGATGGCACCGTCGGCAGTGCTGGTCGGCCGGACAACCAGCGACGTGATCGCGAACGTGATCAGTCTGACCGCGATGTCGCTGACCGGCCTGCTCGTCGGCTGGCGGATCCACACCTCGCCGCACGAGGCCGCCCTGGGCTTCGTGCTGCTGCTGCTCTTCGCCTATGCGCTCTCCTGGGTGATGGCCGTGGTCGGACTGGCCATCCGTACGCCGGAGGTCTACAACAACGCCAGCTTCATGGTGATCCTCCCGCTGTCCTTCATCGCGAACACCTTCGTCGACAGCACCCGGCTGCCCGGACCGCTGCGGGTGGTCGCCGAATGGAACCCGGTCTCGGCGGTCACCCAGGCCGTTCGCGAGCTCTTCGGCAACACCAGCTCGGCCATGGCCGTCCCCGAGGCATGGCCGCTGCAGCATCCGCTGCTCGCGTCGCTGCTCTGGATTGCGGTCATCCTGGCCGTGTTCGTACCCCTGGCGACCTGGCGTTACAAGAAGGCAGTCAGCCGCTGACGGCCTTCTGCGAGACATCTCTGTCGTACCCGGGTGGCACCGTAAGAGCCACACCCCGCGCCTCAATCAGGAGCCTCGATGTACGTCCTTCACGAAGAGCTTGTCCAGGCCATCGATGAGGAGCGACGCCAGCGGACGCCAGGGCCGCGACCGACGCGCCATCGGCCGCGGAAGCGCCACACGATCGCTGCCGCGTTGCACCACATCGCCAACCGCATCGATACGGAGTGACCCGACAACTGCGCGTTATGTCTCGGTGCGATGGAAGTTCACGTGTGATCGTGAGGGCGTCGGGCCACGCTGATCCTGGTAGCGCGAGCCGTGCTTCTTCGATCCGTACGGATGCTCGGCCGGCGACGACAACCGGAAGAAGCACAGCTGACCGATCTTCATCCCCGGCCAGAGCTTCATCGGCAGGGTGGCGACGTTCGACAGCTCCAGGGTGACGTGTCCGGAGAAGCCGGGGTCGATGAAGCCCGCCGTCGAATGCGTCAGCAGGCCGAGCCTCCCCAGGCTCGACTTTCCTTCGAGCCTGGCCGCGACATCGTGCGGGAGGGTGACCACCTCGTACGTCGACGCGAGGACGAACTCCCCGGGATGCAAGATGAACGGCTCATCCCCCTTCGGCTCGACCTGTCTGGTCAGCTCCGGTTGCTCCTGTGCCGGATCGATGTGGGGGTAGCGGTGGTTCTCGAAGACGCGGAAGTACCGGTCGAGCCGGATGTCGACCGATGACGGCTGGATCATCGCGTCGTCGAACGGCTCCAGCACGACCCGGCCGGCGTCGGTCTCGGCGCGGATATCTCGGTCGGAGAGCAGCATGACGGGACAGTACCGGCCCGGCGCTAACCTCCTGTCGTGACCTCCTATGTGTCGGTGATCGGGCCCGGCGACGCCGCCACGGCCGAGGACGTCGACCATGCCCGCCGAGCCGGTAATCTGCTCGCCCGGGCGGGCCATGTGGTCATCACCGGAGGGCTCAACGGGGTGATGGAGGCCGCGGCCGACGGTGTTCGGGCGGCGGGCGGTACGGCGCTGGCGCTGCTGCCCGGTCGCAACCGGGACGACGCGAGCCCAGGGCACAGCATCGTGATCCCCACCGGTATGGGCGAGATGCGCAACGCCCTCGTGGTCCGTGCGGCCGATGCCATACTGGCGATCGGCGGCAGCTGGGGCACGATGAGCGAGCTGTCGCTGGCGCTTCGGACCGGCGTACCCGTGGTCGCGCTGGGAGGCTGGGAGATGCCGGCCCCGGGGGTCGAGGAGGCCTCCTCGGTCGAGGACGCCATACGCCGCATCGGCCGCGTGCTCCCGTAGTATGGTGTGGCTCGCCGCGGTGGAGGCCGCGGCGATGTGCGGGTGTAGTTCAATGGCAGAACCTCAGCTTCCCAAGCTGACAGTGCGGGTTCGATTCCCGTCACCCGCTCCAA
>WHTJ01000160.1 GCA_009377795.1 Propionibacteriales bacterium | reverse complement strand
CCGTCGACCAGGTCGCCGCCGTGCTGGCCGGCCATCGGTCTACGGCCGCGCGGTGACCGGCCCACGGTAACCGGCGGGAGGAGGATCAGTGCACGTGCCGAGCCTGCTGCGGAATCGCCGGTTCGATATGTACTGGACCGGAGTGGTGCTGTCCGAGATCGGCACCCGAGGCACGTTCGTCGCGAATCTCTTCCACATGTACCACCTGACCGGCTCGACCCTGCAGACCGGTCTGATCGGGCTGTTCCAGGCGGTCGCGCTGATCGTGCTGTCCCCACTCGGCGGCGCCTGGGCCGACCGGATGGATCGGCGCCGGCTCGTGCAGGCCATGCAGGCGTTCTCGCTGCTCGTGAGTCTGGGTCTCGCCTTGACCACCGTCACCGGCATCATCGAGCCGTGGCACATCCTGCTCGCCGTACTACTCAACTCGTCCGCGGAGACCTTCGACCGTCCGGCCCGGCAGGCGATCATCCCGGCCCTCGTACCCCGGTCCGAACTCGTCCAGGCCTTCGCGCTGCTCAACCCGTCGCGGGAGGTCGCGATCCTGATCGGACCGGCGCTGTCCGGCTTCCTGATCGCCGGGTTCGGCCCGGCCGGGATGTACTTCGCCGACGTCGCCAGCTTCGCGGTGCTGGTGGTCGTCCTCCAGTTCCTGCGCATACCTTCCCAATCGACCACCGACGTCAAGCAAGAGAGCGTCTGGCACAACATCAAGGAGGGCTTCGCATGGCTCCGGCACCGCCCGCTGATCCTGCAGCTCATCGGCCTGGATCTGTCCTGCACCCTGTTCGGCGCCTGGCGCGTGGTGCTGCCCGCCCTGTCGATCGACATACTGCACGTCGGCCCGTCCGGGTACGGCATTCTCTCCGCCGCGCCCTCGGTCGGTGCGCTGGTGGGGTCGGCGCTGGTGTTCCGGATCGCGCGTACGGCGAGGTCCGGACGGATCGTACTGTGTACGACCGCGTTGTACGGCGTGGCCACGATCGGACTCGCCCAGTCGCCGGTGTTCCTCGCGGCCGTACTGGGGGCGGCCGGCATCGGGATGTTCGACGCCATGCATACCGCGATCCGGCACGCGGCGGTACAGCTCGAGGTTCCGGACGCCATCCGCGGCCGGGTGACGTCGCTCTACCAGATCGCCTCGCGTGGTGGTCCGGCCCTCGGCGACATGAACATCGGGGCGCTCGCCGGGCCGCTGGGCCCGGTGGCCGCACTCAGTATCGGCGGGCTGCTCCCGATCGTGGCCGCCGGAGCCGGGTTCGCCGGCAGGCTCGTCCGCGACTATCAGGTGCCGCAGCATGAGTCCGTCGGATGAGCGGCACTGCTGGGACGACCTGATCGGCCCGGACGAGCGGCTGATCGCGGGTCGCTACCAGGCCGAACGCCGCCCGGGTCGGCGGCCGGCCCTGTTGCTGATCGACTGCTACCGGAAGGTCTTCGGCGACCGCCCTCGCCCGCTGGCCGAGGCGATCGACGAGTTCCCCGCGACGTGCGGTCTCGCGGCATGGGAGGCTCTCGAGCCGCTCCAGGGGTTGCTGGGTACGGCTCGCGAGTCCGGCGTGCCCGTGCTCTTCACCACCGGGCAGCGGCGTGCCGAGGCGCGGTTCGGCGCGACCACCAGGCGGACGCGAGTGGCGGGCGAGGACGAGGCCGCCGGCTACGAGATCGTCGAGCAGCTCGCCCCGCGTCCGGGCGAGCTGGTGCTCGACAAGAGCCGGGCCAGCGCCTTCTTCGGCACGCCGCTGTCGACCTGGTTGCGGCAGCTCGACGTCGACACCCTCGTCGTGGGCGGCGAGACGACCAGCGGCTGTGTACGGGCCAGTGTCGTGGACGCCTACTCACACGGGTTCGAGGTCATGGTCGTCGAGGAGGCGACGTTCGATCGCAGCCAGCTGTCGCACAAGGTGAACCTGTTCGACATGCACCTCAAGTACGCCTCGGTCGTACACCTCGACGCGGCGCTGGGCTTCCTCAGGAGGCCGTCCGACACCTGATCGTTCGCGGCGCCGAAACGCCCACTTAATGAGACGACGGTTTCCCGGACATCCAGGTCTGCCTCGTAGGTTCGCACCCTCGGGACATGCCAGGGTTCCGGCTGAAGGGAAGGTTCGCTTTGTTCGGAACGCTCTTCGAGAGCCTGGGCCAGGTCCTCGAGCCGGAGACCCTTCTGCTGATGCTGGCCGGCATCGCCATCGGCTTCGTGGTCGGCGTCCTGCCCGGTCTGGGCGGGTCCGTCACGCTCGCGCTGATGCTGCCGTTCGTGTTCGGCATGGAGCCGGTTCAGGCGTTCGCGTTCCTGCTGGGGATGTGGGTGGTGACCGCGACCACGGGGGACATCACGTCGGTCCTGTTCGGCGTGCCGGGCGAGGCGACGTCGGCGGCCACCGTCTTGGACGGCTATCCGATGACCAAACGGGGGGAGGCGGGCCGTGCGCTGGGTGCCGTACTGCTCTCCTCCACTCAGGGCGCCATTCTCGGGGCAATCTTCCTGGCGCTCTCGGTACCCATCCTGCGGCCGCTGGTGCTCGCGTTCGGACCTCCCGAGTTCTTCATGCTGACCCTGCTCGGCCTGACGTTCGTGGTCTCGTTGTCGGGTCGTAACGTGCTCAAGGGCTTCATCATGGCCGCGCTCGGCATGCTGGTCGCCCTGGTCGGCATCGACCCTCAGGCCGGCGTACCCCGCTATACCTTCGACCAGCTGTACCTGTGGGACGGCATCGACATCGTCCCGCTGGTGGTCGGCCTGTTCGCCGGTGCCGAGGTGCTCCAGCTGATGCTCAGCAAGAGCTCGATCGCGAACCGGGAGACGTCGAGCGAGCTCTCGGGAATCGGGCAGGGCATCCGCGATACCTTCCGGCACTGGTCCGTCGTCGTGCGCTCCAGCGCGATCGGCATCGGCATCGGCATCATCCCCGGTATGGGCGGGAGCGTGTCCCAGTTCATCGCCTACGGACATGCCCAGCAGACCTCGAAGCACCCGGAGGAGTTCGGCAAGGGCTCCATCGAGGGCGTCCTGGCCGCCGGCGCGAACAACAACGCCAAAGACGCTGGTGCGCTCGTCCCGACCATCGCGTTCGGCATCCCCGGCAGTGTCGGGGCCGCGGTGCTGCTGGGCGCGTTCCTCATCACCGGGCTGAACCCGGGACCGGAGATGCTGACGGAGAACCTGGACGTCACGTTCTCGATGGTGTGGATCATGGTCCTGGCGAACATCGTCGCGGTGGCCGTGTCGTTCCTTCTGCTGCGCCAGCTCATCAAGCTGACGTTCATACCGGGTACGTGGTTGGTGCCGTTCTTGCTGATCCTGTTGGGAATCGGCGCTTACACGGCCAACAACAACTTCAACGACATATTCGTCATGCTGGGCGCGGCCGTGCTCGGGATCGTCGCCATCCAGTGGGATTGGCCGCGGGTGCCGTTCCTGCTCGCCGTCGTCCTCGGCGGCCTGGCTGAGCGGTACCTGTTCCTGTCGCATGAGCTCCACGGGTGGTCGTGGCTCTCCGAGCCGTCCGTGCTGGGCATCGGCGCGGCGATGGTCTTCGTCGCGTTGTGGCCGTACGTCCGGGCGATCCTCCGGTGGAGGTCGGCGGCGGCTCCCGCCGAGGTCGAGGAGAGCGACCGCGAGAAGGTGAGCGGGGTCGGAGAATGAGGAGCGCGATGAGAGGATCCGCGGCCGAACCGGTACCGGCGGTGCGTGGGGGCGATGTCCTCATCGCGCTGATCATGCTGGCCGTTTTCGTGCTCGCGTATGTGTACGCGCAGCAGTGGCCGTTCCGCGCGAGGTTCTTCCCGGAGTACGTCTCCGTGGCGGGTGCGGCGTTCGCCGTCCTGAAGCTGGTTGGCTATGGCGTCCAGCTCCGCTGGCACCGCGCCTGGAATCGGCAGGCCCCCGAGAGCGACCCGGCGGCCGGAAAGACGGAGCCGGATCCCGAGGACGATCAGGCGGACTACAGCCTCGAGTACGTCTTCGGCACGGCGACCCGCCGGGAGTGGGCCGCGGCGCTGGGCTGGATCGCCGCCTTCTTCGTCTCCCTATGGCTCGTCGGCGTGTTCATCACCGTGCCGCTGTTCGCGTTCGCGTACCTGCGTATCGCCGGGAAGGCCGGCTGGCTCGCAGCGGCCGCCTACGCGGCCGTGGCGGGCGCGGTGCTCTGGCTCGCGTTCTACCAACTGCTGTACGTGCCCATGCCGGCCGGAGTCTTCTAGAGATCAACTCAAGACAGGAATCGAGCATCGCGACACGTCTCAGCAAGTGGGCGCGGTCCGTTGCGGCGCCGCCCGCTTTCCTGGATGGTCCAAAACGCGACTCGGACGGAGGTAAGCCTCCTTCCGGCGTACGGAAGGGATTTTGACATGCGTCGAGCCCCGTGGGGGTATGTCGCACTCGCAGGTCTCCTACTCGCCGCATGCGACGGCACCGGCGCATCGGACGGCGAGCAAGCGTCCGGCGAGCAAGCGTCGCTGGAGGGAGAGTCGATCGACCTGGTGGTGCCCTACGATCCGGGGGGCGGTTACGACACCTACGCCAGGCTGCTCGCCCCCTACCTGGAGGACTGCCTGGGTGCCACGGTCGTCGTACGGAACGAGCCGGGTGCCGGGGGTCTGCTGGCCACCTCGCAAACGTTCGTCGCTCCTCCCGACTCGCTGCGCACGGTGCTGATGAACACCGTCGGGGCTATCAGCGCACAGCTCTCCGAGGCCGAGGGCGTGAACTTCGATGCGGGCGACTTCTCCTGGCTGGCCCGCGTCTCTGCGGAGCCCAACGTGCTCGCGGTCGCGGCAGACAGCGAGTTCGAGACCTTTCAGGACCTCATCGACGCCGAGCGGCCGGTACGGTTCGTGGCTACCGGACCGGGGAGCAACGAGTACGTCAACTCGGAGGTCCTGCCGAAGGTCTACGACTTCCCGGCCGAGACCGTGACCGGGTTCGAGGGATCGGAGGAAGCGCGGGCCGCGGTGCTGGCAGGCGATGCGGACGCGCACATCCTGCCGTTCGACAGCCAGATCAGCGCGATCGATGCAGGCGACCTCCGGCCGCTGCTGGTGATCGGCAGGCAGCCGCACGAGTCCCTGCCCGACGTACCGACGGTCTCCGACTTTCCAACCGGTGAAGCGCAACAGGCCAGCCTCGATGCGTTGATCGAGCTGGTGGAGACCGGGCGGTCGCTCGCCGGACCGCCTGACATGGACCCCGACCACCTGGCGGCGTTGCGTACGGGAGTGGACTGCGCCTTGGGTAACGAGGAGCTGGTCGCCGAAGCTGAGGAGCAGCAGCGAGACATCGACCCGTTGAGCGGCGAGGAGACCGCGACGGTGGTCGACGAGGCACTGGACGCACCGGCCGAGTTCCAGGATCTCGTCAAGGAAGCTCCGTGACGAAGCGAGAGGAGAGGCAGACATGCTAGGAGTGCGGGGCGCCAACCGATTACGAGGATGGGGTGGTCTGCTCGCGGCGGT
>WHTJ01000159.1 GCA_009377795.1 Propionibacteriales bacterium | reverse complement strand
ATGTGGAGAGCTTCGGCCTTGAACTCGCCGTACACCGAGCGCCACACGTCCGAGATCTCGCCGACCGTGGCTCCGGCGGCCACGGCCGCCATCACCGCCGGCATCACGTTGTCGGAGCCTGCGCTCGCGTCGGCAAGGTCGTCGAGTGCCCTGCGCACGGCCGGCGCGTCCCGGGCGGCGCGGTGGCGTTCGAGCTTCGAGATCTGCCGGTGCTCGGAGGAGTCGTCGTGGGCGAACCGGGGGTATGCGGGCTGCTCCTCAGTTGCGTACGCGTTGACCCCGACGATGACCCTCTCGCCCTCGTCGAGGGCACGCTGCTGCGCGTAGGCGCCCTGGGCCAGCTCCCCTGCGTAGTAGCCGTTGGAGGCGGCGGCGATCGCACCGCCCATCGCGTCGATCTTCTGCACCTCGTGCTCGATGAACGCGTGCAGCTTCTCGGTGAGGTGCTCGACGTAGAAGGAGCCGCCCAGAGGATCCGTGGTGTCCGCGATCCCGGTCTCGTGCGCGATGATCTGGTTGATCCGCAGCGACAGGGCCGCCGCCTCCTCGGTCGGGATGGCCAGGGCCTCGTCCCAGGAGGCCGTTCTCGTCGCCTCGACACCGCCGAGTATCTGCGCCAGCGCCTGCAGGGTGATCCTCGCAATGTTGTTCATGGGCTGCTGAGCCGTCAGCGGCAGGCCCGAGGTGGCGGCGTGCAGCCGGAACGGGAGGCTACTGCGGTCCTCGACGCCGAACCGTTGCGCGGCGATCTCGGACCAGGCCCGTCGCACCGGGCGGTACTTCGCCACCTCCTCGAAGAAGTCCATGTCGGTGCAGAAGTGCAGCTCCAACGTCGGGTTGAACTCCCGCAGCGGCAGGCCCTTGGACTCGGTGGCTTCCATGTAGGCGATGGCGTTGGCGAGCGTGAACGCCGCTTCCTGCGCGGGGCTGCCACCGGCCTGCTTCATGTGTGACCCGGACACCGAGATGGGGAGCCAGTTCGGGGTCCTCCGGCTCGAGAAGACCACGACGTCGGTGGCGAGGCGTACCGCGTGCTCGATCGGCAGAAAGTGCGTGCCGCGTGCGTAGTACTCCTTGATCGGGTCGTTCTGGATCTGCAGACGGAACGAGCCGGGGTCGATATCGTGCCGCTCGCAGTACTGCAGCACCCATGCATACATGACGGGCCCGATGCAGTTCGCGATCGAGAACACGTGTCCGGCGCTGGCGAGGTCGACGCCGTCGAAGAGGGCCTCGATGTCGGAGTAGCTGTCCAGCGCCACCCCCATCCGTCCGACCTCGCCGGTGGCCATCGGATGGTCGCTGTCGAAGCCGATCTGCGTGGGAAGGTCGAGCGCGATGGAGACTCCGCCGGCGGCGCCGTTCTCCAGCAGGAAGCGGTATCGGCGGTTGGCCTCCTCCGCGGAACCGAACCCGGCGTACATCTCCCACGACCAGAACTGCTCGCGAAAGCCCTCTCCGGTGAAGCCGCGCGTGAACGGGTACCTGCCGGGCGGCGGGTACTGGGCGTCCTCCCGCGCCCCGTCATGTCGAAGGACGTCGCCGTCGACGTAGCGAGGCGTCTCGAAGCCACTGCTGGAGTGGAAACTCTGCTGCCTCATGCCGGTTTTTCCCTGTCCTTGTCGTGTTGTTCCATCTGCGCCCCGGCGATACGGCGCGAGATCTCCCGCGCGCCCTCCACCACCGACGGCCGGATCTCCCGGAGCTTGGCTGGCTTGAGCCGGCCTTCGGGCCCCAGCACGCTGAGCGCCGCAAGGATGTGGCCGGTGGGAGCCCACACCGGCGCGCTCACCGCCGCGCCGCCCACCACGCGCTCACCGTGGCTCTCGGCGAACCCCCTGCGCCGCACCAGTGCCAGCTCCCGCTCGAGCGTCGCCCGGTCGGTGATGGTCGCGTCGGTCAACGCCTCGAGGTCGGCGTGGTCTAGCAGATGCTCCCGCTCACCTGCGTCCATGTACGCCAGCAGGACCTTGCCGGCCGAGCCGGTGTGGACCGGACTGGCCGCTCCAACGCCCGCGGTGTAGCGGATCGCCAGCTGGCTCGGCAGCTCCTCCACGCAGATGCGCTGCGCGCCGAAGCGCGTATGCAGTGTCACCGTCTCTAACGTTTCTGCCTGCAGCCGGCTAAGCACCGGTCGTGCAAGAATGCCGATCCCGCCCATACCCGTGGTCAGGGCGTCGACGAGCCGCAGCGAACCCGGCCCCAGCAAATAGTCCGCGGTCACCGTGTCCTGCATGATCAATTGATGATGGGACAGGCTAGCCAAGAGCCGGTGGACGGTCGTCTTAGAGAGCTTCGTCTCCTCGGCCAAACGACCGAGGCTGCGCGGGCCACTTGTCAGGGCCATAAGAACGTCCACTGCGCGGGTCACCGAGCGAACAGCGGAGGGAGCTGTCATGGCTGCTTTCCCATCAGCGTCAGAATCGACCGAGCACTCGGTCCTGCCTCCACCAATTCTGCAAGCTCGCGTAACGCAGCGGCGGAAGCGTCGTTGCGCGCGGCGATGTCATGGATTTCGGCGCGTGTCTGGCCCCACGACGGGTACAGGAGCTGTTTCGCGTGCTGCCGCCGGGTAGCCTCCTGCCCGTCCACGGTCACAGAGACCATGGCTGCCGTCTCCTCCAGCCCCGCGTCGGGGACCAGCTCGAGCCGCTCCATGACCGCTGTCTCTGCCCTGCTCGGCGCCGCGGCCAGCGCGGCATGGGCCACCGTGCCGGTGCTGTATGCCAAAGCGACGCATCGCGCGACGCTCATCAGCGAGTCCGAACTACCCACGAACTGCCCGCGGTTGGCGGTACCAGGGTAGGCGGCTTCCGACGGTGGCATGTGGACCCGGACGCTGTCCGGAAGCGCCCGGCCGGTCTCCTTGCCGATCTCGGCGGCCAGATGGGCGGGGACCTGGGCGATGCCGCTGATGGGGTACAGCTTGACCGCGACTCGCTGTGCCGGATCCTCCTCGCCGTCGAGGGCATTCCGCAGCCGCTGGGCCTGCGGGTCACCGAAGAACGCCGCCGCCCATCCGGCGCCGCCGTCGACCGCCGCCGCAGCGCCCTGGACGCCGGCCGAGGCTAGGCGCGCCGCGTCCACGCCGGACCGGGCGGCCGCCGCGACCTCCACCAGCCACTCGTCGCTGCCGTCGATCCAGGACTGGTTCGTCCCCGCGGAGCCGGTCGTGGCGATGGAGATGGCGTGCGCGAGCTGCTCGTCGTCCAGGTCGAGTGCCACCGCGGAGGCCGCGGCCGCGGCGAGCGGGCCGAAGATGCCGGTCGGCCGGAACCCGCGCTGCTGCGCGGCGGCCGAGTAGGGACGGGACACCCCCGTGCCCACCGCGTAGCCGGCGGCCAGCGCGGGAAGCATGTCGTCGGGCTCGGCGGCGAGGACAGCCGGGATCACCACGGCCCCGACGTGCATGCGGCCGCCTGGGTAGAAGTCGTCCTGGGCCCTGGCGTGCATGGCCGCCGCGAGCCGGTAGGCCACCGCGCCGCTGCCGGCATCGTCCGCCAGCGCGGTCAGGATCCGCCCAGCCGCCGCCTTCTCGCCCATGGCCGCGGCGCAGTTGTGCACCAGCAGGGCGCGCTGGGCGTCGCCGTCCGGCGCACCCGCAGCCTGCCGGGCGCGCTCTGCCAGCCGCGACGCCGTACTCATCGGGGCTCGGGGCCGTCGAGTCCGGTGGACTGCAGCATGCGCACTCGGTCCACCTTTCCGTACGGCGTACGCGGCATCGTCTCCACGAACACCACCGAGCTGGGGGTGCGGAAGCCGAGGCGGGGCTTGCAGAACGCGACCAGCTCGCCCGCGTCAACGGGCAGGTCCGGCTTGCGCAGCACGAAGACCTGGACCTGCTGGCCCCAGTGATCATGCGAAACCCCGGTGGCCACGCACTCCTCGACTGCGGGGTGCTGGACGACGACGTCCTCAACCTCCCTCGGGGCGATGTTGTAGCCGCCCGAGTTGATCATCTCGTCACGCCGGCCCCGGAGGTAGATGTAGCCGGCCTCGTCCCGCACGGCCATGTCGCGCGTCCAGAGCCATCCGTCGCGCAGCACCTCGGCGGTCAGGTCCGGACGACCGTAGTAGCCCTCCATCAGGTGGCCGCCGCGAACGATGACCTCGCCCAGCTCGCCGTCAGGGACGCGCACGCCGTCGGCGTCCACGACCTGCACGTCCACTGTTCGCCAGGGGCGGCCGACCGATGCGCGGTGCGGACCCGGCTTGGCGTGGTCATGTTTCTGCAGCGAGGTGATGGTCACCGGCGCCTCGGACTGGCCGTACAGCTGCATCAGGATCGGGCCGTAGCGGTCCAGTGCTCGCTCGATCTGCGGCATCGGCGTCGGTGCCGCTCCGTAGATGATCGAGTCGAACGGCACCGGCTGGTCGGTCTCCAGGATGTCGGTGAGCATCGCTGGTACGCACTTCAGCGTGGAGATGCCGTGCTTGCGCCCGAGGTGCAGCGCCTCCGCTGGGTCGAACCTGGGCATCACGTGCACAGTCCCACCGGCTTGCAAGGTACGGGATCACGAAGTAGCCGGCGCCGTGGGAGAGCGGCTGGGGCAGCAGGACCGAGCGCTCGGTCGAGATGGGGCCCATCTCGAGCATTAGGTTGAAGGCCACGTTCACCAGTGCGCGGCTGCTCAGCACCACGCCCTTGGGACGTCCGGTGGTCCCGGAGGTGTAGGAGATCCACGCGGGCGCGGCGTCCGTAGTGCCGTCCAGTTCTCTGCGCCCTGAGCTGCCGGAGAGCAGTTCCTCGTAGCCGACGGCGGCGTCGGGAGACGTGCCGGCGCCCATCCTCACCCAGTGCACGCCGTGCCGGCTCGCCAGCTCGGCGGCAACGTCGTCGAAGCGTTGCTCCGAGATCAGGACGCGCGCCCCGGAGTCGTCCAGGATGTAGGAGAGGTCCTCGAGCCCGAGGCGAACGTTGAGCGAGACGCGGACGGCGCAGCTGAAGGCGAGCCCGACGTCGACCTCGGGATACTCGAGCCTGTTGCTGAGCAGCACCGCGACGCGGTCACCGGCGTGTACGCCGAGCGCGGGCAGGGCATGGCGCAGACGGTAGGCGCGATCGCCCAGCCCCGCATAGCTGCGTGCCTGGCCGTCACACACCACGGCGGTCTCGGCCGAGTGCTCATGGATAGACCTCTGGAGCAACCGCGCAAGATCAAAGGGGTAGGTGGTGGTGATTCGGCCGCCTGCGGCCAAGAACTCTTCCGTCACATCAGCCCCTCTGTCCATCGATTGCTCCGCGACTGCCCGCCGGTGGCCGGGGCGCCGGCGGGCACCAGTCATTCTGTACAGCGAAACGTGCGTTCTATTGTACCGGTGGACAGGCCCGCCTGCGCGATCCCGGTGGCCCGGGCGGGGTTCGCGCGGTTGGCGGTGACGACGCCGTGGTGGTAGAGGCCAGGCCATCCCCAGCCGGCCGCGAAGGCGACGAAGGACCCGAGCACCACCGCGGTCGTCCCGCCGAGCGCGAGCGCCACATAGCCGGCGGACCCAGCGATCAGCATCCACGACACGATCCGGAA
>WHTJ01000158.1 GCA_009377795.1 Propionibacteriales bacterium | reverse complement strand
GTTGAAGAATGGAACGCCAACCCCAAACCGTTCGTGTGGACCAAGACGGCCGAAGAGATCATCGCCTCTCTCGGCCGACTTCTTCAACGAACCAAAGGCGCATGACACTAGGACGCCGTCCATGTCGCCCTCGTGCACCGCTTTCGCCCAGCGCTCGATAAGCGCCCGGATTTGTGTCTCATCGTCGTCGGCCACGGTTGTGTCCCTTCGAGGAGGCCGCCCTTCGACGGCTTCGGTTCGAGCGTGTACGACGTATGGACTGCCGCTACCACCCAAACTCATCGGTCCCCGCCGACGTCGTTCAACACCCGTGACGCTACCGAGCGGGAGTGCGACGCGCGCTACTGCAGCGATCTCATGATCGTGCCGAAGTCTTTGACGCTGTTTCGCTGGCACCGATCTACTGGTGCCCGAGGACGGCGGTTGGCCGTCAGAGCCGGTCGTGACGGGATCTAAGGTGCGTGAACATCGCGAGCTGGCACGAACGGCAGTCCCTCGTGCAAAAGCACAACCTCGACGCCCTGAGTGAGAGGTACGGCGACCAGAACACTTAGGAGCCTTCAGGCAGGGCTAGGCCCTGCAAGGACCGACGAAAGGCGCCACGATGACGACTCCCTGGCACCAGCCCGGACGCTGGCTGGCCAACCCCGCATATTGGGACGACGAAGCAATATCACAACGCGTCTCCATCACCCGGCCAGCGCAATTCATTGACTGCACGTTGTCTGAGGGAGACGACTGTGTCGGTCACCAGATGAGCTGGAGTGGCCGGTTAGGGCTGATGGCGAAGCTCAGTGAGGCTGGCGTCGACCAGATCACGTTGCCGAGTCACGCGACGATCGACGAGGAGCGTGACATCGTCAAGGCCTATCGGCGCCTTGGCCTGAAGACGCCGCTTGTCGCAAAGGGGCCAGGCCTCGAACTTCCATTGCGGGATAAGTGGAAGGAGACACTGGGTCGCCATGTCGAACTTGGCGCCGAGATCTTGAGTCCCATCTATAAGTGGCCGTTTCAAGACACGCTACGTGACTTCAATGGCGAACTGACTAAATCGCAGATCATCGATCAGTTAGCACACAGCGCCGCCTTCGCCAAGACGCTTGGCGTTCGTGTCGTGCCATGGATTGTCGACTCGATGCGGACACATCTCGACACCGCGGCGGCGTTCTACCGTGCGCTTGCTCAGGCTGAGGTCGACGGCGTATATGTGGTTGACAGCCGGGGCAACAGCAACCCGCTCGCCACGCGCGTCTACATCCGCGCAATCCGCGAGGCCGTGGGACCGGATTGTGAAATCTATGTCCAGCACCACAACGACATCGGCTTGGCCACCGCCAATGCCTTGGCCGCGGTCGAGGCGGGCGCTGATGTCACCGACGCCAGCGTGCTCGGCATCGGCGATCGGGGCGGTTGTGTGGCTTTGGAGGAGGCGGCCGTTGTCTTCGAGATGTACGGGATTCCCACAAACATCAAATTGGAGAAGTTGTACGACCTTGGCCGTTTTGCGCAAGAGGCGTTTGGCGTCGACCTCGCTCCGTGGAAGCCGATAGTGGGCGAGAACTGGAACAAGGAGGAAGGCGCGGGTCACCTCGAGGGCGACACGCAGGATCTCGCGACCATTGGAATTGCTCCATCCGCCATCGGTCGGCAATTCGAGGCAGTCATCGGTTCCAAGATACTCTTTGGTCGCGAAAGAAGTAGCTCCTGGAGTTCGGATCCGAAGTTCCTCCGCGACCTACTCGCGGACCACTACACATCTGTCGACGATAGCCAGTTCCAGCAGATCCTTCATCGCGCCCGCCAAGCCGTTGCTACATCCCGCGACCGCAAGTACTTGACGATCGACGAATTCACAACGATCGCCGAAGGCGTACTTGCCGGAGGTCCCGAAAATGTCTAGTCCAGCCCAGCCGTACGGTCACATCGCGGAGAGTTTTATGACACGCGCAACCCCAAAGCACAGCGCAAAAGTGACCGCAGCGCGTCTGGCCATCTCTGACCCAAAACTCCGTTGACCGGCGGGCGTGCCGCGCACCTAATGGTGACGTGACCACGTTGCGTGCCGTCGTGCTTGTCGAGGGGAACAGCGACCGGGTGGCGCTGCACACCCTGGCGGCGCGCCTTGGTCGGGACATTGCCGCCGAGGGCATCGAGGTCGTCGCGATGGGCGGGATCACCAACACGCGGGCATTCGCGTCGCGATACGGGCCGCACGGTCTCGGTGTCCCGCTTGCGGGGCTCTTCGACGCCGCGGAGGAGGCCAAGCTCCGGCACGGGCTGGCGGCGGCGGGGCTAGGCGCCGCCCTCGAGCCTGACGGACTGTCAGGTCTGGGCTTCTACAAGTGCTCGGCGGATCTGGAGGACGAGCTCATCCGGGCGCTCGGTGTCGAGGCCGTCGAAGCCGTCATCAAGGCGGCGGGCGAGGCGCGCTCGCTGCGGCTCCTGGCGGGCATGCCCGCCCAGCGCGACTGGACGCGCGAGGCGGTACTCCGGCGCTTCCTCGGGGTCCGGTCCGGCCGCAAGGCGCGCTACGCGGCGCTGCTGGTCGAGGCGTTGGAGCCCGGCCGCGTGCCCGAGCCGTTGGCGGCCGTACTCGCCCGGGTCTGAGAAGATCGAGCGGCAATCAGGCGTCGCCTCATGTCAGGCCGCCCTCGCCTCTATGTTGTCTGATCGCAGCTACGGGATTCTCCGGATAGCCGCGGGGACGCGCGCGCACGGGGGATTCCACTCTTTCCAACCGGAGGACGTCCATGCTGCGCAGGGAGAACATCAAATTCATCGTGCTCGGAACCGTCTTCCTCATGATCGCGCTCAGCGCACCCGCAATCGGCCACGGCGTGCAGCATGCACTGTTCGCCCACAACTCCGACAAGGTCGACGGCAAGCACGCCGTGGGCTCCGGCGCGGGCCTTAACCAAGCCCAGGGGAAGGTTGTGGCGCACAACGGCAGCGGCAAGCTGCCGGCCAAGTTCATCCCAAAGGTGCAGGCGGCGAAGCAAGCCGACAACACCAAGAAGGTCAACGGGCTACCGGCGCAAACGCTGACGGGTCAGTTCTATGTGATGGGGCCAGCGAGTGGGTCCGGACAGTTCTTCGGGCACAGCATCTCCTTCGGATTCAGCTGCCCTCGTTGCCCATCACACACTTCATCAATGCGGGTGGCGCCGCAGTCCCAGGGTGCCCGGGGACGTTCAACGCACCTTCAGCTGCACCCGGCCATATCTGCGCGTACGAAGGCGACAGCTCGAACATCACCGTGCGCGGGTTCGACCAGCTGACCACCAGCGGCGCCGGGATATTCATCAGGGCGAACGCCGCCGGCCACAGTTTCAGTTACGGCACCTGGGCGGTCACGCCAGGTACGGCCGCTCTAGCCAAGTCCTCCGACAGTATGTCTAAGAACAGGCCCACAGACTGAGCGCTATCGACGGTGCGCGCCTAGCCGTCCGCCGAGGTGTCTGCTTGAGGCGCGTCGGACGCGCGAGTACGTCGAAGGCCCTCGACGATCCGTTCCGCTCGCTGCAGACTGTCATGACCGCGGAGTTGGATCTCCTGAGAGAATGGCCGCTGGGCCTTCCGTTTGAAGAACGTTTCCAGCGACGACTCCATGTCGTCGCAGGCTTGCACAATCGCCTCGCACGCAATGATTGCTTCATCCTGCAAGTCGTCCGGTGAGGGTGTCGCACCGCGGAACACCCGGCTCAGGCGACCGAGGTTCCGACCGGTGAGCGGGTCCAGGTAGAGGGCGGTCCGATCGGCCTGCGCGGACAGAACGTGGGCACAGACCCGCTGCTTCAGGTTGAGGCCGCTGCTGTCTTGCAGCGCATACGCCTGTTCGACGATCGTGGTGAGAGATTCGTGCAATGCCGCAAGGTCACTCGCGGGCCAGGGCGGGCCGTCCATCTCCATTCCGAGCAGGTTGTCGCGGATCCGTTCGGCCCCACCTCGAATGGAGCTCACCGTCGGGATCAGTATCGCCTTGTGCTGGCGCCATCGTCGCAGCTCGCCAAATGCCGGGATGAACGACGCGATACACAGAAGCGCGGTGGAGACCATGAGACCCCAGGTCGCCACCACGAGTTGATCATCGGCCTGCAAGGGCATCCGGACAGGATAGGCAGCGAGTGGCGCACTGGAGGCCGCATAACCGGTGTGCGGAACCGGACTCGACGGTGGTCGCCTCCGCACCACTGCACAACCCCTACCCGACCGGGTCAAACTGGCCAGCTCCCGGGCCATGCGCATGATTGAGTGATCCAAGTTGAGCGGGAGAACGTGGCGATGACGGCGTACGTCGGTAATGTCCGAGGAGCAGACAGCAGGCCTACAGAGAGGCGACGAAATGTCCTCCCAGACTCCCGACGCGGCGCCTCAGTTGAGCGGCGCCCGCAGCACGGCAGCGGCGATCTTCGGAATCCTCGCCGCCATCACGTTGGCGATGGCAGCCATCCAGATCGGTCTCGCCGGCCTGGGCGCGTTCGGCGGTAGCTTCAGCCCGCATGCGGTGCTCGGCAGCGTGATCTCCTCGATGTCCCTACTCCTGCTGATCGCCGCGCTGATCGCCAGGCAGAGCCGGGGTATCGTGATCCGGGCGCTCGTACTGTTCATCCTCGCCGCGCCCCTGCAGCACGCGCTCGCGGCCTTCGGTTACGACAGCATCTGGATCGGTGCCCTGCATGCATTGAACGGGGTGGCGATCACCGGGCTGTCCGGTGAGCTCATGGGTGAGACCTTGATCCGTCGGCGCAGGCCCGAGGCTGCGTGAACACTCGTCGACCCGGGTCAGGCTCGGTCTGAGATCGACGAGCTGGGTTACGGGCCGTGGGCCGAAAACTGTGAGGACACGCGGCCCCCGGCGGGGTGTCCGTGACCGCTCCTACGCTCGGTGAGCGCGATTACGGTTCGGATGAGCCGTCGCCGCCATGATCGACACCTGACGTACCTTGTACGTCGCGCGTAGCATCGATGTCGAGTGAAAGGTTCGTGATGAGTCGACCGACGCTGGCCGCGTTCGCGGTCGCGGTCGCGGGTGTGCTGGCGCTTGCCGGTTGCGGTGGCCAGGACGCCGCGCAGTCGTCGGAGTCCGCGGAGTCCTCGAAGTCCTCGGAGTCCGCCCCGGGCGAGGCCAACCGCGCCGAGTCGGCGCAGTCGACGCTCACGTTCACGGCGACCACGGTCGACGGCAAGGAGTTCGACGCGGCGGAGCTAGGCGGTCGGCCCTCGGTCTTGTGGTTCTGGGCGCCGTGGTGCCCCACCTGCATGGCTCAGTCGTCGTACGTCCTCGGCCTCGCCGAGGAGCACGGCGAAGCGGTGAACATCGTCGGCGTCGCCAGCCTCGGCGCGCTCCCGGAGATGGAGGAATTCATCGACCGGACCAAGACCGCGGACCTCACCCACCTCGACGACGGGAACGGCGAGGTGTGGAGGCACTTCGACATCACCGCCCAGAGCACCTTCGCCCTGGTCGACGAATCGGGCGTCGTCACGTACTCCGGGTATCTGGAGCCGGAGGATCTCCGACAGCGAGTCGCGACTCTGGTCGGCTGAGATGGAGGGCTTGCCGCTCGGGTTGGCGGTGGCCGCCGGGATGGTCGCGGTGGTGAA
>WHTJ01000157.1 GCA_009377795.1 Propionibacteriales bacterium | reverse complement strand
ACCCCACGGCTCGCTACACTGGCACACACCGCAGGCCTTCCACGAACAGTGGATCACCAACCGGCAACCGACACTCTCATAGCCGGTGGACCACCAAACGGGGCCCAGTCAAGGGCACAGTAAGCGCGGTCTCGTATGATGGTTCATCGTGAGAGTTACGCTTGCAGCAATCTGCGACGAGGCCAAGGTCAACGACGCAGGCTGGGGTCTGGACGTTACTGGTGCCTGCCCGGAGTACTGGAACATGAACGACATCCCGTCAGACTTCCTCATCCCGCTCGCCGTGGTTCTTCAGACAGAGCGAGAGGCAGACCTCGCTGCTGGTATCGCACTCGACGCCGTGGTTGTTCGGGTTGAGGACGATGTAGCCGTAGGTCAAGTTCAGTCTGGTACCGTCACTCGCTCGCGGCTGCCGATGGTCGTGGCGGGAGCACCGCGGAACATCCCGCTGGTGCTTGGCCTGATAGGCCGGTTCGAGATGGTGGGACCGCACGAGGTGCGGGTGCTTGACGGCCAAGGCGGCGTGCTGGCGAGAATCCCCTTCAGCGTACGGCTTCGTACCTCTGACGGAGACGCGGGCACCGGGGACACGTGACCCGTCGTTGTCGGGGACTCGTTCCGCGATCGTGTCGCGGCGTGTGGCCCCCGCTCTTGTCGTATCCACCTGCCACCGTCGGTTCCATGGGAATCGTAGTGCCACTCGACCGGCTCGGCGTACCCTTCGACGAGTTCGCCGCCATGCTCGACGAAGCCGTCCGCCGCTACCACGCCGCACAAGACGACCGTTACCTCGCCGCCGTGCTCGCGACCCTCTCTTGGATCGCCGGCATGGTCGACAACGACCCGCTCACCCGCCGGCTCAGCCCGGCAACCCTGTCCGCGCAGCAGGAGGTGCGCGTCGCCGCCGCCGCGATCATGTACAACGTCGAAGACCCGATCTTCGGCCTCACCGGCACTATCCACCCCGACTGGGCACGCGGCATTGCCCAGACTCTCGAATGGGTCCTCGGCCCCGACCAGGCAACCGGTCGCCGCCAGCAACCAGCGCCGCTTCAAATCAGCATGCCTTCCCGGAGTTCGGGCGCGTAAGACGACGCCGCCGGTTCCGCTGGGGCCACCACCCGGCGGGAGGCGAACCCACCGCGCGGGTGGCGTGGTAAGCGTGATAGCCGGCCAACGCGTCCGCGACCCGGTCGACGGCCGCCAGTGCCACCTCCGGGCCGCGGTCGCGAACGCCTCGGCCGCCGCCTCCTCGGCGATGTCGAGGTCACCGAAGCGCCTGGCCAGGGCGGCGACCACCCGCGCCCACTCCTCGCGGTGGGCCCGGGTGATCGCCCCCGGCACATCCGTCACGCCTCTTCCCGCTCCTCCGGGGATGGGGGTAGCAGCTCGAAGACCTGCTGCGGGCAGCGGCAGACCGCGGCTATCCGGCCGGCCCAGTCATGAGCCTCCTGGCGCGAGGGCACGTCGACCACCGCGAACCCGCCGAGGTGCTCCTGCTCTCCGGGTAGGGGCCGTCGGTCACCGTCCCGTCGGTGCCCACCACGCTCACCACCTCGTGGGTCTCCAGCCCGGCACCGAAGACCCACACCCCCGCCTGCTTGGCCGCCCGGCGCATCGCTGTGACATCCTTGGCCACTGCAGGCAGCTCCTCCCTGGGGATGACCATGTCGCCGTCTCTGAACGTGATCAGGTACGTCGTGGCGTTCCGGGTGGCGTTAGGGCCGGGCAGGAGCTCGAAGACCTGCTGCGGGCAGCGGCAGGCCGCGGCTATCCGGCCGGCCCAGTCCAGCGCCGCCTCGCGCGAGGGCACGTCGACGATCGCGAACCCGCCGATGTGCTCCTTGCTCTCCGGGTAGGGGCCGTCGGTGACCGTCCCGTCGGTGGCGACCACGCTCACCACCTCGTGGGTCACCAGCCCGGCGCTGAAGACCCACTCCGCCGCCTCCTTGACCTTCTGGGCAAACCTTTGGGCGTCCCTGTTCAGTTCGGGCGGCCTGGGGTAGGGCATGTCGCCGTCGTTGAACGCGATCAGGTAGCGCGTCATCCTTGATCGTCTCCTCTCGTTGCCTGGCCGCTCCCTCGGGCCAGCCTCTCATCCCTTCTACGAACGTCTCTGCCCCGATCCGACACCGCTTCCCGGATTCTTTCACGCACCTTCGGAAAGTCGATCATGCTCACAGGAACGGCCGCACCTCGACCCTCCGGTTGCAGGCCTTCGACCCCTCGGCGGCGAGCTTCAACGCCACATCGAGGTCGGGTGCCTCCATGATCCAGAAGCCGGCAAGATGCTCCTTCGACTCCAGGAGGGCTCGCCGAATCGCTGCGGGACGGGGACCGGCAGCGGAGGGCGCGGGGCAAGCGTGGGCAGCCAGGAGTACTCCTTGCGCAGCAGCGCGTCCGCGGACCCGGTCGCCCAGGGAAGCCGGACGGCCAGGTCGTCACCGAGCCGCCACAGTTGGTTGTCCCATCCACGCGCGCCTAGCCGAACCGGGCGATCGGCGAGGTCGGGGTGCTGGTCGCGTACCAGATCCCGGACCAGCTCCGCGGTGATCTCGATCTCGACGTTGGTCATGCGGAGCAACGGTAGTCCCGCAGCGCCGTCTGTCGACCCGGCAGCGGATCGCCGTCAACTGCTGCTCACACTGGTTCGTATCGCGCTTCGTCTGGTCCGCCGCCTGCTCAGGCTTCCGACAGGGCGCGCTCCAGGGAGCCTGGCGATCCCGTAGCGCAGCTCCACGGTGGTGATCGCGGTGAGACGGCCGTGGCCTGTCCGGGTACCGGTCGACCCACGCCACCACCGCTGCCGTGGCGCGGGGCGCATCAGCGGGAGATACTCGCATCCATGGGTCAAACACTGGGCCGTACCGCGGCGTTGGTCGCGCTGTGGCGGCAGCTGCGCGCGGCGCACCACGGCGGACCCGGACTGGGTACGCGGCTGCGGGCACTACCGCGGATGGTCGCCAGGTCGCTGCGGCGGCAGCAACGCTACGACGGGCTGTGGCGGCTCACGCTGATCGCTGCAGCGCTGCTGTACGTGGCATGGCCGGTGGAGCTGATCCCGGAGCTGTTTCTGGGACCGGTCGGGCTGATCGATGATGCGGTGGTGGCTGCCTGGCTGGCCGGCGCGGTGCTCTCCGAGACCGGGCGGTTCCTGGAGTGGGAGCAGCGCCGGATCTCCTGATCCACGACCGGAGGTGGCTGAACACCCGCCGCACCGAACTGGGCATGCGCTGCGTTCGCGCTCGGCAACCAGAACGGCGACGGGCGTGCGGGCATGTGTAGGGGCGGCGTGGTCAGGGGGACCCGAACGTCACAGTTACGACGTCGAAGCCGAGCGCTCCGAGCATGCCCTCCAGCATCCTCCGGGTGTTCTCCTCGGCGCGCTCGCGCAGCCCACTCACGGACGCCGCCTCGGCGATCCGCCGTTCCGCGAGTTGGAGGATCTGCTGCTGGCCGTCCGGGTCATCGCGGAACAGATCGCGGATCCGGTTGGCCACGCCACGCTGCTCGGCGAACACGTAGCTGCGATCGTGGTCTATGTTTGGCCGAGTCAGCTCCGGCGCGGGCAGGTTGACCTCGACGGTGTCGACGGCCTCGTCCACCACCAGGGCGCCCTCGGCCAGGCCACCGAACTCGACGTACGCATCGACACTGCCGGCGGCGACGAACAGCGTCCGCTCCCGGAGGAGTATCTCCGGGATGAACCGCCGGTCCGTCTCCACATCGATGACCACCTCGAAGTTGCCGCTGGCGGCGGTGAACCGGCTCAGATCCTGGATGGACCTGAGCAGCACGGGCTGGCTCCGGTCGGTGGTCTGCTCGACGAACGGGTTGCGCACGCTCGGCAACCAACCGGGCCACCCGCTGATCAGCCCGGCACCGAGCACGAGCACCGTAACCAGGCCTATGACGACCACGAGCCTGACCAGCGCCGACGTCCGGCCCCGGCGCTCGTTGGGCGGAAGCGGATCGGTACTGCCCTCGGGGTGGGTGTCGCGTGCGATCGGGATCACCGTCCTCGGATGAGGTGTTACCCAACGCAGGGGCTGTTCATGCAGCGATTTTACGTTATGAGCGGTCTGTCGACGACTGCAAGGGGTGCCAACGTCAGGCCCGGGGTGGTCGCCGCTCGGTGCGGTGGGCGGTCCTGATCGGGTACCGTCATCGGCATTCCGCGCGGACGGCGGGATCCGCGGCGTCGATATCCCAGACCAGCGGTGAGTTCGGCTGCCGATGCAACCCCGGATGCCCGGTCTGCCTGCAGGCAGACCGGGCATCCGGGGTTACTTAGCTACGGCGAACGTCGACGATGTCGAGCACCTGCCGTTCGGCCTCGCCGGTCGGCGTCATGCCGCTGTCGCTGAGCACACGCTGGGTCGCTGGGCTGATGCGCTCCTCGAATGCCTGGTCGCATAGCTCCTTCGACTCCCAGACGTCGAAGTAGTGGAGCTTACCGTCGGCCGTCTTGGATGTGACGTGCATGAGCAGCCCCTGCATCGGCTCCCTGCCGACCTTCGTGGCGATCTTGCCGTACACCTCTGCGCTGATCGGTACGTCCTGGGTGAACACGTATGTCACTGGACCCCGCCTCCTCTCATGTTGGCGGTCGATCCTCATCCATCCGAAACTAGTTCGGGTGAATACCTGTACACTAGGCCGAATGGCGAAGGATGTCAAGCGGCGCGCCTACCACTCGCCTCGGCGGGCGGCGGCAGCAGCCGCCACGAGGCAGGCGATTCTGGCCGTGGCACGCTCAGAGTTCCTGCGCCGCGGGTACACCGCAACGACCATCGCCGGGATCGCCCGGGCGGCCAACGTCGCAGTGGACACCGTGTACGCCTCGGTCGGGCGCAAGCCCGCGCTGTTCCGGGAGCTGATCGAAACCTCGATCGCCGGCCCGGACCCGCTCGTGCCTGTAGCGGAAGACGAGGATGTCCGGCAGATCCGGGCGGCGGCCACGGGGAGCGACAAGATCGAGATCTACGCCTCGACGACCGCCGCCATCCACCAACGCCTGGCTCCCCTGTTCCTCGCGCTACGTGAGGCGGCCACCGCTCACCCTGAACTTGGCCAGCTATGGTCCCAGGTCGCGGACCTCCGTGCCCGGGACATGCACGCGCTTGCCACCGACCTCGCGGCCACCGGCGAACTGCGCGCGGGGCTGACCCTCGACGAGGTCGCCGACGTCCTCTGGAGTATGAACGCGGCGGAGTACTACATCCTGCTCGTCCACGACCGGGGCTGGTCACCGCAGCGATTCGGGCAGTGGCTCGCCGAGGCCTGGCGTAGGCTACTCCTCAACCCGAGCGGCCCGAGGGCGCCGGCGGGCGGGATGCCGACCGAAACAGTGCGCGCCCAGCACGACCAGCGGTGAGGGCCGCCTGGCACCGTACTCATCGGGCAGACGCGCGATGATCCGCCGACACGTGCGCCGCTGCTTCCGCAGCGCGTCAAGATCGGCCCGTCGCAACCGGGCGACCGCGACGGTTGGGGATCTTGGCTCGTCAGTGGATGGTGGTGTGGGCCAGGTCGGGTACCGGGGTGCCGGAGTGTTGTGACCAGCTATCCCGTCGGTGAAGACTGGGGAGCCCCGCGTTTTCCGGACAGCTGACTATTGACCTGTTTCATGCGGCGAGCTGTCGGTTCAGGTACTCGCTATGGACCTCGTGTGGGGTCTTGTAGCCGAGCCCT
>WHTJ01000156.1 GCA_009377795.1 Propionibacteriales bacterium | reverse complement strand
TACGTTCGTGGCCGCGGACGCGGTGGTATTGAAGGTCCGCGAGGGCGGCCGGGTGGTCAACGTGCACGCGTTGGTTGCGACCGGGGTCAACGGTGACGGCCACCGCGAGATTCTCGGCCTACACCTCACCAGCGCCGAGGACGGCGCCGGCTGGCTGGCGTTCCTGCGTGACCTGACAGCGCGTGGCCTGGCCGGGGTCCGATTGGTCACCAGCGACGCGCACAGCGGTCTCGTGCAGGCGATCGGGGCCACCTTGCCGGGTGCGTCGTGGCAGCGGTGCCGCACCCACTACGCCGCGAACCTCATGTCGGTGACCCCGAAAGCCAGCTGGCCGTGGGTGAAGACGCTGCTGCATTCGGTCTACGACCAGCCCGACGCGACCGCCGTGCACGAGCAGTTCGACCGCGTCCTCGACGCCCTAGCGGACAAGCTGCCCACGGTTGTCGACCACCTCGAGACCGCCCGCGCCGACATGCTCGCTTTCACCGCGTTCCCCAAGGAGATCTGGCGCCAGATCTGGTCGAACAACCCCCAAGAGCGACTAAACCGCGAGATCCGCCGCCGCACCGACGCCGTCGGCATCTTCCCCGACCGCCCAGCCCTAATCCGGCTCGTCGGCGCCGTCCTGGCCGAACAACACGACGACTGGATCGAAGCCCGCCGCTACCTCGGCCTCGACGTCCTCGCCAAGGCCCGCCTCACCACCGTCGCCACTGGCGGCGACACCTTCACCGAGGAGATGACCGACACCGAGCCGAAGACACTCAGCGCCTAACCAACCACCGGATCACGCGACACGACCGCTACACCACACAGATGGACTTGACCCTGGTTCGTGGGCGCTGGGGCTTGCTGTGTGTCGAACCGATGAGCCGAACTCGGTGGTGTTGTTATTCGAGGCCGAGTGCCCGGCTCATGGTCGCGAACAGGTCGGTCTGGTCGGTGAGCCCGACGATGTTGGCTGCCTGCGGACCGTAGCCGGCCACACGCACTTCGGTGCCGGTGTGCGTCTGGGATTCCCCAGGCGCCTTGGTGGCGTAGTTCAAGGTCATCGGTACGCCGTCCTTGGTGAGCAGCGTGGCGGTGGCACCCGGGCTTTCGGTGCCGTTGGGCACGATCTGGCTGGTGTGCCCGTGATCGGCACTGACCAGCACCAGAGTCTCGGGGTGCTCGCGGGCGTAGTCCATGCCCTTGCTGATCGCATCGTCGAAGCCGATGTTCTCACCGATCTGGCCGCACGGGTTGGCGGCATGGTTCTGCTTGTCGATGCTGGCGCCTTCGACCTGCAAGAAGAATCCCTTGTCGCCGGTGCTTTGCTGGTCGAGAGTGTCGATGGCCTTGCTGGTCATGTCGGCCAACGTCGGCGTGGTCTGTGGCCGATCCGGATTCTTGGTGCACTTGCTCGGCGGGGTGCCGCCGGCCTGGGCTTCCGGACCGGTCCACTGCACGGGCATATTGTCGTCGGCGAACAACCCCAGCAGTGGCTTGCTGGCACCGGCCTGGGACAACCCGTTCGTGTCGGTCACCGTCTGATACCCGGCGGCATCAGCCTGGTCCTGCACGGTCTTGCCTTCGAACTCGCCGGCCTGCACGGTCTGGTCGAAGTACTTCTTGCCACCACCCAGCAGCACGTCCGCTGGGTCTGGACCAACTGCTCGGCGATCGAGCCCTCGCCACCGTTCTCCTTGGCGTTGCCCGGGCACTTCTCCATCGACTCCGGCCCCTTGCAGGCCCGCTCGACCACGTGGGTGCCCTGCACCGCGGGAGTGGCGTCCTCCACCTCGGCGGTGCTGACGTTCCCGGTCCGGTATCCGTCGCGCTTGGCGTTTTCCAGAATGCTCGGTACCGGCTTGCCATGGGCATCTACCGAGATCGCACCGTTGTAGGTCTTGGTGCCGGTGGCCCAGCCCGTGCCCGAGGCGGCCGAGTCAGTCACATACTCTGGCTTCGACGGAGCGTTCTTCTGCACCGCGTAGATCGTGTAGTCCCCGGTCAACGGGAACTCGTCCATGGCCAACCGGCCCGCGGCGCCCTTGGCGTAATTGCGGGCCGCGGTGATCTCCGATTCGCCCATCCCATCGCCGATGAACAGGATGACGTTCTTCGCCTTCCCGGACTGTACGGCCTCGCGCACCTTAGAGGTTCGATCCCCGGCCGAGCTCGTCGCCGCCCCGTCGTTGCCCGAACCTTGTGCGAGGGCTGTTGGAGCGCCCACCATGGCGGCTGCGCCGAGCGCAGCGAAAACCAACCATCGCCGACGCGACGTGGTCCACATAGTCATCAAACCTCCTGAACGAGTGAAGAGTGAGCAGCCCACTGGTTACGCGGGTGTACGTTTAGCGGACTCCCGGTCAGTGGCCGTGTAGTGGCCAGCTCTTGTCGATGTAGCGGCTGTCGCCGACGAGTGAGATCTGGGCGGCGCTGCCGGCTCGGCCCTTGCCGGGCGGCGCGGTCACCACGCGCGTGGATGAGGGGATGCTCGCGGGATCGGGTCCGTCTTTCAGTGCCTCCTTCAGCACCCTGCCGTCCAGTGCCGGTTCCTCGCCGGTGGCCAGGGACAGGATCGTGGGTGCGACGTCGACGTTGCCCGCCGGTACCTGGCTGACCACGCCGCTCTTGACGTCGGGTCCCCACGCGATCATCGTGTTGGTGATGTCGTAGGGGCTGACCCCTCCGTGGCCGCTGGCCGACCCGCTGATCGGCCTGGTCGGGCCTCGTACGGCGCGGTGTGAGGTGCCGCGAACGCCGAAGGGGTTCGGTCGCGAGCTCCACGGGAAGGTGACCAGCATGTCCCCGCCGCGCACGGGGTTGGCCTGGTGGATGAGCTCCAGCGACAGGGTGCCGTCGACCCACCCCTTGGCGGGGGCGTTGTCGCCCGCGCTGCGATAGTTCCCGTCTTCTGGCCGGTGCGCCGCGGTGTACAACGCCCCGACCCATTCCTGCTGCTGCAGGAACTCGATGACCTCCTGGATGCGCTGTGGGTCGCGTTCGCTCACGTACACCAGGGCACTGCCCGTGACGGCGACGACGACGTCGGACGAGTCGGGCCCGGCCTTCAGCCCCGCCGCGATCAGCTCGTCTTCCACGTTGACGCCGAAGTCGTTGAGCGTGAACCCGTGGTCGGATACCACGAAGATATTGGTACTGTCCGCCAGGCCGAGCTTGTCGAGTCGGTCCAGGACGGTCCCGAGGTTGCGGTCGGCGTTGCGTATGTTGGCGATCGCTTCCGGCGAGCCGGCCGCGTTGGGGTGCTGGCTGTGGTCCGGCTCCGACATCCAGAAGAACAACACGTCCGGACCGAGATCGGTCAGGATGTACTCGTTGACCACGGCGGTGCAGTAGTCGATCGCCTCGGCGGAGCTGCCGCCGGGAGGAGCGCCGAACCGGTCACGCATCACTTGCCCGCCCTCTTCGGGGAACGTCAGTGGCCCCTCCGGCCGGATATAGGTGATCGATACGCCCGTGCCGTGCTGCGCGGTCGGATTGACGAGGAACGGCCCGCCCCCCGCGGCAGCGCTGCCGATAGCGACCAGCTTCTTCCCCTGACGCTGCAGCCGCTGTCCTAGGGTCTCGGTGAGCACGATGGCACCGGTCTTCTCGTCCAACTCCAGCAGTGTGTACGGATTGCCGGTGCTGATCGCCGCGTTCGGGTCCATCTCCGGGATGTACATAGCATTGCCGACCAGACCGTGTCGGCTGGCATGCATCCCGGTCCCCCACGCCGGCCCGTTCACCCGGGTGACCGTGGGCACCTCCGCATGCGCTTGTGCGAAGAAGACGCCCTCCTGTCGCAGGCGGTGGATGTTCGGGGTGTCGGCGGGATTGACCGAGTCCGGACGCAGACCGTCCAACACGAACACGATGTTCAGCTCGGCGCTTCCGCCCGAGCCACGGGAGCCGGCCAGCGCGTGATCAGCCCGACCGAGCACGACCCCACCAGTGGCGACACCAGTCGCGGCGAGAAACCGTCGGCGGCTGAGATTCGAGGGCATGATGTCCTTCCACGGCGGCATTGGGGTACACCAAGCGGTGAGTACACCGTGGAATGCTGGCTCAGCCATGAACGCGTTGCGACCGCCCGACGAACTCACCGACCGTAACCGACCCGCGGAAGGTCAAACCCGTTCAGTCAAGAGTCGGCGGCCACGCCAGCGAGGAACGGGTCGCGGGATCACCGAATAGAGTTAGGGCCTGCACGGGGAGACGATCCGTGAACGCGCTCAGTGACGAGCAGGTCCGCAGGGATCCGCGATAGCGGGCGCAGTCGCAGGAGGATCCCTCAATGAGCTGTCGCCACAGTGGGTTTCGTAGTACGATACTGGGGTTGATGGAGGTCCTTCGGTCGGCGTTCCGCCACGGGATTCTCACCGAGGACATCCACCATGCGGTGCGGTACTCGCTGGTTCTGGAGCAGATCGGTGAGGATCCGGTCCGCTACCTCGTGCTCGGCCCGGCTTGCTCGGGGCGGCTATTGGAGCTGGTCGTGCTGGACCGGCCACAGGGGCCCGCGGTGATTCACGCGATGGGCATGAGACCAAAGTACCAGCGGCTACTACCGAAGGGAGGCAGCAGATGAGCACACACCATGGCACTAGGCGAGACGGTAGCCCGATCACCGACGAGACCGTCGAGGCGCTGGCCGACGAGGCGGAGCGCGGCTACGACGTTGACGAGCTGCTGCGTCGCCGTAGGGGCGGCCGCCCGGCGATGGGGTCGGCGGCCGCGTCGGTGGAATCGGTGCGGCTGGACCCGGAGATGAAGCGCGCACTGCTGCTGCGGGCGGCCGCCGACGGGGTCAGCGTCTCGGAGACCATCCGTCGCGCCGTTGGCGCCTACCTCAAGGCCGGCTGACCGGCCCGCCGTCGCCGTCTCAGTTCCGGATCGGCATACGAGACGAGCGGAGGCAGAAACCGTGCGAAGATCGGCTCATGCAGAAGGAAGCCATAGACCTGGCAGCGAAGCTGTCGTCGTTCTCAGAGCATTGGTCGCCGAAGATCGTGGCGCGGCTGAACGACTACGAGATCAAGGTCGTGAAGCTTGCGGGCGAGTTCGTCTGGCACAGCCACGCTGACACCGACGAGCTCTTCCTTGTGATCGACGGCAGGCTGACCATTCAGCTGCGCGACGGCAACGTCTTGGTGCGTCCCGGTCAGCTGTTCGTCGTGCCACGCGGAGTCGAACACTGCCCGATCGCGGACGGCGAGGTCCACGCAATGCTTATCGAACCCACTGGCGTGGTGAACACCGGAGATGCTGGTGGTCCGCTCACGGCCAGCTACGACGATTCGCTCGCATAGCTCAAGATCAGTGTCGATAGCGGATCCCTTCTGAGACGCCTGGGCTACAGCACCGATTCCACCCCATCGGTGCCGGTGCCGCTGAGGTCAAGGTGGGTATCCATGTTCAGGCGGAATCGTCCGTACGGGTTGACGTGCGACCAGAACAGCGGGGTCAGGGCGCGGCGTTCATTCTCGCCGATGCTGTCGTGGAACTCTGGCACCTCCAGCACGGCCTGGAGCAGCAGCGTGTTGATATGCACCAGCGCGGACTGGAGCAGGTGCAGCGCGAGCATGGACACTTCGGCATGTTCGCGGTCCGGGCCGGTGAGGTCGCCGTCCTTGCCGTAGAAGATCACGGTGTTGCCGGAGTTCCAGGGCTTTCGACACTGGGCTTCGACCCCGCAGGTTTCCCCACGAAACCGCCAGTCTGCTACCGGGCCTCCTGACAGCTACCCGGACCGGACTCACACCGGCAAGCGACG
>WHTJ01000051.1:17299-32664 GCA_009377795.1 Propionibacteriales bacterium | reverse complement strand
ATCCCGGGCACGGTGCGCTCACCGGTGATCTGCATCGGCATGGGACGACGATAGAGGCGATCCCGCTGCGCTCTGTGACGGAACCCACGACGCCCCCGTATGGGCTGCCCGGCGTACTGCAGGTATGTTCAGGCCCGAAGTCCAAGCCGATTCGCAGCCACGCTGCAGTGAATCCCCGCGAGAATTCGCCGTACCGGACCCAGGAGGGGCCCAGGGCCATGAACATTGTCGTCTGTGTGAAGCATGTGCCGGACGCGACGGCCGAGCGTACGTTCAACGACGCCGACAGCACTGTCGACCGCACCGGTGTCGACGGGCTGTTGTCCGAGCTGGACGAGTACGCCGTCGAGGAGGCGCTGAAGACCACCGAGTCGTCCGAGGGTGAGGTCACCGTCCTCACCGTCGGGCCCGAGCAGGCCGGCGACGCCGTACGCAAGGGCCTGCAGATGGGCGCCGACAAGGGCGTGCACGTGGTCGACGACGCGATCCACGGCTCCGACGCGGTGGCGACGTCGCTGGTGCTGGCCGAGGCGATCAAGAAGATCGACCACGACCTGGTGATCTGCGGCATGGCGTCGACGGACGGTTCGATGGGCGTGCTGCCGGCGATGCTCGCCGAGCGCCTGGGCGTTCCGCAGGTGACCCACGCGTCCGAGATCGAGGTCGAGGGCCAGACGGTCAGGATCCGCCGCGACGGTGACGCCGCGACCGAGACGGTCGAGGGGACGGCGCCGCTGGTGCTCAGTGTCACCGACCAGTCGAACGAGCCGCGTTACCCGTCGTTCAAGGGCATCATGGCCGCGAAGAAGAAGCCGTTCGAGACCTGGTCGCTTGCCGACCTGGGCATCGACTCCGGGCAGGTCGGCCTGGACGCGTCCTACACCGCGGTGGAGTCGTTCGAACCGCGCCCGGCGCGTACGGCGGGGACGATCGTGACCGACGAAGGTGACGGAGCCGAGAAGCTCGTCGA
This sequence comes from Propionibacteriales bacterium, assembly GCA_009377795.1. Lineage (GTDB taxonomy): Bacteria > Actinomycetota > Actinomycetes > Propionibacteriales > Nocardioidaceae > WHTJ01. The sequence goes on along the minus strand of WHTJ01000051.1, from coordinate 31,694 downwards.
GTTCCTCGCCGGCAAGAAGTTCATCTAAGGAGCTCACGGACATGGCTGAAGTACTCGTTCTCGTCGACCACACCGACGGCGAAGTGAAGAAGACCACGTCGGAGCTCCTCACCATCGCCCGCCGCCTGGGCGAGCCGTCGGCGGTGTTCTTCGGCTCCGGTGTGGAGACCGCCAAGGAGGCGCTGGCGAGGTTCGGTGCGGTGAAGGTGTACGCCGTCGAGGACCCGGCTCTCACCGACTTCCTGGTGGCTCCGAAGACGGAGGCACTGGCCCAGCTGGCGGAGCGGGTTTCTCCTTCCGCCGTACTGATCCCGTCGTCCACCGAAGGCAAGGAGATCGCCGGGCGGCTCGCGATCAAGCTCGACTCGGGCGTGATCACCGACGCGGTCGAGGTCGAGAGCGGGTCCGAGAGGCCGGTCACGACACAGTCGGTGTTCGCGGGCGGTTACACGGTCAAGGCGAAGGTCACCCATGGCACGCCGATCATCACGGTCAAGCCCAACTCGGCGACGCCGGAGCCGGCCGACGGTGCCGCGGAGATCGAGAACGTGGACGTCACCATCTCCGATGCCGCCAAGACGGCACGGATCGTCGACCGGCAGCCCCGCAAGCAGACCGGGCGGCCCGAGCTGACCGAGGCCGCGATCGTGGTCTCCGGCGGCCGCGGTACCGGCGGCAACTTCGAACCGATCGAGGCGTTCGCCGACTCGCTGGGCGCGGCCGTGGGCGCGTCGCGGGCCGTGGTCGACTCCGGCTGGTATCCGCACAGCTTCCAGGTCGGCCAGACCGGCAAGACGGTGTCGCCGCAGCTGTACGTCGCCGCCGGGATCTCCGGGGCCATCCAGCACCGGGCCGGGATGCAGACGTCGAAGACCATCGTGGCGATCAACAAGGACGAGGAGGCGCCGATCTTCGAGCTGGTCGACTTCGGCGTCGTGGGCGACCTGCACAAGGTGCTGCCCGCTGCCAGCGAGCAGGTCAACCAGCGCAAGGACTGACCTCTTCTTCGCGCCGAGATTGCACATCTGGCCGAACCGTGGTCGGCCAGATGTGCAATCTCGGCGCGACTGGGGTGGGCGACTGGGGTGGACCCGCGGAAGATTCGGCGATGGCCGGGCGTTCCTTGAGGCATGCGGGCCGACCGGAAGGTGTTCTCGATACGCCGCTGGCCGGGCATGCGTTCGGAGTACAGCTGGTTGCCGCCGGATGACACCGAGACCGCGACCCGGCCGTACCAGATCGGCGTCTCGTTCAGTGCGCACACCAAGGTGGCGTACGGGCTCGGCGATGTGACCCGCCATCTCGCCATCCCCGCGGGCGCAGTGTTCGCCAACGGGCCGCACGAGGTGCGGTGGTCGGAGGTCGGCGAGCCGACCGAGGCGATGGAGATCTACCCCGACCTGAACCTGCTGCACGCGGCCGTCGAACCGTCGCAGTCGGGCCTGCCGGAGATCGAGACGGTCACCGCCGCCCGGGACGCCACGATCCTCGGCCTGGCGGCCAGGCTCAGGCAGGCGCACGTCGCCGGCGTCGACCTGGACGCCATGCAGGCCAGCTCGCTGGCCCACCGGCTGATTGCGCATCTCGCCGATCACTACTGCCGCCCGCGACCGCGCCGGAACGCCCGCACCGGAGCCGGGGGGCTGGACCGGGTCCTGGTCGATCGGGTCGCCGGGCTGGTGGAGGACCGGCTGGGGGAGCGGCTCGTCCTGACCGACCTCGCGGACGAGGCCGGGTTGAGTCCGTACCACTTCGCGCGGTCGTTCAAGATCTCGACCGGGATGGCCCCGCACGAGTTCGTCACGATGCGCCGGATGGAGCGGGCCAAGCGACTCCTGCTCACGACGTGCGGGAGCGTGCCCGAGGTCGCGTACGCCGTCGGCTACTCCAACGTCCGGCACTTCCGCCGGTTGCTCAGCCGTCACACCGGGTTCGCCCCCTCGGACCTGCGGCCGGGCCGGCCCCCGAACCGTCCAAGTCAGCAAGATCCGACCCTCCGCTGACGGCGCTCGTCGTGCGAAGGTCGGTGACGTCCGGCCCGTCACCGGGCCGCGGATGGAGAGGGGTATGCGATGACCACGGGTGTCACGACGTTTCCGGTGGTGTTTGCGAGCGGCGGTACGCCGATGGCCGGGCGCGTACACCGCCGATCCGAGAGCCTGACCGAGCGGCAGCCGGCCGTGCTCGTGACCGGCTCATGGCTCACGGTCAAGGAGCAGATGGCCGACCGCTATGCGAAGGAGCTCGCGGCGCGCGGCTATACGGCCATCACGTTCGACTTCGCCGGATGGGGACGAAGCGGGGGCGACCTTCGTCAGGCCGAGCTTCCCAGCCGGAAGATCGCCGACATCGACGCCGCCGCACGGTTCGTCTCCACGCTGTCGTTCGTGCAGCCCGGAGCGGTCGGGTATCTCGGGATCTGCGCGAGCGCTCAGTACGGGCTCGCTGCGGTCGGACAGGGTGCGCCGATCGCGGCGTACGGGAGCGTCGCCGGCTGGTTCCACGACACCGGCTCGGTGGCGCCCTTCTACGGCGGTGAGGACGGCGTCCGGCTGCGGCTGGGACGCGCCGAGGAGGCGCTCGACCGCTACCTGCGGGACGGGGAGGTCGTCACCGTACCGGCATACGAGCCGGGCAACGACCGGGCAGGGATGCCCCTGGAGCTGGACTACTACGCGAACCCCGAACGGGGCGCCATCCCCGAGTGGTCAAACGAGATGGCGGAGATGAGCTGGATTCCCTGGCTGACCTTCGACGGCCTGTCGGCCGCGAGCTCGGTCTCGGCGCCCACGCTGCTGGTCCACTCCGACGGATGTGTGTTCCCCGACCACATCGACGTCCTGCGGCGTCGCCTGCGGGGCCCGGTCGACGTGGCATGGGGAGAGGGCGGGCAGATCGACTTCTACGACCTGCCGGATCAGGTCGGGTTCGCCGTCGAGGCTCTGGACGCGCATTTCGCGAAGGCACTAGCCGAGCCGGCGGGTGCTGGCACCCGGGAACGCTCGGCCATGGGCAGGGGCGGCCGGGCCGGCTGACCCCTCTTCTTCGCGCCGACATTGCACATCTGGCCGACCACGGTTCGGCCAGATGTGCAATGTCGGCGCGACTGGGGTGGGCGACTGGGGTGGGCGACTGGGTGCCGGGCGGAGTCGCCTGGTCGCGGTTTAGGGTTTCCGCGTGAAGGACAGTGTGCCTCGGCTGCGGCGAGTCGGTGCTCGCGTACTCCTGCGTGAGGCCACCGAGGCGGACGCGAAGACGATGAACATGTGGCAGTCGGATCGCGCCTACTGGATGGGGGAGTTCAACTATTTCGACAGTGAACCGGTGCGGGACTACGTGGCCGAGCTGACCGGTAGCGACCGTCTGGTCACCCGCGATGGAGGCACCCTGCTCGTCGAGCACATCGTCGACGGTTCGCTGCTCGGCGACGTCACCTGGCGGCCGGCGCGCTACGGGCCGAACGAGAGGTCGAAGTGCTGGAACATCGGGATCGCGCTGATCCCGTCTGCACGGGGTCAGGGGTACGGCGCCGAGGCCCAGCGGCTGTTCGCGGAGCTGCTGTTCGACGTCACCGCCGCCGTTCGCGTCGAGGCGTCCACCGACGTACAGAACACCGCCGAGATCCGATCCCTCGAGAAGGCCGGCTTCGTCCGCGAGGGGGTCGCCCGCCAGGCGCAGTACCGGCACGGTGAATGGCACGACATGGTGGTGTATTCCGTCGTACGCGCGGACCTGACGGTGTGACCCGCGGCCCGGTTCCGGGCGTCGGGGAGGAATGCGGGGGAGCGGGACGGCCGGTTGGGCCGGGCGAACTACCCTGGTCACGCGATGAATTCCCCGGTGACCTATCTGGACCACGCCGCCACGACGCCGATGATCCCCGAGGCGCTGGCCGCCATGACCGAGCATCTGCGGACGCTCGGGAACCCGTCGTCCCTGCACACCTCGGGCCGGGAGGCGCGGCGCGTCGTCGAGGAGGCGCGGGAGACGATCGCCCAGGCGCTCGGCTCGCGACCCAGCGACGTGGTCTTCACCGCGGGCGGCACGGAGTCGGACAACCTCGCGCTCAAGGGGATGTACTGGTCGCGGCGTGCCGGGGATCCGGGTCGTCGGCGCATCCTCGCCAGCGCGATCGAGCACCACGCCGTACTCGACCCGCTGCACTGGCTGACGACCGAGGCGGGCGCCGAGGTGGAGTACGTCCCGGTCGACGGTCTGGGCAGGCTGCAGGTCGACGCCCTCCGGGACGGCATCGAGCGGGACCCGGAGTCGGTCGCGCTGGTGAGCGTGATGTGGGCCAACAACGAGGTGGGTACGGTGCAGCCGCTGGCCGAGGTGGTGCGGCTGGCGCAGGCGCACGGAATCCCGGTGCACACCGACGCGGTGCAAGCCGTCGGCCAGCTTCCGGTGGACTTCGCCGCGAGCGGAGTGGACGCGCTGACCGTCTCCGCGCACAAGCTCGGCGGTCCGGCGGGTGTCGGTGCTCTCGTCGTACGCCGGGAGCTCGCCCTCACCCCCGTGCTGCATGGCGGCGGCCAGGAGCGCGACGTACGTTCCGGAACCCTCAACACCCCGGCGATCGCCGGGATGGCCGCCGCGGTCGAGCTGGCCGTGAAGCGGCAGCCAGAGTTCGCGGCCGAGACCGCCGCGCTGCGGGACTCGCTCGTCGCCCGGGTGCGCGAGGTGGTGCCGGACGCGGTGCTGAACGGCGACCCCGGACCCGGAATCGAGCACCGCCTGCCCGGCAACGCGCACCTGACGTTCCCCGGCTGTGACGGCGACCTGCTGCTGATGCTGCTGGACGCGCAGCGCATCGAGTGCTCGACCGGGTCGGCGTGCTCGGCCGGTGTGCCGGAGGTCAGCCACGTGCTGCTGGCGATGGGGATCAGCGAGTCGCATGTGCGCGGCTCGCTGCGGTTCTCCCTGGGTCACGGCTCGTCGAAGGGGGACGTGGACCGTCTGGTCGAGGCGATCGGACCGGCGGTCGAGCGGGCGCGCGCGGCCGGCGTCGCCGACCGGCGGGGCAGGGCCGCTCGGGGTGCGGTGCGGGACGACGAGGGCGGGAGCTGATCATGCGAGTCCTGGCCGCGATGTCCGGTGGTGTCGACTCGGCGGTGGCCGCGGCCCGCGCTGTCGACGCCGGGCACGACGTCACCGGCGTGCATCTGGCGCTGTCGAAGAACGCCCAGTCGTACCGCTCGGGCGCTCGTGGGTGCTGCACGCTCGAGGATTCGCGAGATGCCCGCCGGGCCGCCGATGTGATCGGGATTCCGTTCTACGTCTGGGATATGGCCGAGCGTTTCCACGCCGATGTCGTGGAGGACTTCCTGGCGGAGTATGCGTCTGGCCGTACGCCCAACCCGTGTGTGCGGTGCAACGAGAGGATCAAGTTCGAGGCCGTCCTGGACCGGGCTCTGGCGCTCGGGTTCGACGCCGTGGCGACCGGGCACTATGCGCGGCTCCGCAGGGGCGACGACGGCGTGGTCGAGATGCACCGGTCCGCCGATCCGGGCAAGGACCAGTCGTACGTGCTCGGCGTACTCACCCAGGACCAGCTGGCGCACTCGATGTTCCCGTTGGGTGATTCGCGGAAGGACGCCGTACGCGCGGAGGCCGAGTCGCGCGGCCTCGCGGTGGCCGGGAAGCCGGACAGCCATGACATCTGCTTCATCGCCAACGGCGACACGGCCGGGTTCCTGCGCGATCGGCTGGGTGAGGCGGGCGGCCCGATCGTCGACCAGGCGGGGTCGGTGGTCGGTGAGCACGAGGGCGCTTTCGGGTTCACGGTGGGCCAGCGCAAGGGCTTGCGGCTCGGTACGCCGTCGCCGGACGGCAGGCCGCGGTACGTGCTCGACATCGAGCCGGTCTCGCGCACCGTCACGGTCGGTCCCCGGGAGGCGTTGTCCGTACGCCGGATGGAGGGCGTGCAGCCGCGCTGGTGCGGCCCGGCGCCGCGCGGCGTACTCGACTGCACGGTCCAGATCCGCGCGCACGGCGAGGAGATGCCGGCCAGCGTGTTCGTCGCCGACGACGGGGCGGGAACGGAGGGCCGGGTCGTGGTCGAGCTGCGGGATCCCGCGCTCGGTGTGGCGCCCGGGCAGGCCGTGGTGATGTACGACGGCACGCGGGTGGTCGGCAGCGCCACCATCGAGACGACCGGCCCCTAGCCAGGCCCCATCTCAGCGCGAGGAAGTCGGCCAGTTGTGCAATCTCGGTGCGAGGTAAACGGCCAGTTGTGCAATCTCGGTGCGAGGAAGTCGGCCAGTTGTGCAATCTCGGCGCGAGAGGGGCGCGTGAGAGGGACGGCGCGAAGGGGGGCGCGGGGGGCGGGGCGAGGGCCGGATCAGGGGAGCGGTCAGGGTGTCTCGGGGGGATTCCCGGATGTGGCGGTGACGCCTTCTCGGCGAGTGTGGTCGGCGGACCCATCCCGCCTGACACACACATTCCCGAGAAGGATCCCCCATGTCTCGATACACACCCGGCCCGGTGTCCGAGTCGGCGCACGCAGGACGTCTCGCGCGCCTGATCGCCGGGCGACGTACCAAATGGATGCTGCTCGCCGCCTGGGTCGTGATGCTGGCCGTGGCGTTCCCGATCTCCGGGCGCCTGATGGACGTCCAGGAGAACGACGAGGAGCAATGGCTGCCCGGTGACGCCGAGTCCACCGCCGCGGCCGAGCTCGCGGACCGGTTCGAGGGCAGCGGCATCATGCCGGCCTCGGTCGTCTACCACCGCGACGGCGGCGTCACCGACCGGGACCGCGCGGTCGTCGAGCAGGCGCGCACCAACCTCCAGGACGTCGCGGTCGCCCCGGTCCCTCCGGTGGAGGCCGCGAAGGGCGGCGAGGCGCTCCTCCTCGTCGTACCGCTCGAAGAGGAGGACATCGAGGACCCGATCGGAAAGATCGAGAACGTCGCCGAGCGCGCGCCGCCCGGGCTGCAGACGCACGTCGCCGGGCCGGCGGGTATGGCGTACGCGATGTTCAGCGCGTTCGACGGCGCGGACGTCACCCTGTTCATGGCCGCGGCCGCCGTGGTCACGATCCTCCTGCTGCTGATTTACCGCAGCCTGGTGCTGTGGATCCTGCCGGTGATCTCTGCCGGGATCGCGGTCGTCGCGGCGCAGGCCGTTGTCGTACTGCTCGCCGAGAACGAATGGATCACCGTGAACGGGCAGTCCGCCGGCATCCTGCCGGTTCTGGTCTTCGCGGCCGGAACCGACTACGCGCTGCTGTTGCTGGCCCGCTATCGGGAGGAGCTGCACCGGCACGAGGACCGGCATCGGGCGATGGCCGTCGCCCTGCACCGAAGCGGGCCCGCGATCGTCGCGTCGTCCGCCACGGTCGCCCTCGGCATGCTGTGCCTCCTGGTCGCCGACCTGGCCAGCAACAAGGGTCTCGGCCCGGTGGCGGCGGCCGGTGTGCTGGGTGCGCTGCTGTCCATCACCACGCTGCTGCCGGTGCTGCTGGTGGTGCTCGGCCGGTGGATCTTCTGGCCGGTCCGGCCGCACGCCGGTACGCCGATCCGCGAGGACCGGCAGCTGTGGGGCTGGATCGGGCGGAAGGCCGCCCGCCGTCCTCGCCTGGTCTGGGTCGCGACCGCGCTCGTCCTGGGCGCGGGTGTGCTCGGGCTCACCGGACTCAAGACCGGTCTGGACTTCGAGGACCAGTTCACCTCGGAACCGGACGCCGTGGCGGGCGAGCGGATGATCGCCGACAACTTCCCGACCGATCAGGCGTTCCCGGCCGAGATCACCGCGAATCGCGAGTCGGTGTCCGCCGTACGCGAGGCCGCCGGCGGGGTCGACGGCGTCACCGACGTGCTGCCGGCGGAGACCTCGACCGACGGCGTGCTGGTCAAGGTGGCGGTGATGCTCGAGCCCGCGGGTCCGGACCGGACCGGCGAGATCGTCGAGGAGCTGCGCGCCGCCGTACACGACGTCCCGGGTGCGGACGCGGTCGTAGGCGGCACTCCGGCCGCGGAGCACGACGTCGCGGTGGCCTCGGCACACGACCGGGCGTGGATTCCGCCACTGGTGCTGGGCGTGATCCTGCTGGTGCTGATCATCCTGCTGCGGGCACTGGTCGCGCCGGTGTTGCTGGTCGCCACCGTGGTGTTGTCGTTCGCTGCGGCCGCCGGTGTCTCGTGGCTGCTGTTCGACCAGGTGTTGGGCTTCGAGGCCGTCGACCAGTCGTGGCTGATCCTCGGTTTCGTCCTGCTGGTGGCGCTGGGTGTCGACTACAACATCTTCCTGGCACACCGGGTGCGGGAGGAGGTCGGCCGCCTCGGTCATCGCGCCGGCGTCCTCCGGGGGCTCGCGGTCACCGGCGGCGTCATCACCAGTGCGGGCGTCGTGCTGGCGGCGACGTTCGGGGTGCTGGCACTCATCCCGCTGGTCAGCATGACGGAGATGGGCGTGCTGGTCGCCCTGGGCGTCCTGATCGACACGTTCCTGGTGCGTTCGCTGCTGGTGCCGATGCTCGCGCTCGACGTCGGACCGCGGTTCTGGTGGCCGGGCCGCCCGGACCGGCGTACGGCGAAGGACGCGCCGGAGAGCCCGGGACGCGAGCCGGAGCTGGTCGGAGCGCCCCGCTGAGCGGAGGGGACGGCTCCGGACCGAGATCTCGCTCGCTCATGTGCCTGTCGGCGCCGCACGGCAAGATGGGTACATGAGCGAGGAGATCCCGGAGTCGACCGCCGAGGCGCAGGAGGCCGCGACGCCCGACGTGCGCGAGCGGCACCGCGACCTGGCCGAGCAGGTCGAGGATCACCGGTGGCGTTACTACATCCTCGACCGGCCCACGGTCAGCGACGCCGAGTTCGACACCCTGATGCGCGAGCTCGAGGAGCTGGAGGAGCGCCACCCCGACCTGCGTACCCCCGATTCCCCCACCCAGAAGGTGGGCGGAGCGGTCTCCACGGAGTTCACCCCGGTCGAGCACCGCGAGCCGATGATGAGCCTCGACAATGCGTTCTCGCAGGACGAGCTGGCCGCGTGGGCCCTCCGGGTGGAGCGCGAGGTCGGCACCGGTGCCGAGTACCTCTGCGAGCTGAAGGTGGACGGCGTGGCGGTCAACCTCACGTACGAGAACGGCCGCCTGGTGACCGGAGCGACGCGGGGGGACGGGCGGATGGGCGAGGACGTCACGCCCAACGTGCGCACCATCGAGGGGGTGCCGGAGCGGCTGACCGCATCGGACGAGTATCCGATGCCCGGTGTGGTGGAGGTCCGCGGCGAGATCTACTTCCCGGTCGAGGCGTTCGACCGGCTGAACGCCTCGCTGGTCGAGGACGGCAAGCCGCCCTTCTCCAACCCGCGCAACGCGGCGGCCGGCACGCTGCGCCAGAAGGACCCGCGGATCACCGCGACCCGGCCGCTGCGGATGGTGTGCCACGGGCTGGGGGCGCGGGAGGGCTTCGAGCCGACCCGGCAGTCGGAGTCGTACGCCGCGCTGCAGGCGTGGGGGCTTGCGGTCAGCGAGCGGATGCGGGTGGTGCAGGACCTCGAGGACGTACACGAGTACATCGACCACTACGGCGAGCACCGGCACGCGGTCGAGCACGAGATCGACGGCGTCGTGGTCAAGGTCGACCAGGTTTCCCTGCAGCGGCAGCTCGGCTCGACGTCCCGCGCTCCGCGCTGGGCATTGGCGTTCAAGTACCCGCCGGAGGAGGTCAACACAAAACTGCTCGACATCCGGGTCAACGTCGGGCGCACCGGCCGGGTGACGCCGTACGCCGTGATGGAGCCGGTCCGCGTGTCCGGCTCCACCGTCGAGATGGCCACCCTGCACAACGCCCAGGAGGTCAAGCGCAAGGGCGTGCTGATCGGCGACACCGTCGTCCTGCGCAAGGCCGGCGACGTGATCCCCGAGGTGGTGAGCCCGGTCGTCGACCTGCGCGACGGCGGCGAGCGCGACTTCGTGATGCCGACCGAGTGCCCCGAGTGCGGCACCACCCTCCGGTACGAGAAGGAGGGCGATGCGGACATCCGCTGTCCCAACGCCCGCTCGTGTCCGGCGCAGCTTCGCGAGCGCCTGTTCCACGTCGCGGGCCGGGGGGCGTTCGACATCGAGGTGCTGGGGTACGAGGCCGCGGTCGCCCTGCTGGAGGCGGGTGTGATGCACGACGAGGGTGACGTGTTCGCGCTCGATACGGACGCGCTGCTCACGGTTCCGCTGTTCACCAAGAAGGACGGCGAGCTCTCCGCGAACGGTGGGCGGCTGCTGGCCAATCTCGAGACCGCGAAGGAGCAGCCGCTGTGGCGGGTGCTGGTCGCGCTGTCCATCCGGCATGTCGGCCCGACCGCGGCGCAGGCGCTGGCCCGGCATTTCGGCTCGCTCGACGCGATCCGTGAGGCGGCGGAGGAGGCGGAGGATATCGCCACGGTCGACGGGGTCGGGCCGACGATCGCCGACGCCGTGCGCGAGTGGTTCACCGTCGACTGGCACCGCGAGGTCGTGGAGAAATGGCGGGCGGCGGGCGTGCGGATGGAGGACGAGCGCGACGAGTCGACGCCGCGCACGCTCGAGGGCATGACCGTGGTGGTGACCGGTTCGTTGGAGGGCTTCTCCCGGGACCAGGCCAAGGAGGCGATCACCGGGCGCGGAGGCAAGGCGAGCGGGTCGGTGTCGAAGAAGACCGACTTCGTGGTGGCCGGGGAGAGCGCGGGTTCCAAGCGCGACAAGGCGGAGCAGCTCGGCGTACCCATCCTCGACGAGGACGGCTTCCGGGTGCTGCTCGACGAGGGGCCGGACGCCGCACGCGAGTCAGGCTAGACGCCCGACCCGCGCGTTGAGCCGGTTCGCCGCCCGGCTACTAGGATTGGGCGGTCACATACGACGAACCGAACCAGCGAGCAACCACCAATGCCCGATGAACCCGCTTCCATCACCCGAGACGAGGTCGCCTACCTGGCTCGCCTGGCTCGCATCGACCTCACCGACGAGGAGCTCGACCACCTGGCGCCGCAGCTCGCGGTGATCCTGGAATCCGTCGCCGCGGTGAAGGAAGTCGCCGCGCAGGACATCGAACCCACCTCGCACGCCGTCCCGCTGACGAACGTCTTCCGGGACGACGAGGTGCGGCCGTGCCTGACCGCCGAGGAGGCGCTGGCCGGTGCGCCGGACGCCGACCAGAGCCGCTTCCGGGTGCCGCGGATCCTGGACGAGGAGGCCTGATGAGCGAGCTCACCCGGATGGGCGCCGCCGACCTCGCCCAGGCGATCCGCTCCGGCGCGGTCTCCTCGGTCGAGGTCACCCAGGCGCACCTGAACCGGATCTACGACGTCGACACCGGCGTGCACGCGTTCCTGCACGTCTCCGGCGAGGTCGCCCTGGAGGCGGCCCGCGCGGCCGACGCCCGGCGTTCGGCCGGGGAGTCCGCCTCGTCCCTCGACGGCGTGCCGGTCGCGGTCAAGGACGTCTTCACGACCGCCGGGATCCCGACCACATGTGGGTCGCGCATCCTCGAGGGCTGGGTCCCGCCGTACGATGCCACCGTCGTCTCGCGGCTGCGCAAGGCCGGCCTGCCCATCCTGGGAAAGACCAACATGGACGAGTTCGCGATGGGCTCGTCGACCGAGCACTCCGGTTACGGCCCGACCCGGAACCCGTGGGACCTCGAACGCATCCCCGGCGGCTCGGGCGGCGGGTCCGCCGCCGCAGTGGCCGCCGGCGAGGCGCCGCTGGCGGTCGGCACCGACACCGGCGGATCGATCCGGCAGCCGGGCGCGGTCACCGGGACGGTCGGCGTCAAGCCGACGTACGGCGGCGTCTCCCGCTACGGTCTCGTCGCGCTCGCGAGCAGTCTCGACCAGGCCGGCCCGGTCGCACGGACCGTGCTCGACGCCGCGCTGCTGCACGAGGTGATCGGCGGTCACGACCCGCTGGACTCGACGTCGATCGACCGGCCGCTGCCGCCCGTGGTCGAGGCGGTGCGCAACGCCGACCTGAGCGGGCTGCGGGTCGGGGTGGTGAAGGAGCTCGGCGGCGAGGGGTACCAGTCCGGGGTCCTGGCCCGTTTCGACGACGCCGTGAAGCTGATGATCGAGGCCGGAGCCGAGGTTGTCGAGGTCTCCTGCCCGCACTTCGTGTACGGGCTCGCGGCGTACTACCTCATCCTGCCGAGCGAGGCGTCGAGCAACCTGGCGCGGTTCGACGCCATGCGGTACGGCCTGCGGGTGCTCCCGGAGGGCGTGGACGCGCCGAGTGCCGAGCAGGTCATGAACGCGACCCGCGAGGCCGGCTTCGGCCCCGAGGTCAAGCGGCGCATCATCCTCGGCACGTACGCGTTGTCCAGCGGCTATTACGACGCCTACTACGGGCAGGCGCAGAAGGTACGCACGCTGATCGCGCGCGATTTCACGGCGGCGTTCGAGAAGGCCGACGTACTCGTCTCGCCTACCGCGCCCACGACCGCGTTCAAGATCGGGGAGAAGCTCGACGACCCGCTGGCGATGTATCTCAACGACATCGCGACCGTCCCGGCCAGCCTCGCGGGCGTGCCGGGGATCTCCCTCCCCAGCGGCCTGGCCGATGAGGACGGCCTGCCCGCCGGGTTGCAGGTGCTGGCACCGGCGATGGCCGACGACCGGCTCTACCGGGTCGGTGGAGCGCTCGAGACCATGCTGCAGGAGCGCTGGGCCGGGCCACTGCTCGATCGGGTGCCGAAGCTGGAGGTGCGCACGTGACCGTGACCGATGAGTTGCTGTCGTACGACGACGCGGTCGCGGCGTACGACCCGGTGATGGGCCTCGAGGTCCATGTCGAGCTCAACACCGCGTCGAAGATGTTCTGCGGGTGCTCGACGGAGTTCGGCGCGGATCCGAACACGCAGGTGTGCCCGGTGTGCCTCGGCCTGCCGGGCTCGCTGCCGGTGATCAACCGGACGGCGGTCGAGTCCGCGATCCGGATCGGGCTCGCGCTCAGCTGCGAGATCGCGCCGTGGTGCAGGTTCGCCCGGAAGAACTACTTCTACCCGGACATGCCGAAGAACTTCCAGACCAGCCAGTACGACGAGCCGATCGCGTTCGACGGATGGACCGAGTTGGACGTCGACGGCGAGCTGTTCCGGATCGGGATCGAACGCGCGCACATGGAGGAGGACACCGGCAAGTCTCTGCATGTCGGCGGGTCCACCGGCCGGATCCACGGTGCGCAGTACTCGCTGGTCGACTACAACCGGGCCGGGATCCCGTTGATCGAGATCGTGACCAAACCGATCGAGGGCGCGGTCGCGAAGGCGCCCGCGGTCGCGCGGGCGTATGTCGCGCATCTGCGCGAACTGCTTCTGGCGCTGGGAGTTTCCGACGTACGCATGGAGCAGGGGTCTCTGCGCTGCGACGTGAACCTTTCCCTGCGACCGCATGGCCAGGATGCGTACGGGCTTCGCACCGAGACGAAGAACGTCAACTCGCTGCGCTCGGTCGAACGGGCGGTGCGGTACGAGATCTGCCGGCAGGCCGCTGCGCTGGCCGCCGGAGATCGCGTCGTACAGGAGACCCGGCACTGGCACGAGGACACCGGTGTCACCACGTCGGGGCGCAGCAAGGAGCAGGCCGAGGACTACCGCTACTTCCCCGAGCCCGATCTCGTGCCGCTGGCGCCGAGCCGGGAGTGGATCGGGGAGCTGCGTGCGACCCTGCCGGAGCCGCCGCGTGAGCATCGTGCTCGGTTGCAGGCCGAGTGGGGGTTCTCGGATCTGGAGATGCGCGACGTGGTCGGCGCCGGGGCCCTGCTGTCGATCGAGCAGACCGTGGCCGCGGGCTCGACGCCGCAGGCGGCCAGGAAGTGGTGGCTGTCCGAGCTGGCCCGCCGGGCCAACGAGCAGGGTGTCGAGCTGACCGCACTGCCGATCACTCCCGGGCAGGTCGCCGAGGTGCAAGGGCTCGTCGACGCCGGCCGGGTCAACGACAAGCTGGCCCGCGAGGTGCTCGACGGTGTGCTGGCGGGGGAGGGCACGCCGGAGGAGGTGGTCACCGCTCGTGGCCTCGAGGTGGTGTCGGACGACGCGGCCCTGGGAACGGCAGTCGACCGGGCGATCGAGGCCAACCCTGATGTGGCGGAGAAGGTACGGGGCGGCAAGACGGCCGCCGCGGGCGCCCTGATCGGTGCGGTGATGAAGGAGATGCGCGGTCAGGCCGACGCCTCCCGGGTCCGCGAGCTCATCCTGGAACGGCTCTCCTGACCCACGCCCTCGGGCAGCCGCACCCCTCGCGCCGAGATTGCACATCAGGCCGCACCCCGAGGGAGGGGTCAGGGGCCGGAACTCGCGTCATCTTGCTCGCTGGCGTGCGGTTTGCTCGTCGAACCGTGCCACATCAGGAACATTTCGGGCGCCAGGCGGCAACCAGGCGAGCAGAGGACGGTACGGCGAGGAGAGGACGGTACGGCGAG
>WHTJ01000051.1:0-17249 GCA_009377795.1 Propionibacteriales bacterium | reverse complement strand
GCCCTGGGTCCGAGCCCGCAGCCGGTCACGCCCACAGCTGGTTGACACCGGAGCCCGAGATTGGGTCCACATCTGTCCGCGGGCCGGCGGTGCCCGTGTGCGGGCTGATCAGTCGAGCGGCGTCATGAAGGACCAGAGCCGGTTCTCCAGGTCGCGGGCGCCGTACTCCCGGAAGCCGTACGGCATGTCCGTGGGCTCGTACACGATGGTCGCGCCGGCGTCCTTGGCGTGTGCGTAGTGCGCGTCGACGTCCTCGACCATGACCGACATGCCGACGGTGTCGTGCCCGGCGGTCTTCGGTGACTCCAGCCCGAACTCCGGGGCGATCCGGTGCAGCCAGATGACGCCGTCTCCGGCGGTCACCTCACCGTGGACGACGCTGCCGTCGTCGTCGCGCTCGAGTCGCCCGGCCTCCAGGCCGAACACCTCGACGAGGTAGTCGTGCGCGGCCTCGATGTCGGCGTAGATCAGCCATGGGACCCGGCGTTGAGCCTTGGTGTCGAGCATGGTCATCTCCTCCAATGCCTCGAGCAGTTCCTGGGTGGGTGGTTCGCCGCGCTCCGCGATCGTCGTCACCATGGTGGCGAGCCGCAGGCGCAGCCGGTGGCTCAGCGCGAGCTGCCGGTCCAGCTGGTCGATGTGCCGGTTCATGGCGGTACGCAGGTCCCACGCCGAGTCCTCCAGGGCCTTGCCGATCTCGTCGAGGCGGAGTCCCAGGCGCCGGAGCAGGCCGATCCGGTAGAGCCGCTGGACGTCGTCCGAGGAGTACAGCCGGTGGCCGCTGGGGCTCCGGTCCGACGGTTCCAGGAGACCGATCTCGTCGTAGTAGTGGAGCGTGCGTACGGTCAACCCGGTCGCCCTAGCAAGCTCGCCGACCTTCAGGTTTCCGTTCGTGTTCTGGTTCATCGGGTACGACGCTAGAACCTCACGTCCCGTGACGTTCAAGTCTTTCGACCCCCGCGAATGGCCAGATGTGCAATCTCGGCGCGAAAGGGGGATGGGAGTCGCTATCGGAGGACGACGCGGATGATGCGGTCGTCCTGCGGCCGCGGGAGGCCGCGGCCGTCGCGGTTGCTGGTCGCCAGCCACAGGCTGCCGTCCGGTGCGACGACCGCGGTGCGGAGCCGGCCGTACCGCCCGTTGAGGAATGCCTTGGGGGTGCCGACCGATCCGCCCTTGCGCACCGGGACCCGCCAGAGCCGCTCTCCCTCCAGGGCGGCTCCCCACAGGGAGCCGTCGGCGTACGCCAGTCCGGAGGGAGAGGCGTTGTCCGGGTTCCACTGGGCGAGCGGGTCGGTGAACCGCCGGAGGTTCGACCTGCCCTCGGTCCGCGGCCAGCCGTAGTTCCGACCCTTCCTGATCAGGTTGAGCTCGTCCCAGAGGTCGTCGCCGAACTCCGAAGCCCACAGTCGATCCGCGTCGTCGAATGCGAGGCCTTGCACGTTGCGGTGTCCCGAGGTCCAGATCGGCGAGCCCGGATCCGGGTTGTCGGCCGGTATGGAGCCGTTCGGGTTGATCCGCAGGATCTTGCCGCCGAGCGAGCCGGGGTCCTGGGAGAGCCCCCGTACGCCGGCCTCGCCGGTCGACACGTACAGCTTGCCGTCCGGCCCGAACGCCAGCCGGCCGCCATTGTGGTTGCTGCCGAACGGAATGCCGGTGAGCACCTCGCGCGGCGGGCCGAGCCGCCCTCCGGCGTACCTCATCGACACCACCCGGTTGTCCTGATCCGTGGTCAGGTAGGCGAAGATCCGGTGGTCTCGGGCATACCTCGGCGATACCGCCAGACCGAGCAGGCCGCCCTCGCCGATCGGGTTCACGCCCGGAACCGTGCCGATCTCGCGCACCCGACCGGACGGGGTGATCCGCGAGATGGTGCCGTCGATCCGCTCGGCCACCAGGGCGGAGTCGTCGGGCAGGAAGGCGATACCCCAGGGCACCTCGAGCCCGGTGGCGACGACGCCGGTGACCCGCGGGCGCGGGGATCCCTCGTTCTCGGGAGTGGAAGTGGGAGTGGAAGTAGGAGTGGTCGGCTCTCGGTTGGGCGGCGGGTCCGGCTCGGACGGCGAGGTCTGTTCCTCGATCGGCTCGGCGGCGGTCTCGTCCGGTTGCGACGGCGAATCCTCGGACTCCCCGTCGGAGCATCCCGCGATCGTCAGCACCAGAACGCTGGCGACTGTGACCGCGGACCTCACGCAACCCATCGTGGCAGATTCCGGCCGCCCCTTCCGCGAGCACTACCTCGTGCCACAGGTCGGTGTGCCGGGCGATGGCCGGGGTGCGGTCGCCGGCCTCCGAGGAGCCGGACGATGGGGGCGATGATGGTTCCCGATGGGTTCGAGGTCGGGTACGCCACGGCGGCGGCTGGGCCGTCGGGAGCGGCGGACGGTCGCGGGGGCAGTGCTTCTCGACCTCGCGGTCAGCTCGCTGTTCGCCTGGGGGGTGTTCGTCCCTGAGCTGAGCCGGGACCTTCGGGTGAGCGGTTCCGCATTGACCATCGTGTTCTCGGTGGGGCTGGTCGGGTTCACGGCGGGCGTGCTGGGCGGGGGATATGCCGCGGACCTGGTCTCCCCGCGCCGGCTCGCCGTGGTGAGTGCGTTCGGCGCCGTCTGCGGACTTCTCGGCACCGCGGCGGCCGGTTCGGTCGCGGCCGTGGTGGTCGCGTTCGGCGTCGTACTGGGCCTGTCGACCGGAATGGGGTACGCCTGCGCGGTCCGGGCTGCAGGGACCGTCGCGGCGCGGCGCGGTCTCGTCCTGGCGCTGGTCGTCAGTGCGTACGCGGGCGGCACGATCGTCATCGCGCCGGTGGCGGCCGTCCTCCTGGATCTCGTCGGACGGTCGGGGACGTTCGTGGTGCTGGCCGCGCTCACGGCCGTCGTACTCGGCACCGCCGCCGGGCTGCTGTCACCGGATCCGCCGCCGTGCCGGTCCCGAACCGGCCGGCACGGTCCCGTCCTCACCCGGAACACGGTGCGCCTGTGGATGGTCTTCGGGCTCGGCAGCGGGCCGTGCCTCGCCGCGTTCGGACATGCCGGCGAGCTCACCACCGGCGCACGCGCCGCGGCGCTGGGTGTGTCGCTGCTGAGTGCCGGGAACCTCGCCGGGCGGCTGCTGGCGGGGCCGGTGTCGGACCGGATCGGGCGTCCGCGCGCTCTGCACGGCAACGCGGCTCTGCTGGTGGCGACCTGCGTCGTGCTGGCGACCGCGGACCACCGCCCGACCGTGCTTGCCGCGCTGCTTGCGCTCGGGACGCAGTACGGCGCGCTGTCCGTACTCGTCCCGGCGGCGACCGCCGACACGATCGCCGCCGAACGCCTCGGCGCGACGTACGGCGCGATCTTCACCGGATGGGGGATCGCCGGGCTGCTGGCGCCACTCCTCACGGTCCAGGCGGCCGGGCGACTCGGCTGGGACCACGCATTCCTGATCTTCGTGGTCCCGGCCCTGCTGACCTGGGTGGTGGTCGCGCTCCCGTGGAGACCTTCGCGAGACCGGTGACCGAGCGCGGAAGCCGCCGCCTGCCGTGCGCCATCTCGACCACATCCGCCACTGTGAGCACATTTTGCTTCACGCGGGGTGCGTGGCGCCTGCCACGCGGATTACAGTCCTGACCTCAAGGTGAACAGACGGAGATCTCGCAGCGGGGCCGAGGCAGACGGGATCCAGGTGGGCGTCCGACGCCCAGAAGGAGCACTGGTGGATCGAGCCCGATCTCCAGAGGAGGCTGCCGGCCCGAACCCGATCACCGTCGGGCTACCGCAGCGGACGCAGGAGCCCGAGCAGCCGCCGCGCCAGCTCCGCGGGCTGCTCCGGATCGGCCGGGCCGTCGTCGCCAACCGCGCCCTCAGGGCCGCCGCCCTCGCCTGCGCCGTGATGATCTCGCTGTGGAACGTCGATCGGGTCCCGGACGCGTCGATCATGCCGGCGCTCACGGGGCTGGCGCTCTTCGCGTTCGGGAAGTACGTCCTGTGCCCGCTGCGCTGGCACGTGCTCTCCGCCAGCGGATGCCGCCGGTTCTGGCACATCCGGGCGTACGCCGAGAGCGAACTGCTCGGCCTGGTCTCGCCGGCGCATGCCGGAGCCGACCTCTGGAGGATCCACCGGCTGCATGGCGTCGGCATCCGCCGTACGGCGGCCGTCGCCGAGGTGGCCCTCGACCGTTTCGTGGGCGCGGTCGGGCTGGTGGTGGCCGTGGCGGTGTGCGGCGTGACGCTGCCGCCGGTCGTGCTCGGTGCCGCGCTCGGCGGCGCGGGTGTGGTTCTGCTGGTGGCCCTCATGGTGGGCCGCAGGCGTCCGGACCTCGCGTCCCGGTGGCCGTGGCCGTCCCCGCGGGTGTTCGCGACCGGGGTGCTGTTGTCGGTCGGCTACCAGTTCACCATCGTCTGCCTGCTGATCGGGGCCATCAAGGCGGTCGGGGACTCGGTGTCGGCGTTCCAGCTGCTCGCGGTGTTCGGGGCCAGCCAGATCGCCGGCGTGCTGCCGGGCGTCCATGGGGCGAGCCCGCGTGAGGGTGCGCTGGTCGCCGGGCTGGCCGCGATCGGAGTGTCGTGGACCGCGGCGCTCGGGGCGGTCGCGCTGACCGCCCTTCTCGCGTGGGCTCCCGCCCTGCTGATCGGCGGTGGGAGCCTGCTCGTGAGCCGGCGTGGCTGGTTCGCCGGTTCAGGGCCGATGCCGGGCGTCTCGTCGACGTGACCGGGCACCTGCTCGCCGTCGCCCACCGGGCCGCGAACGACCCGACGTCGCTGCGCGCCGCCCTCGACACCGGGGTGGACCTCGTCGAGGCGGACGTCCACGCCTTCCGTGGCCGGCTCGAGGTGCGGCACGAGAAGTCGCTCGGACCCTGGTGGTTGTGGGAGCGCCGGGAGCCGGTACGTCGGAGGAACGGCCGGGTGTTCGAGCTTCGGGAGCTGCTCGAGGCACTGAACGGCGACCCCCGGCTGATGCTCGACCTCAAGGGCGTCCATCCCCGGCTCGCCGACCGGGTCGCCTCGGTCCTCGACGAGCTGGCTCCGAGGGCGGCATTCACGGTATGCACACAGCACTGGTGGATGCTCGGCGCCTTCGGCCGGCTCCCGCGGGTGCGGGTCGTGCTCTCGGCCGGCAGCCGGCGCGGGCTGCGCAGGTTGCGCGCCCGGCTTCTCGAGGAGCCGGCGTACGGCGTCAACGTCCACCGCCGCCTGCTCACCCCGGCCGTCGTGGCGGAGCTGTGCCGGCGTAGCAACGTCGTGCTCACCTGGCCGGTGGACACCCGGCAGGCGCTGGCGGACGCGCGCCGCCTCGGAGTCGGGGGAGTCGTCAGCAAGGATCCCGCGGTCCTCCGCAGCGTCCTGGGCGCCCGGGACGGCTGACCGCCGAGGCCCGGCCGGGTACGCCGTCGTCTCGCGACGCCGCTGAGTCACCGTCGCCCGCGGCTCGCGAACTCGGACCGGACTCGCTCCGCCGATGCACCGCAGGACAGGAGCGCCCACAGCAGCAGGCGCGACTTTCGCGTATCCAGAGCACCACTGAGGATCACGCCGCGGGACTGCAGATCGATCTCCGATCCCTGGAATCCGTACGTGCGGCTCAACGTGCCGCCGCTCCCGGTGCGGGTGCTGACAACGACGGGTACCGTCCGCGCCGCGGCCGCGAGCCGGTCGGCCAGGCCGGTGGAGGTGTGGGCGACGCCGAACCCCCCGACCGCGACACCGTCGAGCCCGGCCGCCAGCAGCGTGCGCAGAACCGAGCCGTCGTCGCCGAGGTACGTCTCGAGCATCGGGACGTACGCGTCGGATGTCGGGCGATCCAGCGGAGCGCCGACCCGGCGCTCCGGCCGAAGCCAGACGTCGCCCTCCACGATGCCGCCGGCCGGTCCGCCGTCGGGGGACCGGCCGGCGTTGAGCGCGGTGCTGTGCGTCTTGCGTACCCGCGTGGCCATGTGCGCCGTGCCGTCGAGCACCACGAGCACGCCGATGTCACGCGCAGCCGGCGCCAGCGCCACCTGGCAGGCGGCGAGGAGGTTCGCCGGCCCGTCCGCCGGCATCTGACCCGGACCCCGCATGGCTCCGGTGACGACCAGCGGCTCGGGGCGGTCCCAATACAGCTCGGCGAGGTACGCGGTCTCCTCGATGGTGTCCGTGCCTTGGGCCAGCACCACGCCTCGCGCTCCCGTCTCGACCTGCGTGCGCGCCCAGTCCAGTGCGGCCAGCACGTCGTCCGGCCGCAGGGACGCGCCCGGAACGCTCGCCAGGGTCGCGGGCCGTATGTCCGCGACCTCGGCCAGCCCCGGAACCGACGCCAGCAGGTCGCCGGCGTTCAGGCTCGGCTCGATCCCGCCGGAGGACGCCGACCTGGTCATCGTGATGGTGCCGCCGAGCGATCCGAACGCGACCACGCGGCTGTTCTCGTCAACGGGCACGACTCACCCCATCTGTTGAGCGGACGTTGGAACCGGCCGTAGGCTCATGGGCCAGCACATTTTATGGGATCGGCGATCTGGAGGTGCGTGTGGCGGAGTACGACAGCTGCATCGTCGGGAGCACTGTGGTCTCGTCGCGCGGCCGGAGCAGGCTCAACATCGGGATCGCCGGCGGGAAGATCGCCTACGTCGGGCCGGAGCGCCCGACCGCCCGCACCACCGTCGACGCCGCCGGGCTGGTCGCGCTGCCGGGCGGCGTCGACACGCATGTGCACCTGATGGATCCGGGAGCGACCGAGCGGGAGGACTTCCCGGCCGGCACGAGGGCCGCGGCGCGCGCCGGCGTCACGACGATCGTCGAACACACGCACGCCGAACCCGTGCGCACGGTCGAGGACCTCCACGCGAAGGTCAAGTACCTGGACGGCCGCTCGCATGTCGACTTCGGCCTCGCCGCCCATGCGTGGCCGGGGTACACCGAGCACGTGCCTCACCTGTGGGCGGCCGGAGTCGCGTTCTTCAAGGTGTTCACCTGCACAACGCACGGCGTGCCCGGCCACACCGCTGCGGCGCTGGTCACCCATCTGCGCGCGACGTCCGACATCGGGGCGATGAGCCTCATCCACTGCGAGGACGAGTCGATGACCGCGGCCGACGAAGAACGCCTGCAAGAGGAGATGCGGGAGGACAACGGCATCCTGTCGGAGTGGCGGAGTCGCGATGCCGAGGTCGTCGCCGCGTCCACCGCGGCCATTCTCGTACGACGTACGCGTGCTTCCGCGACCATCGCCCACGTCAGTCACCCCGAGGTCGCCCGGTATGTCACCGATGAGCGCCGTCGCGGCGCCGACATTGCGGCGGAGGCCTGTCCGCAGTACTTCCTGCTGCGCGACGACGAGGCGCTCGATCACGGTGGCCGGCGGAAGTTCACCCCGCCTGCCCGGGCCCGGCACGACCACGACGAGGCGGAGATGTGGTCGCTGCTGCGGGACGAGACGTTGACCCATGTCTCGTCGGATCACGCTCCCTCGACCGCGGAGCAGAAGGCCTGCGGGAGCATCTGGGACGTGCCGTTCGGCCTTCCCGGCCTGGACACCACGTTCCCGGCGCTCATCGATGCCGTCGCGCGAGGTCATCTGGCATGGGAGGACATCGCGCGGACGTACGCGGAGATGCCCGCCCGCAGGTACGGGCTCTGGCCGCGCAAGGGCGCCATCCGGGTCGGCTTCGACGCCGACCTCGCCCTGGTGGACCCGTCACAGGTGTGGCAGGCGAGTGAGGCCGACATCGAGTCCAAGGCCGGGTGGACGCCGTACTCCGGACGTACCTTCCAGGGACGAGTGGTACGCACGATCCTGCGCGGTGCGACGGTCGCCGAGCACGGCACGCTGGACGACGAACGACGAGGTGCGTGGCTACCCGGGCCCGGGACACGCCGGGAGACGACGGCCTGACCGGGTTCACCCGGGCGCCTCCGCCTCGCGCTCCTCGGAGTCGTCGACCATCCGGCCGACGCTCTCACCGACCGAGCGCTTGTGCCACAACGCCAGCTTCGAGGCGCGTTCCGTGTCCCGAGCGCGAAGCGCGGCCATGATCCCCTCGTGTTCGGCCTGCGAGATCGCGATCCGCTTCGGCACCATCCGGAACACCCGCTGGAACCCGGAATGGCGTTGCCAGATGTCCATGGTCAGCTCACGTAGCATCTCGTTGCCGCAGGCGGCGACGATGGTCTGGTGGAACTCATGGTTGAGGTCGGAGAACCCGGGACCGTCCTCCGCGTCGACGGCCGCGCGCATCCGTTCCATCAGCACATCGAGATCGTCGAGCGCTGACTCGGTGATGCGCTCCGCGGCCAGGCCGGTGGCGATGCTCTCCAGGTGCGAGCGGATGAAGTAGGTCTCCTCGACCTCCCGCGTGGTCAGCGTGGTCACCCGCGCGCCGCGATAGGGGACCGTCTCCACCAGACCGTCACGCTCCAGCATCCGTAGCGCCTCGCGGGCCGGGATGTCGCTGGCCTGGTACTGGTGCGCGATCTCGCGGAGCACCAGCCG
Organism: Propionibacteriales bacterium; assembly: GCA_009377795.1. Classification (GTDB taxonomy): domain Bacteria; phylum Actinomycetota; class Actinomycetes; order Propionibacteriales; family Nocardioidaceae; genus WHTJ01. The sequence continues at coordinate 8,804 of WHTJ01000051.1, read as the reverse complement.
GGCGCCGGGCTCGATGTCGTTGGACAGGATCCGCTCGCGCAGCGCGCGGTAGATCGTCTGCGACTTCAGGTCGGCCACGGCAGCGCTCCTCGTGTAGAACTAGTAAAAATATCAGATACGCTCCGTGATCGGCTCTCCGTTGCGCCGCCGGCGACGTCGTCCTGGAGATGGACTGCGGCACCATTGCCACCGGAATTCATATCAGATATGTTGCCTCTTGAGCCAACCATCCACAGCCGTCCGGCCGAGGTGGCCGGTGGCGTGGGTCTTCCGACAACGGGGACCTTTCGATTGGAGTCAGGGATGACGAGGTTCTGGGCACTGGTCGCGGCGTTGATGCTCGCGGTCACCGCGTGCGGCGGCGACGGCTCAGGTGATGCAGAAGAAGGGGAAGAAGGTGGTGGCAGCATCCGGGTGGCGCTCGGCGACATCGAGTCGGTGGAGACGCTCGCGCTGTTCATCGCCATGGAACGGGTGCGCGAGCGCGGGACCGACGTCGAGCTGATCGAGCTCGCCGACGAGGATCTCGCGAACCAGGCCGTGGTCAGCGGCCAGGCAGACGTGGGGCTCGGAGCGCCGTATGCCCTGATCGAGGGATCCGACGCACCACTGCGGATCTTCTGCCAGCTGCAGGCCGCCCGCTTCTTCGTCGTGGCGGACGAGAGCGAGTACCCGGACTGGCAGTCCATGGACGGCGAGACGTTCACCGTGCACTCGCGCGGTTCCACGACCGAGGCGCTGGCGAGGATTGTGGAGCAGGAGGAGGGCATCGAGTTCGGGAAGATCAGCTATGTGGAGGGCTCCGAGGTGCGCGCGACCGCTTTGCTCCGTGGCAACGTGAAGGCGACCGTCCTCGACATCCCGAACCGGAACTTCGTGATGGCCGAGTCGCCGGGCACGTTCCACGAGCTGCCCACGCCGGATATGAAGGCGAGCGACGAGGTGATCTTCGGCAACACTGAATGGATGGAGGCCAACCAGGAAACCGTCCAGATCCTGCTCGAGGAGATCCTCACGGTATGGCGATCCATGGTCGACGATCCCGCGTTCGTCCAGGAGCAGCGGGAGGAGCTCGGCCTGCTGAGCGACCTGCCGGCGGAGCTCGAGGAGCAGCTGCTTCCCTACTACGAGCAGGGCGCCGAGGAGGGGTTGTTCACCCAGGACTGCGGCGGTGAGGCTGTGGTGCAGGACGACTTCGTGTTCTACCACGAGGCCGGCCAGCTCTCGGGCGAGCCGGAGGAGCTGCAGGTCGAGGACTTCTGGGATCTCGGCCCGGCGCAGGAGGCCCAGGACGCGCTCGCGGAATCGGGCAACTGAGGGTGGCAGTACTGCTCAAGGGCCGCGGCGGCCGTATGGCGGCCGCCGCGGCCGGTCGGCCCTGGGTGCTGCGTGCCGCCTCGATCGCGTTCGTGCTCGGGCTGTGGGAGTGGGGCGGCACGGTCCCGGTCAGCATCGCGTTTCCCAAGTGCAGCGAGACGCTGGTCGCGTTCGGCGGGATGATCGCCGACGGCACGTTCGCCGGCGCGTACGCCGAGACTGCCGGCCCGCTGATCGTGGGCGTGGCGCTCACCGGGGTCGGCGGTGTCCTGGCCGGGCTGGTCATGGGACTCTCCCCGCGTACCGAGTGGCTCGGACTCCCGGTCTTCATCGTGCTGCAGGCCTCGCCGTCGGCCGCGATCGTCCCGCTGATCACGTACATCTACGGCATCGGGTTCGCGGCGAAGGTGTTCGCCGTCGTACTGCTCAGTGCACCGGTCATCGTGCTCAACTCGTACCGCGGAATCGCCAACACACCGCGGTCCCTGCTGGAGATGAGCGACGCCTTCCTGGCCAGCCGCTGGAAGCGCATCTGGAAGATCGTGATCCCGGCCGGCAGCGGGCTGATCTTCGCCGGACTGCGGCTCGGGCTCGCCCAGGGCTTCACCGGCGCTGTGCTGGCCGAGCTGCTGATCACGCCGACCGGTGTCGGCGACCTGATCACGTTCTACCGATCGGTGGCCGACTATCCCCGCATGTTCGCGTCCATCCTGTCGATCATCGTGGTCGCGAGTGTCAGCGTGACGCTGCTGCAGCGCCTGGAGCTGCGCCTGTTCCGTCCCGAGATGAGGCCGGCATGACCAACCGAACAAGTCCGACATCCGAGCCGACCATGTCCGACGGGGTACGAGACCCCGGGGGACCCGCCGTCCGCGTCGTCGACCTGGCCAAGGTCTTCGCCGGCGGGGTACGGGCCCTGGACGGCGTCACGTTCGACATCCCCAGGGGCGAGCTGACCAGCATCATCGGACCCAGCGGGTGTGGCAAGACCACGACGCTGAAGATCATCGCCGGCCTGGTCGACGCGACGTCGGGTCTGGTCGAGGTCGACGGCACCCCGGTCACCGAGCCGGGCCCGGACCGGGCGTTCGTGTTCCAGGACTTCGCGCTCATGCCGTGGGCGACCGTACTCCGCAACGCCGCCTTCGGACTGGAGCTGCGCGGCGTCCCCCGCAAGGAGCGCGAGGAGACCGCACGGGAGTACGTCGTCAAGGTCGGCCTGGCCGGCTTCGAGGACGCCTACCCCCACCAGCTGTCCGGCGGCATGCGGCAACGGGTCGGTCTGGCCCGGGCCCTCGCCGTCGATGCCGAGATCCTGCTCATGGACGAGCCCTTCGCGTCGGTCGACGAGCAGATCCGCCGCAAGTTCCAAGAGGACCTCCTGCGGTTGCTGAGTGAGGAGAACAAGACCGTCATCTTCGTCACGCACTCCATCGAGGAGGCGGTCTACGTATCCGACCAGATCGTCATCATGACCCGAGCGCCGTCCCAGGTGTCGAAGGTCGTGCGTCCCGGCGTCGATCGCAGCGGCGGCTCCGACCACATCCGGCGCAGTCCGGCCTACCTCGACTGGGTCGAGCGGATCTGGGCCGAGCTGCAGGGCTATCTGGAGACGTGACGATGGAGCTGCGTGGTTACCGAGTTCCGATGGCGTTCTCGCTGCTGGTGTGGTTCGCCCTGTGGGAGGTGATCGGCCGGCTCGAGCTGGTGTCGCTGATCCCGCCGTTCACCGACGTACTCCTCGCGTTCCGCGAGGTCGTCCCGACGGCGGATTTCGTCGAGGCCGCGACGATCACGCTGCAAGCATTCGTGATCGGAATGGCGCTGTCGTTCGTCCTCGGCTTCGGTGTGGGCTTCGCGATGGGCCGCAACCGCGCCGTGGGCTCGCTGATGGGGATGTGGGTGAACATCTTCGAGAGCTCGCCGCTGACCGCGATCGTGCCGGCCCTCATGGCGCTGCTCGGCTTCGGCCTGCCGACGATGATCGCCACCGTCTTCCTGTTCTCGGTCTGGGTGATCGCGCTCGACACGCAGGTCGGTGTCGAACGGGTCAGCTCGTCGCTGGTGGAGATGGCCCGCTCCTTCGGCGCCTCCAAACGCGCGCTCTACTTCCAGATCCTGCTTCGGGCGGCGCTGCCCGAGCTGCTGGCCGGCATCCGCCTCGGACTCATCCGCGGCATGAAGGGCGTCGTCATCGGGCAGCTGCTGATCGCGGTCGTCGGGGTCGGCTACCTGTTCGAGCTGTACTCTCGGAGCTTCCTGATGCCGCAGTTCTGGGCTCTGCTGATCGTGCTGTTCACCTTCGCCTTCCTCGCGTCGGAGGCGGTGGCCTACTTCGAACGAAAGGTGTCCTTCTATGCCTCCAGCCGGTGATCAGGCGACGAGCTACGCCATCGCAGCGCCGGTCGTGACGACCGTGGCCGTCGACGGCACGGACGCGACCTTCCCGGTGGCCCGGGTGTTCTGCGTGGGCCGCAACTATGCCGAGCACGCCGTGGAGATGGGCCACGACCCGGTTCGCGAGCCGCCGTTCTTCTTCATGAAGCCCGCAGACGCCGTGGTACCGACCGGAAGCAGGTTGCCGTTCCCCATCCACACCCAGGATTTGCACCATGAGATCGAGCTGGTGGTGGCGCTCGCAGAGGGCGGGCAGGAGATCGCGGTGGACGAGGCCCTCGACCACGTCTTCGGGTACGCCGTCGGGCTCGACATGACCCGCCGCGACCTGCAGGCCGTGGCCAAGCAGGCCGGCCGTCCCTGGGACATGGCCAAAGGGTTCGATCGCTCCGCACCGATCGGCCCGATCCGTCCGGTGGCCGAGGTCGGGCATCCGAGCGAAGGTGCGATCTGGTTGCGGATCAACGGCGAGCTACGCCAGGAGGGCGACCTCAGCCAGCAGATCTGGAACGTGCCCGAGACCATCAGCTACCTGAGCAGCCTGGTCGCGCTGCGGCCGGGCGACCTCGTCATGACCGGCACACCGCAGGGAGTCGGGCCGGTCATGCGGGGCGATCGCCTGGAGGGTCACATCGACGGCGTGGGTGACCTGGCGGTCGAGTACGACGGTTGAGCCCGGCTACACACCGGGCTCAACCGTCGTACTGAACCTGTCTCGAGGACCTACGGGCGCGGTATCGCCACCACGGAGTACGGAGTGGTCGGCTCCGGTGGGGTGTTGAAGCGGGCGTTGGGCAGGTACAGCCGGGAGCCGAACGACGCCACGGTCGTCGGAACGTCGAACCTCGGATCGGTGACGCTGTCCTCGAGCGTCGCCTCCGTTCCCGCGGCGTCGATCCGCATGACGGCCAACGTATTGGGGAAGTTCTGTACGGCGTACAGCGTGAGGCCCTCGCGCAGGAGACCGTCGGCCGAGGGCACCGACTCTCCGCCGAGATCGATCGTGGTGGTCTCGCCGGTGGCCGGGTCGACGCGGAACAGCATGCCGGTGTTCGACTGCACGATGATCAGGGCCTGTCCATCGGGCGTGGTGTCGATGCCGTTGACGTTGAACGCCTCCGGGTCCCACTCGATGTCGCCGGTCAGCGGGATGGTCTCGGCCTCGTCGGGGCTGGGCAGACCCAACCCCGGGCCCAGTGGAAGCTTGTAGAGCACCGGGTTGACCGAATCGGTGAACCACGCGGCATCGTGGGTCACGATCACGTCGTTGACGAAGGCCGCGCCGTCGGCGAGCTGGTAGCTCTCCAGCACGTCACCGCTCCTGGTGTCGACCACCCGTGCGTCTCCGGCGTCGCCGCCGGCCACGAAGAGGCGGCCGAGCAGGTCGGTCTTCATGCCGACCGACGGTGTGCCGGGGCCCTCACTCACGATCTCGCCCTCGCCGGTCAGGAGACTCGCGCGGTAGATCGAGCCGTCCCCCAGCGATCCGAAGTACGCGACCGGGCCTGGACCGGTGGCGATGCCCTCGGGTCGGAATCCGTCCGGCAGGGCGATCTCCGACGGGAACAACCCGGGGAGGAGTTGTCCGGGCGCCGCGTCGCTCCTGCCCTGATTGTCGCGGGCCAACGCGGCGGTCGATCCAACCGACGACAGCGCGAGAGCGAAGCCTGCTACGACGGCACCAAAGACTCGAGTTCGTTTCATTCCCTCTCCAATACGTCAGATCAGCCTGGCGATGATCTCACATTCGCGGGTACGACGGGTACCCCCACCATCACGGCGCGTCATCCGATCGCGTGGTGACGTCGTCCTCAGGGTCGAGGTGCCGGCATCGCCGGACATGGGCCGGCGGATGATGCCGAGGCGCTTGCCGCGCAAGTCGTCGGGGTCGAGGTCGGCGGTGTCGTCGTCGGCCACGTTGCCCACCGCGTACGCCGTGGGGGGATCGTTGGGGTCGTAGCCGGTGATCACGCTGGTACGTCGGCTCAACGGCACCCGGCTCGGGGCGGGTTTCACCCCAGAAATCCTGAGTGCGCAGCAAAATTCGGGAGCGTCGCCACGACTTGTTTGTCCGCAGATCCCTATTTCGGGTGGAAACGCCGTATCCCCCTCGACGGGCCAGATGGGTGTAGGGTCCTTTCCGGTCGCGGCTCGTGTAATGCGAGCCGCAGTTGTGTGCGTTGTGAATGACGCGCTCGCGTCGTCGCAGCATTCATTCGGTGGAAGGAATATTCGCGTCATGGCACGTCCGTGGGCGTCCGCAGCAGCCGCACTATCCGCTATCGGTGTCTCCCTACTCATCGCCGCACCCGTTGCCTCCGGCGCGCCCGGGGGTGGCGCGTCCGAAGACCAGAAACCTGGCGACCCGCCCGGCAACAACGGCGTCGTCAAGGTCAACGACGAAGAGCTTGACGACATCCCCAACAACGATCCGCATGTCGACTGCGTCTTCAACGTCGACTTCTACAACTACGACGAGGGCGACGACTACGCCGCCGACGTCGAGTTCACCCTGCACAACCCGACCGGGGACGGCACGTTCGACGTGACCAGCGGTGACCTCGCCCCGTACATCGGCGAGGACCCCGCCGGCGGCGGTAAGGACGTCGACGCCCGCGAGACCTACCGGCTGGAGTTCACCGGTGACCCGCACCCGCAGCAGGGCTATCACGTCAAGCTGACGATCCACGCGCCCGGCTCCATCGGGGCGGACGTCAAGCACAAGGTGTTCTGGGTTCAGCCGTGCTCCGAGGAGGGCGCGGAGCCCACGCCTCCGGCGCCTGGGCACAGCTCGCCCAACTCACCCCCGGAGGAGCAACCGGCCCCGCCGGTGCCGACCGTGGTGGAGGCAGGATTCGGACCCTCCGGCGACCCGGCCGGCCAGGAGAGCGCCGCAGGTACCTGGCTGGTCCTGGTCCTCGCCTTGACGGCGGGCAGTGCGGTTCTCGTTCCCGCCGGACTGGTCCCGTTGGCTCGACGTGGCCGATACGAGATCTGACCGGACCCGCAAGGGTCTGGTCGCGGCCGGCCTCGCGTTCGTGCTGGCCGGTGGGGTCGGGGGCTGTAGTAGTGCTGGGACGGCGGCCGATCTCGTCGTCCCAGCACAGTCGCGGCCGTCTGGCGACCCACCGGCCACCGCGGCCGCTCCGGTCCTCAAACCGAAGGAGCGGCCGCGCGCGGACCGTCCGTCCCCGGCGAGCCAGCCGCCGCTCGCAGACTGGGACGTGCGTCTGCGTATTCCGTCCCTTGACATCCGCACGGGTGTCGTCCCGATCAGCGCGCCCGGCGGCGTACTGACGCCGCCTTCAGACCCCGCGCTCGTCGGCTGGTGGCGTGACGGCGTACGCCCCGGCGAGGACCAAGGCCGTGCGCTGCTCACCGGGCACGCGGTCCATGGTGGCGGCGGGGTCTTCGACACGCTCAACCAGCTGAGTGGCGGTGACGTCGTCGTGGTCCGCACCAGGCAGTCGGTACTGCGCTACCGCGTGACAACGCAGGGGATCTACACCAAGGCTCAGCTCGCCGAGCGCGCGCAAGAACTCTTCGACCAGACCGGTTCCCCCCGGCTGGTCCTCGTCAGTTGTCTGGAGTGGGACGGCGACGAGTACCTGAAGAACGTCGTCGTCGTCGCCCGCCCGTCGAACGTATGATCAGGTCGCTCATCCGGTTACGCCGACGGCATCTTCTGCTTCGCCGTACGACGCGCATAGGGGTGGACGACTTTACCTGAAGGTCGGTAAAGCTCTTCCTGTTCGCCGGATACTCGGCACGCACGTGCTTAACGTCGAAGGCACAGGGAGGGAAAGTAGTTCCTTGCCTCTGACCCCAACGGTGACGGCTCCCTGTCTCGCGACGACCTCGAGCCGGGCACCTACACCTGCACCGCCCCTCGGCCAGGCCTCATACCGGCCCGGCCTCCGCCACGGTGGTGCCGATGCGTCAGCGGAACCAGCCGCGCGGACGGCCGATGTGCGGGCATTGCGGGTCGCCGGTGGCTCTGATGAACTCCTTCTCATGAACGCACAGAGAGCGCCGCTTGGCATGACCTTGCAGGTCCCGGTGGGAAACGTCGAGGCGGGAAAGCGGTTCTACACGGGCGTGTTCGGGAGAGGACCAGACTTCGCGCCACATGACGACTTCCTTGAGTGGCAGGTGCTCGATGGCGTCGAACTGTGGTGGCAGGTCGTCGGCGTGGCCGGAGAGGTGGAACCTCTGCCAACCCGAGTCCGCTTCCTTGTCGAAGACGTCGAAGCAGCCGCGCGACGAGCCCAATCCGAACTGGGTGTCGCGCTGTCCCCGATCACCACACTCCCCGGTGTCGTGGCGTACACGAACTTCGACGACCCGTGGGGCAATAGGCTCGGGTACTACCAGGACATCGTGCCAAGCGGCGTGCAACCCGAACCCGGTGGCAGTGTCCACGACGAGCGTATATTCCGAGTCGACCGCAGTTAGCGTGCGTCACCACTGTCGTCTGACCTGCCGCATCGTGCATGACTCAGTCCGCAACGGACGGAGGCCACACCACGTCAAAGCGCTCGAACACGAGCTCAAGCTGCTCATCGGCCTCGATACCCAGCCGCGCGCATGAACGCTTCATGTACCTCAGATGGGCATCCACCCACGAGTCGCGCGTACGGTCACCTTCCCCCTCATCCCATGCGAACGCGTCATCGACGCTGCGGAGGGGGCCGATGCGCAACTCTCTGCTCCGCAGGATCGCTCGCGCTTTGCCACGGGCGTCGGCCACGATCCAGTGACTGCCGATCCGAGGCAGGGGCTCCTGTTCGGCTCGGAACTCGAAAACCGCTGCCGCAGTCGCTCGCTTAGGGCCGTGAAGCAGGAGCTCGAGTAGCTCATCGGCCATTTCTGCGGAGTCGCCGAACCGTTCAAGCGGCGGTTCCGCCTCCTCCGCATGCTCGGGATGCTGGGCGATGTACTCAGCCCACATGGCTGCCGCCGACTGCTTGTCCAGTGCATCCATCGCACCATCATGCAACGGGCCGCTCGATGGGACAGCCAAGCGACGGTAATCACCATGAAGCTCAAACCATCATCACCCGCCGGTATCCGGGATTGCCCTGCCCGAT
>WHTJ01000155.1 GCA_009377795.1 Propionibacteriales bacterium | reverse complement strand
GGGCGCGTTTGCGGTCGTAGTAGGCGCGGCTGGTGGGGGGTCTGACAGTGCGGCGAAGGCGGCTTGGAACATGGCTCTCTTGAGCTTCTTGTTGCCGGCTCGGTTGGGGGGTGCTCGCCGAGGATGGAGGTGCCGGATCTGCGCGTGACGGGCGTGAGGCCGGCGTACGTGGCGAGGTTGGCCCCGAGGTGGGGAACGCAGAGCCGTCGCCGACCTCGAGCAAGATGCGGGCGCCGGTCCTGACCCCGACTCCGGGCATCGACGGCAGGACCTTTGCAAGAGGGTGCGCATCGAGCATCTCCTCGACCTGTCGCTCGGGCCTCGGCGCGTTGCGCCAGCAGGCGGGCGAGCTGGTCGGCGAGCTGGGGCAGGACGAGCTCGGCGGCGGCCGTGCCGGGCACGACCACGGTCTGTTCCTCCAGCGCGGTCGTGATCGCATCGACGATCTTGCCGTGCACGCGAGGCGCTCTCGGCTTGGCGACCGCGGTGAGCCGGCGGCGGCCGGCCGCCCTCAGCCCGGCCGGGTCGCTCAGAGCAGCAGCGCGTCAGATCCCCGGCCAGTTGTTTGACATCCTCCCCGGACTGAAGTCCGGGGATTCCCGGGGCCGCTTACGCGGCCGGTTGGTTGGCGCTGCCAGCAAGTGCTGGGCTTCCGCGCCCTGACACCGCATGTCCTGCGGCCGTAGTGCCAAGTGCCCGGTCGAGGATGTTGACCGCGGCGTTGGTGTCGGCGTGCGCCTGATGTCCGCATGCTTCGCACTCGAAGACCGCTTGGCTCTCGCGGTTCCCGGGTGCGCAGTGACCACAGACGGCACACGTACGACTGGTGTTCTTCGGATCAACCCTCAGGACCGTGCCCTCGGGCATCTTGTGGTCGAGGCGGGTGAGGAACCGGCCCCACACACTGGCGAGGATCGCCTTGTTGAGCGCGGCCTTCACCTTTGCTCCGTTCGGGAGGAACCCGCCCTCGTTGTCGGGGTCCGGCTTCGGCTTTGGTCGGCGGACCATGTTGCGGACCCGGAGGCCCTCCACGGCGATCACGGCGAAGGTCCGAGCCAGGTGGGTGGTGGTCTGCTCCACCCACTCCGAACGGCGGTCCTCCAACCGGCGTCGCAGCACCGCCAGCCGATCCAACGTGTGCTCCCGGCGCCGGGAGCACTTCTGTTGACGAGAGAGCCGCTGCTGGAGCCGGACGAACCGCGCTTGCTCCACGTCGGTGAGCGACGGTGCTCGGACCATCCGGCCGTCGCTGGTGGCCATGGTGTTCTTCACGCCCCGGTCGATTCCCACCACCGCACCCGACCCAGCAGCAATCTTGTCCGCCGGCGGGGTAGTGAAGGAGACATGCCAACGCCCGTTGCGCTGGGTGACCCGCGCGGACGACGCGCGGTCGAGGACGGCCCACAGACGGCTGATGCGGAACCGAACCTGCCCGACCTTTGGCACCGTGACCAGACCCCACTTCTTGTTGAGCCTGCGGACGGTGAGGTCGCGGACCACGAACCCGCCGTTGCGGTCGTCCCGCCGCTTGAATTGGGGGTACTTCGCTCGTCCGGCGTAGAAGTTCGCGTACGCCCGGTCCAGGTCGCGCAGGGCAGCTTGCTGCACCGACGATGAGCCCGCCCGCAGCCAATCCAACTCGCCTCGCAATTGAGCCAACTCGCGCATCTGCGTGGTGGTGGTCACTCGCGCGGCGTCCAGGTTCCCGTGCTCGGGGTGGGTGCCGCGGTTGTGCTTGTCCCTCGACCACATGGCTCGTTGTTCCAGGCCGATGTTGAACACGAACCGAGCGTGATGGCAGTGCTCGACCATCCCGGCCGCCTGACCGGGATCGGGGTAGAGACGCTGCCGAACGCGTCCTCGGCATCGACCGTAGGCGAGAGGACCGACAGTGCAGCCCGACTACCGCCGTGCCGGGCACAGCGTGTCGCTGTTGTACGCCCACCTGGTGTTCGTGACCAAGTACCGCAGGCGCGGCCTCGACGACGCGATGCTCACCGACTGCGAGACCACCCTCCGGTATGTCTGCGACCTGCTGAGGGCCGTGCTGGTGGAGTTCAACGGCGAGGCCGACCAACGTGCACCTGCTGGTTCGGTATCCGCCCGCCGTACCGATCAGCGACCTCGTGCGCAGGTTGAAGGGCGCGTCCGCACGGCGGATGCGGGCGGACTACACCGGACGCTCCAACCGCGCCCACACGCACGGCCACTTCTGGACGCCCTCCTACTTCGCCGTCTCCGCAGGCGGCGCACCCCTGACGATCATCAAGCAGTACATCGAGAACCAGACCCGCCCACTCTAACGAGCGGGGTCGGCTAACCCCGGACTGAAGTCCGGGGCTTGCGCCGACCAAATCAGCGGTCAGCGGCATTCCGAGCACCATCGCTGACCGCCCCGGGGCGTTTGGATCCCCAAACGGGCGCAGTGACCCCTGACGATCAGACAGCTAGTTGCGGGTGATCGTCCAGGTACCGTCGGCTTGTGGCTTGTCAGGGTGCTGGACGTTGAACAACAGCGTCTTGGGGTCTGACGTGTTTCTGAGTTCGCGATAGAGATCCGCGGCGATTCAAACAACATCGGCGGGTCCCTTGCTGGTCGTATCTTCTCGTTCTGCTCGGTGCCTGGCAAGGCGCTGGAGTCGGGCCTGTTCGAGGCCGGCCTGACGGGCCTTGCGGATGGATTCTCCTCGCCCTTCGTGCTCGTCTTCGGGGGTGACGTAGCCGACGCCCTGGTGCAGCCGGACGGTGTTGTAGTGCTCGCGGACCACGGCCAGTTCTGCGCGCAGGGTGGCGGGGTCGCGGATCGCGAGCAGGTGCGGGTACTCGATCTTGATGTGCCCGTTGAGGGATTCGATCCAGGCCTGGTCGGTCGGGGTGCCGGGTCGCCCGAAGTGCTGGGCGATCGCGCACAGTGCCATGAACTCCCTGGTCGACCCCGAGGTCATCTGGGGTCCGTTGTCGGAGACCACGAGAAGTACCGGCCGGGTGTCCTCATCGACGCCGATGTCGACCAGGCCGTCCTCGCCACGAGCGTCCACGGTCTCCAGCAGCCCTTCGGCTTCCAGGGCGGCAGTGAACGCGAGCTCGACCTGGGTGGAGGTCTCCTCGACCGAGACGATCTCGGTGATCCACTTCCGCGAGACCAGGTCCTCGATGATCAACACCGCCATCCCCGCTCTGGGGAAGTGGGTCACGTCGTAGATCCAGATCGAGTTCGGCGTGTACTCGACCCACTCCGGGAACCGACGACGATGCGACTTCCCCGGCTTCGGCAACGGCCGGAAGTGCATGTCTGCAAGGGAAAGGACCCTGCGCACGCTCGACGGCGAGACCCAGACCCGGCCCAGGTACGAGCCACGGTGCGCGAGCTTGCGATGGGATCGGTCGGTCTCGCCCCACTCCTCGAACAAGGCCAGGATCTGCTCCACTTCCTCACCGAGGAGCCCGTGCATCGGGGACCCGCCCGGAGCCCGGTCGACCAGCTGGCCTCGGGCCCGGCGGCCGAACCAGCGATGCGCACGGATCTCGCCGAGCTCGAGCACGCCACAGGCGCGGCGGATCGTCCAACCGGCCTCGACCGCCTCGTCGACCAGGTCCAACAGGGCGGCCTTGGTGGCCGCATCGACGCGGCGTGGGACGTGGCCACTCAGCCCCAGCCTCCTTACCTGCGCCGGCGTCCGGCGGCAAGGTGGCAGAGGTTGGCGGATCTGCCTGTGGGGGCACGTGCCAGTTTCCTCCCGCTCCCGATAGCTGCCGGGGCTGCGAGCGGGCGGGTGGGTCAAGGGGCGCGGGACGCGCTCGCCTAGGCGACGCCGTAGGCGCCCTTGACGCGGCCGCGTGGGAGCAGACAATTCGGCGCGGGGGCGGGAGGTCCGGCCTGGGGAGAGACGGGAAGGGTGCTGATGGCCTCCTGTGGGTTCGGGTGCGCGATGGTGTTCGTCGAGACGGCCACCGGGTCGTGTGGGGTGCTGCGCGGCAAGGGCAGCCAGCCTTACCTAGGTCCGCGGTGCCGTGGCGGCTTCCGGGACATGATGATGGATTGGGTGTCTCCGCCCGTGCGGGGGAGACGCGGCCGCTCAGTCTTTTGAGGCCGTCCGAGCGGGGCCCTGGGTGGCAGGTACTCGATCGGTCTGACATCGGCTTGGGAGGAGCCGGCCGCGTTGGCACATCGGTTGATGATGGCCGCCCACGCCGCATCGTTTACCCCCACATGCCCGGTGACCACACCCGTCCTCACACCAGTGCTCACACCGTGGCGAACGCGTCGTCACCGAGATCGGTGAGGATGTGACAGGCCCGCCGCACGATCTTGCGGGCCTCCGACAGGGCGGCCCGTTTGCCGTCCAGACGGTCCTTCACATTCGTGTAGTAGCTGTGGTCGGGGGCGGTGTGGCGGGCGTGGGTCTTGCCGGCCTCGTAGACACACCAGCGCAGCACTTGCGGACCCTGCCTGGACAGGTGGCCCGCAGAGCGTTTCCCGGCCGAGGAATACACCGTGACGTCGAGACCGGCGAAGCGCACCGCCTTACGCGCCGAGGTGAAACGGTCCGCGCCGCCCAGCCAGCAGGTCAGCGCCAACCCAGTGATCGGTCCCACCCCGTAGATGGTGTCGGTGAGGGCCCTGGCACCCCGAAGATGTCGGGCAATGCCGCCCAGCTGCCTGTATACCTGATCGAGCTGGGCCTCGTAGGCCTCGAGCATCCGCTCTGCGGTGGCGACCTGCAGCTGGCCTGCCGCGGTCAGCTGTCCGGCGGCGACCTCGGCGAGCTCTCGACGTCCGGCAGCAGTGCTCAACCCATCGCCGCCGAGTCGTTCGGCGCCCTGATGGAACAGCACCGCGTGGATCCGCTGCATCCAGGCGGTGTGCTCGCCGCGCAGGTCGTGATACAGCCCCAGCAGCGCCCGGTACTCCAGGATCTGCGGCGGCGGGATGTAGCACTCCGGAAGCCGGTCCTGTTCCAACAGCTCACGGATCAGCTGCGCGTCTGTCCGGTCGGTCTTCGCGTGTCTCTTCCGGCCACGCGCGGCGGCGGTGTCGGCCGGCTCGGCCAGATGGGCGCCGACCCCGGCACGGCGCAACTCCTCGATCACGTACCGCCACCCGGTGCAGGCCTCCGCCGCGAAGGTGACATCGTCTCGACCGGAGAACCGTTCCAGCCACACCGCCAGACGCCGCCGGTCCGCCGAGGCCACCTGGCCACGCTCCACCTCCCCGGTCGCCGTATCGACGTAGTCGAAGGTGATCTGTGCCCGGTGGATATCGAATCCGCCTACGATTGACATCGGGACCTCCACAACCTCCAAGGACACTGCGTGTCGACGCAGCATCACTGACAGCAGCATCATCTGGCGTCTGAGCCGAGGAGGTCCCACCCTCACCCCGCGCCCCCGGGTGTGCCCCGCTCGAACCAGCCGCCGGCGCATGTCATCTTTTCCCTCGACCAGCGTCAACCGGACCGCGAGCTCCTTGCATGCCTCGGACAGCCGGGCGACCTCCGCCCGGGACTGCTCCAGCTCGTAGTCGCGCTGCCTGGCACCCACCCCGGGCTTCGAGGCTGCCAGCGCCGCCAGAGCGCCGTCCTTGGCCACCGTCCGGATCCGGATGATCGTGGACCTGTCCACCTGCTCGGTGGCCGCGGCCTCGGCGATCGTCACCTCCTGACGAACCAGCCGAAGCCAAATCTCGTACTTCTGCGACGGCGTCAAGAACCGCTTCGCACGCCGCTTCCGATGCTGGGTAGAACCATCGTCCTCGGACATATCCAGATCCTCCTGATCGAGCCGGAGGAACCGTTGGATGTTGTCTGATCGACACGCCGATCTCTATCGCTAAGTCAGGCGCAACACAGGTAGTCGGGACCTGCTGGCCTTCGAGCACCAGCGGTCCAGCAGGGTGCTGGTCTGGTGCTCGTCGAGGTCGCCGGCGAAGATGGCGCGGAAGGCTTCCTTGAGTGTGTAG
>WHTJ01000050.1 GCA_009377795.1 Propionibacteriales bacterium | reverse complement strand
GGGCGAACGCCCGTGGGCCGGTCGCTCCGCAATTCGAAGTCGACCCGTTCTGGCCGAAGCCCCTGCCCAACGATTGGGTTCTGGGTCAAGTGGCTGGGATCGAGGTCGACGACCAGGATCGGATCTGGATCGTGCAGCGGCCGGGAAGCCTGACCGCAGCCGACCTGAACGGCGCCTCGCCCGCGCCGCCGGTGATGGCCTTCGACGTGGACGGCAACCTTCTCGAGGCATGGGGTCCCGAGGCCGCCGAGGAGGGCCAGGAAGGGCCGAGAGAGTGGGCCGGATGCGATTGGCCCATCAACGAGCACGGCCTCTGGATTGATGGCGACGGCAACATCTGGATCGCCGGCAATGGCGGGGATGACCACATCGTCCTCAAGTTCACCAGCGATGGGAGCAGCTGCCTGCTGCAGATCGGTGAGTGGGGCGTCGCCGGCAACAACGACAGCGAGGATCTGCTCAATCGGCCGGCCGACGGCGACACCGACGATGCCGCTCGCGAGGTCTACGTCGCCGACGGATACGGGAACAACCGTGTCGCCGTGTTCGACATGGACACCGGTGAGTTCAAGCGTCGCCACCTGGCTCCGGACCCGGAGAACGACCCCTGGAGCACCCCGGTGCACTGTGCCGTGCTCTCCGACGACGGCCTCTTGTACGTCTGCGACCGGGTGAACAACCGCATCCACGTGCTCGAGAAGGACGGGACCTTCGTGGAGGAGCTCCCCATTGTTCCCGGCACGCCAGGAAACGGCTCGGCGTGGGACGTCAGCTTCTCGGCCGACAGCGCGCAGGAGTTCCTGTACAACGCGGATGGGTACAACCAGCGCGTGCAGATTGCCCGACGGAACAACCTCGAGGCTGGGCTCATCGCCGAGTTCGGGCGAAACGGCCGGTACGCCGGCATGTTCCATTGGATCCATAACATCGACACGGATTCGAGGGGCAACCTCTACGTGGCAGAGGTCGATGAAGGCAAGCGGACGCAGAAGTTCGACTTCAGGGGCCTCCGTCCAGTCGGCTGACGCCACCCGAAGCTCGCCGGACGTTCCGTGCCCCGCCGCCCAGGGCCGCGGGGCACGGAACCGCTTGTTGGGAAGGGTGTTGACGTGCCGTCCCTGCCGCGCCCCGCCAGAGCCGTCGGCCTGGCTGCCCTCGTTCTCTTTGCGCTCGTGGGTCTGCAAGGCCCCGCCGCGGCTCACGACATGCCGGACGAGATGGTGTTCCAGGCACACGTCGCGCCGGAGGAAGCCGAGCTTCATGTGCCCCTGCGCGTGCCGATGGCCTGGCTCGTGGATTATCCGTTCCCCAAACGGGGCCCTGGCTACCTCGATCTCGCCGACACCGAGGGCCTCGAAGCGGCTGCCGGCCGCGCCGCTGACGCGCTGACCTCGGACATCGCGTTCTTCGAGGACGGTTCCCGGTTGGATCCCGCTGTCACGGGCTGGCGGGTGTCACTGCCCTCGGAACGCTCTTTCAACGACTATCAGGCGGCCGTGGCCAGCATCGCCGGGCAACCCCTCCCGGACGACACGAACCTGTTCTGGAATCAGGGCTTCCTCGACGTCCACCTCGTCTATCCCATCGAGGACGACACGTCCACCTTCTCCTTGCAGGTCGAGTCGCCGGCGCTTGCCGAGCGTCTGCACATCCTGACCACGTTCGTGGCGCCCGACGGCACCGAGCGCGCCTACGACCTGCTCGGCACCATGGGCCGGGTCGAGCTCAACCCGGGACTCGGTTATCTGCTGCGAATGTTCGCCGAGGAGGGGATGCTGGGTGTCCTCACCGGCTGGGAGCACGTTCTGGTCGTCGTCCTGCTAGGCCTGGCGTTGGCCCGAGGACCGAGCATCCCGGTGCGGTCGGTGGTGACGTTCGGTGTCGTGGTGTCGTTGACGGTGCTGGCGGCCGGCCTGGCTGCGGGCCAGGAGAGCACGTTCACCCGGGTGGTCGGCGAAGCGGCCGCCGCCGCGAGCCTGGTGGTGCTGGCGATCGGCAACGTTCTGGCCCGCGATCTCCGGCTGAGGTGGCTGACCGCCGGGGTCTGTGCCGTCCCGCACGGGATCCTGTTGGCCGGCGGCCTTGACGTGCTCATGCAGTTTCGCGAGGCGGGAGATG
The DNA here is from genome assembly GCA_009377795.1 of Propionibacteriales bacterium. Lineage (GTDB taxonomy): Bacteria > Actinomycetota > Actinomycetes > Propionibacteriales > Nocardioidaceae > WHTJ01. The sequence goes on along the minus strand of WHTJ01000050.1, from coordinate 31,291 downwards.
CGCTGTCGCTGCTCGCCTACGCCATCGGAGCCATCACAGCCATCGCTGCGGTGTTCGGCGCCACGATGGCGATCGCCTGGTTGGCCGCCAGGCATGCTGGTGCTCGACGACACGGCCCGGTCGTGGCCGCCCTGTTGATCGGGTATGTGGGCTGGCGGGACACGCTGGACCGTGGTGAGGCGTTGCTGGCGACACCGCTGCCGCCATGGGAACCGGCGACGCTGCTCGAGCTCGGTCGCTGGGCTGCCGGTCTGCTGCTGGTGATGGCTGGCCTGTGGGTCGCCTTCGAGGTGTTGGCCGACCGTCGTACGGGGCCCCGACGCCGGGCTGCGAAGGCAGGAGCCATCGACGAGCCCGTCCTCGCGGAGCGAACACCGGCGGTCGCCGCGGCCAGCGGTCCACGGCAGCCGACCCGAGGCGACGGGGCAGGGCCGTGACCGCGCGGCGCTGGCGGGTGCGGTGGATGGTCCTGGCGGTCCTGGTCTGCGCAATTGTCGCTGGATCGTCCGGCTCGGCCGCGGCCCACCCTTGGGGAACGCCACCGGTAGCCGAGGTGACGAGCGACGGACACCGGGTCACCGTGCACTGGCAGGCCGAGAGCGACGATGCACTCCTCCTCGGTGTCGAGCTCGAGCTCGTCGATCCGGAGCGGCTCGACTGGTCCCCTGAGGGCCCCCAGGCGGCAGATGCCGCCGAGCTGCTCCTGCCGTCATCGGGGGAGTTGCGGCGATACCTGCTCGAGCGCATCCGGGTCATCCAAGATGGTGCCGTCTGCGAGGGCGAGGTCGAACACTTCACTGACTTCGCCGCTGACGGCGCCACGACGGTCCATTCCTGCCCCGCGCCGGTCGAGCAGGTCCAGCTCGAGATCGGCATGCTGCACGACGTGCACGCGGCCTATCGCACGTTCGTGCGCAGCAGCGGTGCGGCCCAACCGGACCAGGCGGTATTCACCGCCCGCGAACCGCGCCACGCCTGGACGTTCGGGGCTTCGGGTTCGGGTGGTGGCACGGTCGCCTGGCTGCAGGTTACGGCTGTCGCGCTCCTGGCCAGCCTGCTCGCGGGCCTGGCCCTACGACGTCGGCGCAGGCGGGTCGAGTCGGAGCGAGCGAGCGAACCGGCGCACCCAGCTGGCCGGACCCGCGATGTGTCTCGAACCACTATGCACGGGCTTCTGCCCCTAGCCGTCTTGGCAACGAGCACGGAGCCCTCGGGCTTCGGCTGGTTGGAAGACGAGTTCCTCGGGTTCATCGATCGACCGGATGTCAGTGTGCCGCTCGGCGCCGCTGCCGTGGTGGGGGCCTTCGCCATCGGCGCGGCCCACGCGCTCGCTCCCGGCCATGGCAAGGGACTGATCGGCGCATACCTGGTCGGGACGCGTGGCCATGCCGGTGACGCCGTCACGTTGGGCACGATCGTGGCGGTCATGCACTGTGCGTCCGTGCTGGTGCTCGGCGGGATTCTGTTCACCACCCTGAGCATGCACGGAGGCGTCGGAGCGGTAGTGCCGTGGATGGGCGTGGCGGCGGGAGCGCTCGTCATAGCCGTCGGGGTCGGCCTGGTCGCGCATCAGGTCAGGGAGCGGGCCGCCCGGTCCGTCCCGGTCACCGGACACGACACCCCACACGGGACCGGGCAGGACCCTCCACACCACGGGCACGGCCACGCGCACCTTCTCGCCGACGCCCCTCCGTTGTCGCGCCGCGCCATTGTCGCGCTCGGCGTGTCCGGCGGTCTGCTGCCATCGCCGTCGGCGTTTCTCGTATTGGCTTCGGCGATCGTGATGGGACGTGCCCTGTTCGGGTTCCTGTTGGTCCTGGCCTTCAGCCTCGGGCTCGCTTGCACCTTGACGGTGTTCGGCCTTGCGGCGATCAAGGGGCGCGTCCTCATCGAACGGCGAGCGGCGATCAGTGCTCCGTTTCGTCGCCTCACGGCGGTGTTGCCGCTGCTGAGTTCCGTGGCCGTACTAGTTGGAGGACTATGGATCACCACCGCTGCTGTGCTGCAGTTCTAGCATGTATCACCGCTATTGACGGGCGGTAGGACATCCGTCATAGTGCCCAAGGATCCAGCCCCAATAGTGTCGCGGCCGTGCGGGGGAGTGGCCGAAACGTTTCGGAGGAGGCGTTATGCCAGCCGTCGTCGTCGCTGTAGCAGTCATGGCGTTGTTCGCGCTGGGCTACATCTACTACTCCCGGTACCTGGCGAGGAAGGTCTACGCCCTCGACGCGGATTTCGTCACGCCCGCGCACGAGCTCGCCGACGGCGTCGACTACGTGCCGACCAACAAGCACGTCCTGTTCGGCCACCATTTCACGTCGGTCGCCGGTGCCGCCCCCATCGTGGGTCCGGCGATCGCGGTGGTGTGGGGCTGGGTACCGGCGCTGCTGTGGATCGTGCTCGGGACGATCTTCGCGGCGGGCGCGCACGATTTCGGCGCGCTGGCGGTGTCCGTCCGGCACAAGGCGAAGAACATCGGGACGCTGGCCAGCGAAGTGATCAGCAAGCGGTCCCGGATACTGTTCCTGCTGATCATCTTCTTCCTGTTGACGCTGGTGAACGCGGTGTTCGCCGTCGTGATCGGGAACCTATTCGTCGCGTTCCCCGGCGCGGTCGTCCCGATCTTCCTGGAGATTCCCCTGGCGATCGGGATCGGGCAGTTCATCTACCGGACCCGCAGCCCCGCGCTGGTGCCGTCGATCATCGGGGTCATCACGCTGTACTTCTTCATCTGGGTCGGCGACAACGTCCCGATCGAGATCGACGGGCTCGCCAGTGCGATCGGCATGGAGCCGCGGAACGTGTGGGTCGTCATCATGTTCGCCTACACGTTCATCGCGTGCCGGCTGCCAGTGTGGCTGCTGCTCCAGCCGCGGGACTACATCAACTCGCACCAGCTGTTCATCGCGCTGGGTGTGACGTTCCTCGGCGTGCTCATCGGGCTGGACCGGATCGTTGCCCCCGCCTTCAACACCGAGCTGCCCGAGGGTCAGCCAAGTATCTTCCCGTTCTTGTTCATCACGATTGCGTGTGGCGCGATCTCCGGTTTCCACTCGCTGGTGTCGTCGGGCACCACGTCGAAGCAGCTGGCCAAGGAGACCGACGCCCGGTACGTGGCGTACATGGGGTCGCTCGGTGAGGGCAGCCTGGCGCTCGCGTCCGTGCTCGCGGTCAGCGCCGGTGTGACGGCCGCGCTCAATGAGGAATGGGGCGTCCTCTACGCGGACTATGCCACCGCTTCGGAAGGTGCCGTGGGCAACTTCGTCAACGGGATCGCGCACTTCGCGTCCAACCTGGGTGTGGAGTTCCAGCTGGCCACCACGTTCGCCGCGGTGGTGGTCGTGTCGTTCGCTGCGACGACCATGGACACCGGTGTTCGGCTGCAGCGGTACGTCGTCCAGGAGATCGCTCAGATCGCCGGTTGGACGCGGCTGGCCCGCAGCCTGCTGGGCGCGACGGCCGTCGCGGTGGCCATTCCGCTGGCGCTCGCGCTGATGCCGAGCGGCGATCAGAACGGCTTCGCGTTCGGTACGCTGTGGCGGCTGTTCGGTACCACCAACCAGCTCACCGGCGGGCTCGCGCTGGCGGTGATCGCGGTGTGGGTGACCCAGAAGCGGCGGAACCCGCTGGCGGCCGTCATCCCGATGGCCTTCCTGCTGGTCATGACGGTCTGGGCACTGATCGTGCAGGTGCAGGAGTTCGCGGAGGCGGACGAGTGGTGGGTGCTCGTGCCGCTCGACCTGGTCATCCTCGTGCTGTCGCTGTGGCTGGTCTTTGAAGCCGCGGTGCGGACGCGTACTCTCGTAAGAGAGCGTCGGGAGGAGGCGCTGGCCGGTGGAGACGGCTCAGCGTCGAGCGATGCCGAGACCGGCGCCGACACGACAGGAGACGGCCAGCAATGACACACCGGGTCTTCCTGATCCGGCCGTGGGACATGTCTGACGGCGTCGGGGCAGGATGCTGCGGCGGCGGGTCCACCAAGGGCCTGTGTGTTGATCCGTCGCACCACCCGGAGGAGCACGGCACCCGGTTCGTCGAGCGGACAACCTGGGAGCCGCTGGCCCAGGTCTACCTGGCCCTGCGGGACAACCTTCCGGACGACGTCGACGTGGAGATCGTCGATCCGCGTAACCACCTGTTCCTGGTGCCCGCGATGATCCACGACGTTCGCCGCCGGGGCGGCGCCTGGCGAGACGCGCTGGTCGCCGCCCTGCACGGTCCCGCGTACGCGGCCGTCATTGTCGACGGGCGCACCATCAGCTCCGGGGAGGTTCTCGAGCCCGCCGAGGCGGTCCGTGCGGTCCGGGACGCTCTTGGTTTCAGTGATCAGGAGGTCGGAACGCTCGGCTGATCCGGGCGGCCGTACCAGTTCTTCGATCACGGTCAGTGCATCGGTCTGTAGCCGATCTGTTCCATCAGCTTGGCGCGCACCTTCGGAGCTAAGTCGGGGCTGGACGCGGTCGCTGGGTCCTCGGCGACGAGGTCGAACGGGTTGAACTCCTGCGGGCAGACGGTGCCGTCGATCCCGGTGGCGACCGACGGGTCCAGCAGGTACCGGCCGGTGAGGAACCCGGCACATCCACTGGCACCCAACGAGACGTGTCCGGGCATGTCGACGGTCAACAACGCCGAGTTCGGCAGCAACCCGCGAACGGTCTGCGCGCCCTCGTAGCGGGTTGCGGGATCGTACAGGTTGCCGATGATGAACACCGGGTTCGCGGTGTCTGCGTTGAACGGGCCGAGGTATCGGTCGTCGTCGGCGAGGGGCCATTGCGCGCATGGACTCGACCCCCAGGTCCAGATCCGTCCGAAGTAGCCGAACTCGGCGTCGGCGGCCGCACCTTCGGCGGACTATACGGCGTAGTCGGTGGGGTTGTTGCTGTCCGAGCATGCGACCGCGGGGAAACTTTCCACGAAGTTCTGGTAGTGGGGGACCCCGCGCTTGTTCACAAATTGTGCGGCACGTTGCCGCTTGGCGGGGGACGCTTCTGTACCGGGGGAGGCGACGGATTCGAGGACGGCGAGCAGTTCGGCCACCGCGGCGTACTCGAACGGGTCATAGAGGCCGATGAGAGTTTCGCCGATCATGTCCTGATAGGTGACGGCGACCGGCTCCCCGGTCTCCGGATCGGTGAACCTCACCGGCTCGGCCAGCAACCGTTGCGCGAGTGCATCGAACCTTTGGGCCGGGTTCGGCGCGAAAGCACAGTTGCCCGGTGCTACGGCCTCGCACAGCTCGAAGAAACGGTCCAACGTCGCTTGCGCCCCCTGGTCGGACCGCAGCCGGGTGGAGAACGGGACCTGTCCGTCCACATTCGCCCACGCGTGCGGATCGAGCACCGCGTCTACGACCACGGAACGCACCCGATCCGGGAACAGGTTGGCGTAGGTCACCCCGAGATAGGTTCCATACGAAAGGCCGACATAGGTCAACTGCTCATCACCCACCGCGCTACGCAGCAGATCCATGTCCCGCGCCACGTTCGCGGTTGACATGTGCTCGCCGATCCGGTTGCCGCGGCGGTCACACTGCTCGGCCAACAGGCCGTCACCATCGGCCCGAATCTGTTCTTCCGCGGGTGTGAGCGGGAACGTGAACGGGGTAAGTGCCTCCAGCGCCTGGCGCTCGTTTCCGAAGCATTTGATGCTGCGCCCCACCCCCCGCGGGTCGAAGCCGACGAGATCGAAACGGTCGCGGACCTCCGGACCCCAGATGAACTCGGCGAACGGGCCGAAGAACAACGCGAAGTCCACACCGGACCCACCAGGCCCACCCGGGTTGAGCAGGATCGAGCCGATCCGCGCGTCCTGATCCCTCGCCGGCAGGCGTACCAGCGCGAGCTGGACCTGCGCGCCTGCAGGCTCGTCGTGATCCAGAGGGACGTTGAGCTGCGCACACTCATAGGTCACCCCGAACTCGGCACCGACATCCTTGTAACACGGCGACCAGTGCAGCGTTCCGCGGCCAGGTGGGGCGGCCGTCGCCGGCAGGCCAGCCGGTACGGTCATCGCTGCCATCGCCAACGCGAGCGCGAACACCATGATCCTTCGGCGGAAACGGGAAGCCCCACCTGTCAGTGTGCCGCCCGCGCCCGTCAACGAGCTGGCGAGCCCAAACATCCAGAATCCTCCACCGGGTCACAACAGAACGAAGAATCTTGTAGCGGTACAGCTCCTCCATGACCGAGTCTTCTCAGAGGCCCGTCGACGTCGCCATTGCTCGAAACCACCCCTCCCGGCTCGAGCACCGGGTATGTCGAGAACGCTCCTGGACCCGAGCATGCCTAGGCAGTACGGCCTATGGGATCCCCGAGCTCAGGTATTTCTGGCGACTTCGGCGGCCAGCTCAGCCCGCGACGAGACGCTGAGCTTGCGAAAGATGTGCTTCACGTGGGTCTCGACCGTGTGCCGGGAGATGAAGAGCCGCTGCCCGATCTGTGGGTTCGACAGACCCTCGGCGACGAGTTCGGCGACCGCGTTTTCGGTACGGGTGAGCGAAGCCATCCCCTCGGCAGGTCGACGGTTGCCAGTGCTGGCGGGGTGCCAACCCGCCGCCCGCATGGTGGCCGCAACTCTTCGGGCATCCCGCCTTGCGTCGAGTTCCCGGTAGCGAGTTCACCGACGTACGGCGTGCGAGGACCTCCAGCCCAGCGGCGATCTCCTTCGCCAGCACGTGCGCACCGGCGGCGAGCGCAACCCGCACACAGTCGATCGGGATGATCCGATTGCCGATCGCGTCTCGCAGCTCGGGCGTGACCCACCAGGCCTGTTCGACCGAGTTCGCCGCTCCTTGGAGATCGTTCGACGCAGCACGCAGCACGGCGCGTGCCCAGTGCAGCCACTGCGCGGTCATCACCGGCTGGCCGGCCTCCGGTGACGCGAGGCCGGTGCCGATTGCTGCCTGCGCCGCCGGCAGGTCGTCGTGCGCGATCGCAATCCGCGCGAGAACTGCGACTGGCAACAACGGCCAGCTCGTGCCGGTACGCTCGGTCAGCTCGAGCGCCACCTCTGCTTCGGACACAGCGTCGCCCCATTCGGCGCGCAAGAACTTCGCCGCTGCCAGGCCGGCGTGGTGATACACCACGGCGCCTGGCGCAGCGGTCTGATCGGCCCGGCTGAGGCCTGCGCCAAATGCTTCCTCGGCCTCATCGATCCGGTCAGCCTGCAGAAGTGCGCCGCCCAGCGGAGCGTGCGGAAACAAGAAGCCGGAGAACGGTGCCTGGCTGGCCTCTGCGACCTCGACCGCACGGCGCCCAGCCGCGATGCCGGCATCGATCCCGCCCTGTGCACTCTGCGTCCACGTCAACGTCATCAGAGCCGTCGCCTCAACCACGTCGTGCTTTGCTTGCCGGGCCGCTTCCAGCGCCTGGCCGGCCATCGCATCGGCGATGCTCACGTTGCCGGACATCACCTGGACGAAACTCGCCACGCCTTGTGCGCGCAGGCGCAAGGGAGGTGGCAACCGTTCCAGTAACCGGGTGACCTGGGCGTCGGCCTCGTCGACGCGGCGACGGCGCATCATCACATGGGTCATCCCGGTCCGCAGCTTGGCTTCGATCCGTGGGTCCGGGTCGCGGGCGAGCACGCTTTCGGTGAGTGTCCTCGCCTCGTCTACCTGTCCGGTCACCACCAGCAGAGGAGCGAGTTCGGCGACGATCGAGTCGTGTTCGGAGCCGTTTTCGCCGGTCAACCGGAGCGCGTTGCCGAGCAGCTCCGCGGCCTCTGCCGCCGGCCAGCGCTGTGGCCTCGGTGAGGAGCCGGGTTTTGCCGATCCCGGGCTCGCCCTCGATCACGAGAGTCCGCGGGCGACCCTCGAGCACATCGTCGAGGACGCGCTGCACGAGGTCAATCTCACGATCCCGCCCATGCGAACGCGGCAGAGTCCCGGTGTTCATCGCGATTCCTCGTCTCGCAGACCGCTCACCGTCCGTCACTCAAGGTTGAGTCAATGGTTTCATCGCAGCCGACCTGCCGCAGAAGAACGCTGGAATTCGACCGGCAGGCGGTCGCGGGGACCGAGGAAGCACGCGCAGCACTCGCGCCGATGAGACTGGCGACTTCGCCGATTCGAACCGAGGCCACGGCGTCCCAGCGTCACGGGCGTCGCAGGACTTCCTCACACCAGTAGGTCATTCGGCTGCTTGGAGTCCGCTCTGCCGCTCTCGGAATGCTGCGGCCTTGACGCGGTTCTGGCAAGCCGTCGAGCAGAATCGCCGACTACCGTTCTTGGACAGGTCGACGTAGACGCGGTCGCAGTTGGTCGCTTTGCAGGTTCCCAGGCGACCGGCATTCCCGGCTCCGATGAAGCGAGCGATTCCTTCAGCGCAGATCGACGTTGCCATCGGTACCAGCTCTGCATCTGAGGCGTGATGATGGACTCGCCACCGACCCTGCTCCTTGGCGAGATGTGGGTGAGCCGGGTGGGCGGTCAGCAGGTTGTTCAGCCGTACTGCCGCGGCGTCCACGTCGTCGCGGTCCAGATCATCGAACACCTCCTTGAGCTGCCCTGCGAGTACCACGAAGCCTGGTACGTCCTCGGCGCGCAACACCGCCGCCGACGGCGGGTCGATCGCCAGGGCCTGCGCGATGGCTTCGAACTCATCACCGGTCGGCGCGGGCCGGCCGAAGACATGGCGGATCGCCAGGGCGTTGATCGTCGCCACGGCAACCAGCAGGCCACCGTCGTCGTAACTATCTAATTGCACTTGACCGGTCACTCTCGTTCGCCTACCGTCGTCACTAGCTATCTAGTTTACGTCAGTCACGACGGAGGGAGGGGTTGTCCGATGACGAGCGTGGCAGAGATCGAGGAAACCGGCCCCGCGGCCGGTGCGTTCACTTACCAGGCGCACACCGCCGAGGCCGCCTTCCCGGTGCCGGCGCTCCGGTACGAGAAGCAGCTCGCCCCCAAACGGCTCGCCGCCCCCAACCGGCTCGACGCCCCCAGGGAAGGAAGGACGCCGTGACCATCACTCAGTATTACGTCGCGTCGACGCTCGACGGGTTCATCGCGGACGAGAGGAGTTCCCTCGACTGATTGTTCACGGCTCGCAGCGAGGAGGGTGGGCCACCCAGATATGCCGAGTTCATCGCCGATGTCGGTGCCATCGCCATGGGAGCGACGACCTATGAGTGGATTCTGCGGCACGCGACGGACGAGAACGACGATTCGGCAGCGGTCCCATGGCCGTACGAACCGCCCGGCTGGGTGTTCACCCATCGCACGTTGCCCCGCGCATCCTCCAGCTCGCCCATCGTCTTCTCCAGCGGCGACGTCAGAGGCGTTCATGCCGAGATGACCGAGGCGGCAGGTAACCGAAACATCTGGATGATGGGCGGCGGTGACCTGGCAGGCCAGTTCGCCGACGCTGGGCTTCTCGACGAAGTAATCCTGGCGATCGCCCCGGTGACTCTTGGCGCCGGAGCCCCGCTGCTGCCTCGACGCCTCCCGCTCAGGCTTGAACACGTCAGTCGGAGCATGGATTTCGCGTGCCTCCACTACTCCGTGGTGCGGTAGCGAGCCGGGTATCGGTAATACCGGCGGGTCTGCCGGCGTCAACGTTGCTCAACGGTCTCCGGGCGGCCCATTCGGGGGCACGCCGATCGGTCGCCCGCGGTGGAAGCTCGGGCCGCCGGTCTGCTCGAGGAACGCCGGCAGGGCGACGGCGCCGCCCTGGCGGGTGTCCGAGTACGCCGAGACCATGGCACCGTCGATGTCGACGTCGATGGTGAAATAGTCGCCGAGACGCCGGTCGACGAGCTGGGCTTGGCAGATCGTGCCGCCCTGGCAGACCGTGCCCACGTGGAACGGTTCCGGGGTGGCTTGGGTGACCCGGAACCCGGCCGATTCGGACTCCCGGCACCCGAGGCCGGTCAGGGTCTGGGCGGCGTAGACGTTCCACGGGTCGTCCGGGCCGGCCTGCTCCGCGTCGTGCCCGGGCAACTCGGTGTCGTTCCCGAACCACGACACGGCCACCCGGCCCGGGTCGCCGACGGCGATCCACGGCCAGATGTCGGTGCGGTCGTCCTCGTCGACGCGTACCGGAGTCGCCCAGGTGCGCCCGCCGTCGGCCGAGTACGAGTACCAGATGCCCGCCGCCCGGGCGCCGTCGCCGCCTTCGTCCCAGGTGATGTAGACGTTGCCCTCGGCGTCCACGTCGATGGCCGGCCAGTGCGAGAGCATGTCCACACCCTCGGCGATCGTGTTCAGCTCCGGCGTCAAGGCCGTCGAGACGTCCGACGCGAGCGCGTCCCGGAAGGCGGCCATCCTCAGGGCGCCGCCGCTGAGGTGAGCCTCGTACAGCGCGCCGGAGCCGTCGTCGAACTTGATGTCGCCGAGACCGCCGGGATCGGCTACGCCCTCGGAGAAGGTCTGGCCGCCGTCCGTGCTCCGGTAGATGGTGTGCCCGTTGTTGCCGACCGGGTCGGTGGGGAAGGTGCCCCCCGCGGAGGCGTTGCCGACGATGAACAGCACGTTCTCGGGTCCGGCGGTCGTCCACTGCCGGTCGGTGAGCGTCTGGGCGAAGAGGTTCTGCAGCTGGTAGCTGTGTCCGGAGTCCGTCGACTTCGAGGCCGCCACGTTCACCAGGTTGATCTCGGACAGGTACACGTTTCCGGCCGCGTCGATCGCGAAGTCGGGGTCGGAGAAACCCGATCCCGCGACGCCGTCCGGCGGCAGTGTCCGGTCGACGAACTGCCAGTTCTCGCCGCCGTCGTCGCTGACCCAGGCGTACACCTGCCCGCGATAGTTCTCGGCGAAGGCGGTCGAGTCCTCGTCGGCCACCTCAGGCGCGAAGAAGTGGGTGGTGCCGGCGTGTGCGGCGTACAACAGGGTGCCGTCGGGGTGGGTCTGGACGCTCGGCTCGCCGCCCGCGCGGTTCATGTCGACGTACGACGGCTCGGCGAACTCCAGTGGCTTCCCTGGCGGGGCACACGCCTCCGGCGCGGGCGCCGGCAACTCGCCGGCCTCGAGCGTGAGCGTACCCGTGTAGTCCTGCGGTGTGGCCCCGGCGAACATGCACGCCACGACCTGGTACGCGCCGGCCTCGGGGTTGGACACCGAGGTGCTCTCGTCGGCGTCGACGAACCCGCTGTCACCGGACACGCGGCTCCCATCGGGCAGGATGATCGTCACGATCAGGTCGTTAGGGCCGTCGTAGCTCACCGTCGCCGTCGCCAGGACGGTCACCTGGCCGTACGCCCCATCGGGGACGACGAGCTCGACCTCGTGCGTGTCGGAACCCACGTCGGTCGGCTGACCACACTCGCTGCTGGGATTCGCGCCCGGGAGCACGGTGCCTTCCCAGGTGACCGTGACGGTCTCGCCCGGTGTGGTCGGAACCGTCACCTGCTCCTGCGCCGACGACGGCGGCGCCACGCCGACGAGCAGGGTGGTGAACAGGGCGGCGGTCGCGAGCATGGTACCTGCGACGAGGCCGGGGTATCGGTGGGCACCCATGGCGACCCCCTTGGGTCGGTCCGGCCTCATCGGCCGTCGGTCCCTCCCGAACCTGAGCGGCTGGCACGTGGTAAGCGATTGGCCGCTACATCTGAGAATGCGCCCGATGCCGGCCAGTTTCAACCGGCGGGGCCGATCTACCGAGTCGCGAGTGGGTGCGCGTGTCCTTTCGGGTGGTGAGTCGTTTGTCACGGTAGGTCCTGGAAGCGCATCTGGGAGGCCGTCTGATGAGTCTGCGTACGTTACTGCTCACGGGTCTCGCGGCCCTGGTTCCGGTCGCCGGCGTACTGCCGGTGTCAGCCGGCGCTGCGCAGGGGGGTGGTGGCGAGCCCACGGTGACCCACGAGGTGGTCGAGTCGTTCGACGGCGTACCCATTCACACCACGCTGTTCTGGCCGGCCGGGGCGGGTGCTGAAGACCCGGTTCCGGTGGTGATGCGTGCCCATGGTTGGGCCGGGCATGGCGAACGCGGCCTGGACGAGGCGTCCTCTACCACGATGGCGTTGTTGGGTGCGGGTTATGCGGTGTTGACGTGGGACGAGCGGGGGTTCGGCTACTCGGGCGGGGAGGTACACGTCCTCAAGCCGGAGTTCGAGGGCCGCGACGCCAGCGTGCTGGTCGACTGGCTGGCCACCGATCCCGACGTCGCGCCGATGATCGCGTGCGAAACCGCGCGGGGTGTCGGTGGAAGCTGCCCGGATCCGGTGATCGGGATGAGCGGGGGTTCGTATGGCGGCGGCATCCAGCTGTTGACCGCGGCCTTCGACGGCGAGTTCTCCTCCACGACGTCCGATGGGCGGTCACGGGTCGATGCGATCGCGCCGGAGATCACCTGGAACGACCTGCGGTACTCGCTCTACGACGACCAGGTGCTCAACCTCGGCTGGGGTGAGGCGCTGTATGCGGTCGGACTGCCGGCCGCTCAGGCCGAGGGTCTGGACCCGGGCAATCCCGCCGGTACGCAGTCGGGCGGGTTGGATCCGCGTATCCATCAGGCCCAGGCCGAAGGGTTGGCAACCGGCCGGCTGTCTGCTGAGTCGGTGGACTTCTTCGGCCGGAGCAGCCTGGCGGTGTACGGCGCGGAGCACCCGGTGAGGGTCCCGTCGCTGTTCGTTCAGGGCAGCGTCGACACGCTGTTCGACCTGACCGAGGCGGCCCGCAACTTCGGTCACGTCCGGGAGCGGGCTCCGGCCAGGCTGATCGTGTTCTGCGGCGGGCACGTTTCCTGCCCGGCGTCGTACGCGGACGCGGACGATCGGCGGTTCATCGACCGGGCGATCCTCGATTGGTTCGCGAAGCACCTGCGCGGTCAGGACGTCGACACCGGCCCACCTGTGGCTTACCGCACCAACGCCGGTGTGTGGCGGTCCGCCGGCGACTTCACCCCGCGGGACGCGGCCTTCCTGACCGCCTCGGGTGCGGGCAGCGTGGTCAGCACCCCGGTCCCCACCACCATCGGGCTGGACGACCCTGGATCGGTCCTGGACCAGCCGACCAACACCGCTCCGTTCATCGCCCAGCCCAACCGTGCCGGTGACCCGCACGCGTTCACTGTCGAGGTGGCCGCCGCGCGGGGCGGTGATCTGGAACTGGTCGGTGTGCCGAAGGCACGCCTGGCGGTGTCCGGCATCGGGCCGGAGGCCCACCTCTTCCTCAAGCTGGTCGACCGGGAGGCCGGCGAGGTCGTCAACCTGCAGGAGACCCCCGTACGGGTGGAGAATCTCTCCGCCGAGCCACAGCGGCTCCACGTGACCATGTCGGGGGTCGCGTACACCCTTCCCGAGGGCAACCATCTCGACCTCCAGGTGTCCACCACCAGCCTCATGCACACCGCCGCCCGAACCCCGGCCCAGGCCGATGCCACGGTCCAGGTCGACGTGCCCGTCCGACGCAGGTAGCGGCAACCAGAAGGAGAGGCCGATGACTGCACGGAAGCCGAAGCGTACGGCGGGTCTGGTGACCGTCCTGGCGGTGTCCGCCGGCCTGTCACCCGTGTCGGCCGCGGAGGCACAGGTGTCGACGTCCATCCCGGCGAGGATCGTCGTCGTCGACCCTCCCGTCTCGGAGGCCACCTACTCCGGGGTCGACTACGGGCGCAAGACCAGCCCGAAGGACGACCGGGCGACGGAGACCGCCTGGCGGATCGTCGAGGAGACGGGGAACTGCTGCGAAACGTATCTGACCACCACTCCAGGCAGCCGCTTGCTCGACTTCGGTGGCCGCTACATCCACTTCAGCGACGACCGAGGCTCGACGTGGCGCCGGGTCGAGCCGCTGGTCCCCTTGGCGAACGGCGAGGGTGCGATCGTGGCCGCCCCTGGCGGCGATGTGCTCGGCGTCGAGTGGGACCCGTACTCGGGTGACCATCTGCAGTTCTACAAGTTCGAGGCGGACACTGAGCAGTGGCTCTACACCGAGATGCCGGTGCACCAGCCGTTCTACGACCGGGAGTGGATCGGCGTCCTCCCCGGCCCGGTCACCATCGACGGCCAGACACACGAGTACGTCTCCTTCGTCAAGGGGGGACTCCCCAAGGAGGTGTGGTTCTACAGCACCGACGGCCTGAACTACACCCAGGTCACGAGCAAGGACATGGATCGGATGCTCTCCGGGGCGGAAACACAGGAGCCGCTGTCGACCGCGGCCAACCCCGACAGCGACTGGGTGCAGCCGAACACCAACGGCGGCATGACGCAACTCGGAGCCGGCGACCTGCTCGCCTCTCCAGACTTCTTCGGAGGGTGGTCCGTACTCGAGGGCGAAGACTTCACCTGGTCCTCGTACCAGTTCCCCGACGAGTCCGAACCCGAGGGCCTCTTCCAGGTTGACTCCGCCGGCCGCGTACACAACGTGATCCCCTCCGGTGACCGGACCTCCTTCGACTACCGGACGTCCGGCGACGGAGGCAACACCTGGAAGACGACCACGGTGCAGCTGCCCGGCAGCCACACCATCAACGAGGTCGACTTCCGCGCCAACCGTGCTGCCGGGGTCGCGGCTGTGGCGATGCGCGCCCACAACCTCGTCACCGGGACGGACCAGGACCTGGTCTACAAGTTCGACATCACCGGGACCGGGCCGCGCCTGGTCCGCCTCTACGAAGTCGGGCTGGGGGACGTCGGCGCGGTGTCGGGGGTCGGAAACCCCGTCCGGTTCGACTTCGAGTCGGTAAGCATCTTCCCGGACGGCCGGGTCGCCGTGTCCTTCCTCGACTCCACCACCACCATGCGGCACCCGGTGCATGGCACCGAGGGACCCGCCCCGGCGATCGCCGTCGAGCTTTCGACCGAGGTGGTCGGCGGACGGGCCTAGCCCCCTATCGCCTGTCGGGTTTCGCGTACCTGGTCGAGGTACTGGCGTATGTCGGGGTGGCGATCGTTGCGTGCTTTGATGGTTCGGGCGAGTTCTCCGCTGACCATGGCGAGGGTGGGCAGGGATTTCCTGCTGCCGCTGAGAGCCTGGTGCCCGTAGTCTAGGGCCGCGTCCAGGTCTCCGGCTCGGGCCGCGATCACACCCAGGGTTGCTCGGGCCTCGGCATTGCGCATCGGGGACCGTTCCTCTGCGTCGGTGGTGACGCCGAGGCGAAGAACCTCGTCGGCGTAGGTCTGCGCCAGCGCGTTCTCGTCGACGAGCCGGTAGGCGTCCATGCAGTAGAAGTGCCACTTCGCCGGGTCGATGACGAAGTGATGGTCCGGGTTCGGCGGGTTGGGGAGCGACTCGAGCAGTGAGCGTCCCCGGTCGAGCGCGATCTCGACCTGGCGGCGGTTGCCCAACCTGGCCCATGCCTTCGCGGCCTGGGCGGCCAGCTGGACGCCGACCCCACGGTGTCCGGCCACGTCACGGCCCCGCTCGCTTGCGGCGACCACCCGGTGGTAGTCACCGCTGGTGAGCGCCATCCACGCCTCCATCTCGTACGCCCAGCCCATGATGGTGTGGTCGTCGACCTCGACGGCCAGGTCGAGCGCGAACCCTCTGGTGGCGTCGGCCGCGGTCGGGTCCCCGGCGTCGTACTCGACGCAGCCCACGAGGAGCGCGATCAGCCCGGCCAGCGACAGCGCCTCCCGATGCTGCTCGAGCGTCAGCCGCTCGCCGAGGAGTCGCGTCACGCGTCGCAGCCACGAGTGGCCCTCGGTGCGGAGTTCGCCGGAGGCTCGGTAGCGGTACTCGGTGCACAGGCGGTCGGCCGTCACGCGGACGGCACGCAGCGTCGCGTCGTCGATCGTCGACCGTCGTAACCGGGCGATGAGCTCGGCGGTGTCCATGCCGGCCGCGTCGATCAACTGAGAATCACCGCTGCGCTCGGTCGGGAACAGATCCTGCGTGACGGTGCCGAACGTCTCGGCAATGTAGGGCGCCCAGAACCGTGGCTTGACGCGTCCGGCCTCCCAGTCCTTCCACTGCCGTAACAGCGACGCCTGGCTCCCGCCCTCCTTGCCGTTTCGCGCGCTGAAGGCCATCCGGAGGTTCGTCACCGCCTGCGCCTGCGACCAGCCGCGTGCCCGGCGCTCGCCGATCATCCGGATGGCCCATGTCGGGCGGTCGCCGGACATATCTCCCCATCCCTTGCCTGGAGTACGTCTCGGGTGGAGGAGAGGAGACGCAATTCTCCCCATCTCTCACCTTTCATGCTGTTACCAGTCAATCACAGGATGAAACCGACAGGGCTGGTGATGCCGGATATTGGACCCGTTACCGGCCCTGTCCGCCACGTGGGGGGACGGCCGGCCTGGTGCCCGAGCGGCCGTCCCTCCACCTGACGGACGTCCTGCTCTCGAGGGAGGACCTGGTGATCATCACGATCGTGCTGGTTGTGTGGGCGATCGGCTCCCTGGCCCTGATCACGGTCGCCGTGGTGCGCTACGTCCGCACCAGACGGAACAGCGACGGCGACGGCGGCGGCGATGGCGATGCCCACTAATCTCGGCCACCGAAACCGACGAAGAGGTCGTCGATCCGCCCAGGCGAGTGCATCTTCGTCGGTTGCGGTGAACCGGCGGCAGCGATGGAGGTCATCGCGACGCCCAGAAAGAACGGTCGGCGTCCTCATACCCCAGAGGTCCGAGGTTGAAGCGGGACAGCACCACTCCGCCGGTTCCGGTGGTGGTCGTGTTCCGTTGTGTCAAGGGACGTTCACCGTCGGTTAGGTTCTCGCGCTGGGGAACCGGTCGCCCGGCATGAGGCCAGGTGTTGAAATCCCTCAGTCCCCATGTAGAGTCCGCCCTGTTTACCGCGAAGCAGACTGAAAGGATGTACCCATGGGCGCGGCAGGAATCTTGTTCCTTGCTGCGGGGGCGATTCTGTACTGGGTGGTCGAGATCGACGTGCCCTACGCGAACGACGATGCACTCGGGGGGATCTTGATGGTGGCCGGCATCGTTGCCTTGACGATGTCCGCACTCATGAAGGCACAGCGCGCGCAGACTGGTGTCGGCGCCGGCGTTGCCATGATCGCGGTCGGAGCGATCGTCTACTGGGCGGTGGACTTCAACTTGCCGTACGTGGACGACGATGCGCTGGGTGCGATCTTGATGGTCGCCGGCGCCATCGGCGTGGCTGCATCCGTGATCGTGAACGCCCAGCACGCGGAGACCGGTGTCGGCGCCGGCGTCGGCCTGGTCGCGGTCGGAGCGATCGTGTACTGGGCCGTCGACCTCAACCTGCCCTACATATTCGACGACGCGCTCGCGACCATCCTGATGGTCGCCGGTGCCATCGGGGTCGTTGCGGCAGTGCTGATGCACCTACGGCGCTCGCGGGTAACCCGCGTCCAGGGACAGCGGTACTAGACGAGTCGGACGATCCGCCGGCTCGGCGCCGGCAGAACGAAGTCACCGACGCTGGTGCCCTCGCACGGGCAGGCGGACCCGCAGGACCGTCTCACCGGGTCGGGAGTCGATGCTGATCGTGCCGCCGTGGCGGTCCTCGACGATGCGCCGCGCGATGTCGAGGCCGAGACCGGTGCCCTTGCCCACGTCCTTGGTCGTGTAGAACGCCTCGAAGGCGCGTGCCGCCACCGACGGTGCCATGCCCGGACCGGTGTCGCCGATGTCGACCACGACGACTTCCCCGTCAGCACGGGTGGTCAGCCGGAGCGTTCCGGCGCCGTCCATCGCGTCGACGGCGTTGTCGATGAGGTTGGTCCACACCTGGTTGAGCTCCCCGGCGTACGCCTCGATCCGGGGAACCTCGGCGCCGAAGTCACGCACGACCGTGACACCGTCGCGGAGCTTGTGCTCGAGCATGACCAGGGTGCTCTCGAGGCCGTCTGTCACGGCGATGTGCTGCATCGACGCGCGGTCCATCTGGGAGTAGGACTTGACGGCGGCGACGAGCTCGGAGACGCGCCCGGTCGACACCTTCACCTCGGAGAGAAGCGTGGCGATGGCGAAGGTGCTCGCCACCCATTCCAGTCCCGGCTCCAAGGCCGAACCCGGGAGCACGGTGGCGGCCCGTTCGCACCAGGGAACGTCCACACCGGCGGCCACCAGCGGTGGCGCGATGACCCATGCGCGCTCGACGCCGTGGCGGACCAGCCAGGACGACAGCGCCTCCTCGTGGTCGGCCATTTCCAGTGGGTCCAGGGCACCCGTCCGAGGCTCGATCTCACGGCGTAGGGCATCGAGGGCGCCGAACTGCTGCACCGAGATCTCGTCGTCGACAAGCCGGCCGAGCGACGAGAGCAGCGTCGTGCAGGCGTCCTCGAGGGCGTCGACGGCTCGGGTGGCGGCGGCCGCCGGATTGTTGATCTCGTGCATGAGGCCGGCCGAGAGCGTGCCGAGAGCGACGAGGGACTCGCGCTGGCGCGCCGTCGACTCGATGCGTCGCGCGGTCGTGTAAAGCCCCTCGATGAGGTGCCTGCCGAACGGAAACCAGGCATTAGACCGCTCACGCAACGCTTCCGCTGACACCCGGAGCACCCGCCCGCCGGTTACCCCTCTACCGGTCGCGAGATAGACGCCGTGCTCGTCCCACGCTCGGAATCCACCGGCCCAGCGACCCGGTGCGTCCATTCGCCCTACCACGGTGTGCTCGCGACCGACGTGACGCATGAGGTCGATCGCACCGTCGACGAGCACCCACCAGAAATCCGCATGCTCACCTTCGTGAAACAGGTCGACCCCGGGCTCGATGCGTACCTCCGTACCGACATCGATCAGCTCGGCAAGCTGGTCGTCGTTCAGACCGTCGAAGAGGCTGAGTGAGCGGAGGTCGTCGACGCGCATCAGATCGTCGCCAGATAGCGGTGCACGAGGTAGACCGACATCGCGCCCTCACCGACGGCCGACGCGACCCGCTTCATGGAGTCCAGCCGGACATCGCCCGCCGCGAAGACCCCGGGCACGCTCGCCTCGAGCGCGAACGGCGCCCGGGGAAGTGCCCAGTGCTTGGCATGGACGGGGGTGAGCAGATCGGGACCCGTGACGATGAACCCCTTGTCGTCACGGACCACCTCGGGGCCGAGCCACTCGGTGCGTGGTGAGGCGCCGATGAAGACGAACAACCAGCTCGACGTGACCTCCTCCTGGACGCCGGAGTCTCGATCGGCGAGGGTGAGCGCCTCGAGGTGACCGTCGCCACGACATGCCACCACCTCGGTGCGGTATCGCACCTCGATGTTGGCGGTGGACGCGATCCTCTCGATCAGGTATCGCGACATCGTTTCGTTGAGGGTTTGTGCCCGGACCACGAGCACCACTCGTTCGGCGAATCCGGCCAGGCTGAGCGCAGCCTGCCCTGCGGAGTTGGCGCCACCGACGACGTACACGACGTCGCCCTGACACTCGCTCGCCTCGCTGGCGGTTGCTCCGTAGTAGACACCCCGGCCGGTCAGCTCGGCGAGGCCCGCCGCGTCCAGGCGCCGGTAGGACACACCGGTGGCCACAATCAGCGCTCGGGTCTCGATCTCTCCCGATCCTTCGAACAGTACGGCGTGGACAGGGCCGCGGGTCTGGATACCGACGACGTCGCGCGCGAGCACCATCTCAGCGCCGAAGCGACTGACCTGGGCGACTGCGCGCTGGGTCAGGTCTGAGCCAGTCAGCCCCTTGGGGAACCCGAGGTAGTTCTCGATCGCCGCACTCTGACCGGCCTGACCGCCCGGCGCCTCGCGTTCGACGACGACGGTGCTCAAGCCTTCCGACGCCGCGTACACCGCGGCGGCCAGGCCGGCCGGGCCGCTCCCCACGATGCAGACGTCGTACAGACGCTGTTCGGTGTTCGTACGCAGGCCGAGGGCTCCGGCGAGATCGAGCGTCGACGGCGAGCGGAGCGTCTCTCCTTCGGGTACGAGCACCAGCGGCAGATCGGTCGGTGTCGCCTGGGCAAGGTCGCTCAGTCGCTGGGCCTCGGAGTCGCGCTCGATGTCGTACCAGCGATAAGGGACGTGGTTCCGGGCCAGGAACGTCTTCACGTCGTGACTTCGGTCGGACCACCGGTGCCCCACGACACGCACCTGCGAGGTCTGCTCCGGGTTGGCCCGCCACCAGTCGCCGAGCAGGTCGTCGACGGCGGGGTACAACCGCTCGTCCGGTGGATCCCACGGCTTGAGCAAGTAGTAATCGAGTCCGATGTCGTTGATCGCGTTGATGGCGACGTCGGTGTCGGCATAGGCGGTGAGCAGCAGGCACTTGGCGCCCGGAGCCGTGGTGCGCGCCCGTTCGAGCATCTCGATGCCCGTCATCTCCGGCATCCGCTGGTCGCAGGCGATCAGCGCGACGGGTTGGTTGCGCAGGGCCAGTTCGGTCAGTACGGCCAGCCCGTCGGCCCCCGACGTCGCCTGCACGATGCGATAGTCGGCACCGTAGTGGGAGCGCAGGTCACGGGAGATCGCTGCCGAGACCAGGGGATCGTCGTCGACCGTCAGCATGGCTGGTCTGCTCATCGGATCGGCTCCCCCCAGGTGACCGCGGACGTCCGTCTGCGTCAACAAGGAGCGTGACACGCACAGAGGCCGCCTGTCCCGGGAACCAGCAGATGTACGCCACCGCGACAGAGATCAAGCAGGATCGTCGCCGCTCGTCAGCGTCGCGGATCGAGTCAACCGCGCGCGGATCTCACGCCGCCGGTACGGGCCTCGACAGGTCGCTCTGGTTGGAGGAGTCCGCGCGCAGTGCCGAGTCATCGGATGTCGCGGTGTAGTCCGGCTCCGGTGTCGTGACGTCCGGGCTCGTGTCGACCGGGCTCGTATCGAGGGGGCGTGCCACCTCACTACCGAGACCGCTGATCATGTCGCGCAGGTCGGCCAGCTGGTCGATGATGTCGGTGCGTCGCTGATGGAAGGCGTCCGCCTCCTTGCGCACGCGTTCGAGCACGTACTCTGCCTCGGCCTGGCTGTGGGACTCGATCTGCTTGGCCTGGAGGCGCGCCGCGGACACGATCTGCTCGGCGTCCTGTTGGGCTCTGTCCGTGAGGGCTTCCGCCTCGGCCACGGATTGTTCTCGAAGCCGAGCCGCGCGTCCCGCCGCTGCCTCCGCACGTTCCTCGGCGGCGGCGGTCCGCTCGTCGGCATCGGATCTCAGGCGCTCGGTCTCCCTGACGGCCTCGTCGTACCGCTCGGCGGCCTCCTTGCTCAGCCGCTCCTGCTCGAGGGCCAGGCTACGTCGTATGTCGGCCACCTCCCGTTCCGCGACGGCCCGGGTTTCTTCGGCTTCGCGTACGGCGCTCGCGAGCACGGACTCGGCCTCCTGCCGAGTGCTCAGCCGCACCTGCTCGGCTTCGAGCTTGACGCCGCCGAGCAGATCGTCGGCCTCCGCCTTCACGCTGGAGCGCCGGCGAACAATGGCCTGGACCGCTTCCGCCCGAAGCCGTTCGATCTCGACCCGCTGCGCCGCCATCAGCTGTTCGGCCTCCGCGGAAGCGTTCGCCCGCTGGGCGACGACGGCCTCCTCGGCCTCATGCCGCACGAGTTTGGCCTCGCGAAACGCTTGCGCGACGATGTCGGACGCCTGCTGTTCGGCCTCCTTGAGCAGCTGAGTCGCCCGATCGCCGAGCCCGGAGTACGACGGGCTGGCCGACTCGGCGAGTCCCTTCCGCAGCCGCTCGACCTCGGATTCCAGGGAAGCGACCTGCTGCCGGGCTGACGCGGCTTCCGCTCGCGCCGACCTCAGGGCCCCCTCGGCCTCGCGTCGCCCGATCTCCTGGCGTCGCCAGCTCTCCTCGACCGCGGCCCGCTCGTACCCGCCCCATCGAGCCGCCGGGAAAAGCCCGGACTTCGGGGCGACGGACCGCGAATCGGCGGGGGAGAGCGATTCCTCTGGGGCGATCATTTAATGCACCTTTGCCCTAGTCGGGTTTTGCGCATCGTGCCACAACGAACACAGAGAGTAAAGAGCCGGGCGTGGCGCTTTGCGTCCCGTTGGTGACGAGTTCGTCGGCTATATGCGTATCCCGCCTGACCATGCGGTCCTGGATACAACTTCCAGCACCAGGTTTTTATTCACGGCACTTGACATCCAATATCATGTCTCCGTATACACATCCTCATGAGTGCAGTCGACGAGGTGGTCGAGCGGTTGCGGGAGGCGATCCTCTCGAACACGTTCGCGCCGGGCACACGACTGACTCAAAGCGATCTGGCCACCCGGTTCGGCGTGAGCCGGATCCCGGTGCGCGAGGCGCTGTCCGAGCTCGCGGCGGAGGGGCTCGTCACGCTCGCCGGTCGCAGCGGCGCGGTCGTCGCCAGCCTGTCGCTCGACGACCTGCAGGAGCTGTACGAGCTGCGGGGACTGGTCGAGCCGTTCGCGAGCCGGCTCGCGGTGCCGAACGTCGGCCGTGCCCAGATGATGCGCATGCACGACTGCCTGAGGCGGATGGACCAGGCCGACGATCGCCGCACGTGGCTGGCGGCGAACGCCGAGTTCCATGGACAGGTCTACAAGCAGTCCGGCCGGCCCCGGATGATCACGACGATCGAGTCGCTGCGTAAGCAGACAGACCGGTACGTCTGGCTCTACCTGGAACGGCTCGACGCGGTCGACCACACCAGCGAAGAGCACCGCGGGATTCTCGCGGCGGTCGAGCGTCAGGACGCCGAAGAGGTCGAACGTGCGACGAGAAGCCATCTCGTGACGTCGCACGAGATGATCCTGCAACAGCTGCTCGAGCAGGAGCTCACGCCGGCCGAGCGGGCCAACAAGTCTGCGGCGCCGGAGTGAGGAGGTCGAATGACCACCACGCAGACAGGGCAGACCCCCAGCGACTCCGCTGAGGTGTCGACGCGAGGGCTGCTGATCGGGGGCGAGGAGGTCGGTGCCGTCTCAGGCGAGACCATGCCCGTCCTCAACCCGTCGACCGGACAGGAGATGGGCCGCGTCGCCTCCGCGGGCGCCGAAGACGTCGACCGCGCCGTGCAGGTGGCCAAGGCGGCGTTTCTTTCGGGGGATTGGAGCGAGCGACCCATCGCCGATCGGGCACGCATCCTCAACCGCTTCGCGGACCGCATCGAGAGCCGGCTCGATCGGTTGTACCAGCTGGAGACGGTCGACAACGGACGCCCCATCACCGAGACGCGAGCGCAGATCGGCAGGCTGCCGGAGTGGTACCGCTACAACGCGGCGCTGCTGCTCGCCGACCGCACGGCCGTGGTCCCGATGCCCGGGCCCTACCACTCGTACACGCGACGCTTCCCGCTCGGCGTCGTCGGCGTCCTGTCGTCGTTCAATCACCCGTTGATGATCGGCTCGAAGAGCCTGGCTCCCGCCCTCGCCGCGGGCAACAGCGTCGTACTCAAACCCTCGGAGCTCACGCCCTTGACGAGCATCGTCCTCGGTGAGACGGCCGCCGAGGCGGGCTTCCCTCCGGGCGTGTTCAACGTGGTCCAAGGCGCCGGTCCCGTCGCCGGTGCCGCACTCGCCGCCCATCCGGACGTCGCCAAGATCACGTTCACCGGCGGGACGACGGCGGGGCGTTCGGTCGCGACAGCGGCGGCCGCCCGTTTCGCCAAGCACACCGTGGAGCTCGGAGGCAAGAGCCCGGTGCTCGTGTTCGCCGACTCCCCGGTCGAGGAGGCCGCGCGAGGAGTCGCGTTCGGCGGATTCGTCGCCGCGGGCCAAACCTGCATCGCAGGCACCCGCGTCCTGGTGGAGAGTGCCGTACACGACGAGTTCGTCGATGCGCTCGTCGCCCAGGCTGAACGGATCCGCATCGGTGACCCGCGCGAGGCCGTCACGCAGCTCGGTCCCGTGATCTCTGCCCAGGCTAGGGAGCGGATCGCCGACTACGTCCAGCTGGGGTTGGACGAGGGCGCCCATCTCGCCACCGGCGGCGAGCCTCCGGTGGTGCCGGGTTGCGAAGGCGGCTTCTTCGTGCGGCCGACGGTGTTGACCGCGGCACAGAACACGATGCGGGTCGCTCGGGAGGAGATCTTCGGTCCGGTCCTCGTCGTGATCGAGGTTGCGGACGAGGCCGAGGCCATCGCGCAGGCGAACGACTCGCCGTACGGCCTCGGCTCCGCGGTATGGACGCGGGACGTCGCACGCGCTCACCGGGTCGCGAGCGAGCTGAAGCAGGGGATCGTCTGGGTCAACGACCACCATCGGCTCGACCCGGCGTCCCCGTGGGGCGGTCTGCGGGACAGTGGCGTGGGCAAGGAAGGCGGCTGGGAGTCGTTCCACGACTTCAGCCATCTGCAGGCGGTGACGGTCCGTACGTCGGCCGAGGCCGTCGACTGGTACGGGAATCGCGGTGTGGAACGGCTGAACTGAACCACTCAACGGCGACGCGAAGGGCGGCGCGATGACAACCGGACTTCAGATCTCCACTCGGGACGGGATCGGACGCGCGGTCTTGGAGAACGGCGCGAGCAACACGGTCGACGGGGAGATCTGCGCCGCGCTCTCCGGCTACCTACACGATCCCCCGGACGACGCACACGTGCTCGTCATCAGCGCGCGGGGTCCGGCATTCTGCCTGGGCAGGGAACGTCAGGGACACACGCTGGACGAGCTTCGCGCGGAGGTGTCGGCACTGGTCGAGCTCAACCTGGCACTGACCACCGCTCGGCTGATCACGGTGGCGCAGGTCCACGGCGACGCGGCAGGGTTCGGCGTCGGTCTCGCCGCCCTGTGTGACGTGACGATCGCGGCCCCTTCGGCCAGGTTCTGGTTTCCCGAGGTCGAGCTCGGTCTGGCTCCTGCGGTCGTACTCGCCTGGTTGCCGCGGCTCGTCGGACACAAGCGCGCCCTGCACCTCGCGGCGACGGGCAAGACGCTCACCGCGGCGGAGGCGGCCGAGATCGGTCTGGTCACCCGGGTCGCGTCGGCGGGCGACGCGCTGGAAGCGACGGTCGAAGAGGAGGTGGCCGCGCTCGCGAAGCACTCTTCTCGCGTACACGCGGAGATCAAGCAGTTCTTGAACGCGACTGCGGATCAAAGCGAGGCCAACGCCTATGACCTCGCGATCGAGAAACTCATCATCGGATCCCTTGATGGATCGATGACAACTGCGGTGAGGGAGCCAATGCAACAGCGGTGAGGGAACGACCACGTCCGGCTCGGGCGGGGGCCGAGAACCCGCCGGACTCCAGCGGATTGGAGCGAGGAGATGGCACAAGCAGAGAAAGCGTCCCCCCGATTTAGTTGGCGGGAGGACCTCAGGATGAACACGATGGACATCGTGGTCGCGGTCCTGCTCGGCATCATCGAGGCCGTGATCGAAATCGTGGGTGCACTCGGCTTTCTCGAGCGCACCGTCTGGGCCACAGGCCCCGTAGGTTTCGTCATCTACGCGATCTACAACGGCACGACCTGGATCTTGTTCTTCGCGGGAGCGTATCTGCGCAAGCGAGCGAGCGTCTTGTTGCTCGCGATCGCCGTCACGCATATCGTGCGGTGGTTCATGGGCGACCCGGACGGACCGCTGCTGCTGTGGTACGCCCTGTTCCCCGGCATCCTCACCGTGATCGCCTTCTACGCTATGCGGTGGCGGGGCGGCAACTTCCTGTTCGCGGTCACCGGCGCGGTGGCGGCAGGAACGAACCAGATCGCGCTCTTCGTTGTCGTGGGCTTCGGGCTCGCCGGAGGCGCGAGCTGGGGAATCCTGTCGATCATCGTCGGGGCGATCGGCGGTCTGCTTTGGGGCGTCGTCGGCCGCTACCTGGGCGTCGGTTTGGGGAGAGCCGGCGTGCCGTCGGTGAGCAACCCACCATCGAGGACAGGCGAGGCCAAATACGCCTAGGACGACACGATGACCTGGTCGGGGCGCGGGCGCGCCCCGACCGGGCCAGCCCGCAGCTCACCGGGGCCAGCCCGCAACCGATCCGGGCTACCCCGTAACCGATGAGGAGTGACCTCATGGCCGACCCGATCATGGTCGTCGAGGACTACAGCTTCTGGTTCGAGCTTTCCGAGGATCGCGAAGCGCTCGCGCTCCGCGACGTATCGTTCGAAGTCGAACAAGGCGATTTTCTGCTCATCCTTGGGAAGAGCGGCTCGGGCAAGTCCACGCTGGCACTCAACCTGGTCGGCATCTATCCGGACTATTTCGGAGGACGCAACGAAGGCCGAATCCTCGTCAACCACGCCACCAAAGGCCTGATCAACCGGCGAGAACTCGACCGGGGCGAGCGCTTCGCCACCGTGAACATGCTCTTCCAGAATCCCGAGGACCAGATCGTCACGCTGACCGTCGAGGAGGAGATCGGGTTCGCCCTCGAGAACTATCTCTTCCCGCGCGACGAGATCCACCGGCGTATTGACACCGCGCTCGACCTCGTGGGTTTGACCGGTTTTCGGGAGCGCTCGACGACCAAGCTTTCGGGTGGGGAGAAGCAGCGGGTGGCTCTCGCGTCCATGCTTGCCATGGAGCCCCGGGTGCTGATCCTCGACGAACCGACCTCCAATCTCGACCCGGTCGGGACGCACGAGGTGCTGGACGCGATCAACCGCGTCCGAGAGCGCGGAGACGTGACGTTGATGGTCGTCGAGCATGAGGTGGACACCGTGTACGACCAGGTCAACAAGGTCCTGTTGGTCGACGGCCAGACCGTACACGGCCCGAAGCAACCGCGGGAGTTCATGGCGGAGCACGGGCTGGACGTGCGCGACCGGATGGGTCTGTGGATTCCTCAAGCCTGCGAGGTCGGGCTGGAGCTGCAGGGCGACGGGGTCGAGCTGCCGTTCGTACCGCTCAACGGCAAAGAGCTCGTCGAGACGCTCACGGCCACAGGGATGCCGAGGCCGACGGGTGGCGAGCCGGAGCCGAGATCCGTCGTTACCGAGCAGACCCCAGGTGAGGTCGTCATCGAGGTTCGCGACCTGTGCTTTTCCTACCCGTCCAAGGCCGACGTGCTGCGCAACGTCAACCTGGAGGTCCGCAGGGGAGAGCTGTTGGCGATCGTGGGCCAGAACGGCTCGGGCAAATCGACGCTGGCCCAGCAGTTCAACGGAATCTACCGGCCAACCTCTGGCGAGGTGCTCGTCGAGGGCACCCCGACAACCCGATACCGGTTCGCCGACCTCGTCAGGCGGGTGGCGTTCATCTTCCAAGTGCCGGAGAAGCAGTTCATCCGGCGCAGCGTGAGAGATGAAGTAGCCCACGGCCTCAAGGCACTCAAGGTGCCAGATGAGGAGATCGATGAACGGGTGGAGACGTTCCTGCGTAGCGTCCGGCTCTGGGACCGGCGGGACGCGAGCCCGTATGTCCTCAGCCAAGGGCAGAAACGCCGCTTGTCGGTCGCGTGCATGGTCATCGGGGAACCTGACGTTGTCGTGCTCGACGAACCGACCTTCGGTCAGGACCACCAGCAGGCCCAGCGACTCATGGGGTTGTTGCGGGAGCTGGCCCGCCAGGGCGCGGCGGTGACGTTCATCACCCACGACATGCGGTTGGTTGCGCAACACGCTGACCGCTGTGTGGCGATGTGCGAGGGCGAGACGATCTTCGACGGGACGCCGTCAGAGTTGTTTAGTAACCCGGATGTCATGGCGCGGGCGAAACTGCGCGTTCCCCCACTGTTCGAGTTCTCGCGGCAGCTGCTCGGCACGCCCTTGTTGGATGCCGACGAGGCACGGGCACGAATCAAGGAGGCGATCGGTGGCCGATCTCGAGCTCGCCTATAAAGAGGCCAACTCTCCCTTTCACAGGATGGATCCGCTCGCGAAGACCCTCTTCATCCTCGGAGTGTCCTTCGTCGCGATCTTCAACACCAACCTGTGGGTCAGTGTGGGATTGTTCGTCTTCACGTTCTTCTGCGCCGCGTTCCTCAGCGGAGTCCCGTTGCGCATGTACTGGACCTTCGGCAAGGTGCTGGTGCCGTTCGTCATCATCCTCGCCATTGTCTTCCCGTTCTTTTACGGAGGCCAGGCGACAGCCGGCTCCGCCGACATCGCCCTACACACCCCAATAAAGGACCTTACGTGGGCGGCGCTCGGGTTCGGCGCCTTGCTCGGTCTCCGTTTCATGGCCATCGGCATATCGGGCCTGATGTTCGCGTTCACCACCCATCCGCTAGACCTGGTGGAACGATTCTCGCGGCGGGGGTTCGACTACCGCCTAGTGCACGCACCCGTGCTTGGGCTTGTGTTGTTCCCTTCGTTCTTGCAGCTTGGCAGGGATATCTCGGTAACGCAGCGGATCCGTGACCTCGGTCAGGACATGAACCCGGTCACGCGCAAATTCCACCGCCTCAAGCATCTCGCGTTCGCCATGCTCGTCCTCGGCTTGCGCAACGGGCAAACCCAGGCGATGGCGCTCGACATCCGCGGATACGGTGCGCACAAGACGCGCACCTACATGCGCACGCCGCCGGAGAGCACCGGCGGTAAAATCTTCGGCTGGGCGTTCTTCGTGCTCTCTATCGCCTATCTCGTCTGGCAATTTAACTCCGCAACGATGAGTTGGAATCTCGGCTGATGCTGATTGATGTCGGTGATCACGCCCCGGACTTCACCCTGCGCCGCACGTTCGACGAGTCGGTGAGTCTCGCCGAGCTTCGGGAGCGCGGACCCGTGCTAGTCCATTTCTATGTCTTCGATTTTGGCGGCATATGAACGGGAGAGTTGTCCCAGTTGGGACAGTCGGCGGCGGAGATCCGCGCCCTTGGCGGCGAGATCGTTGCCGTCGCGGTCACCGCGATCTTTTCCCAACAGCGCTTCGCGCGGGAGCTCGGGGTTGCCTTCCCGCTACTGTCGGACTGGAACGGAAAGGTCGCTGCCAGCTACGGGGTGCGGTACGACGTCTGGAAGGGCCATGAGGGCTTGGCGAAACGCTCGGTCTTCCTCATCGATACCGACGGCGTGGTCCGATACCGCTGGGTCACCGACAATGCTGAGGAGGTGCCAGACTTCTCCCACGCGATCGAGGCGCTCCGGCGCCTCCAAGCGTAGCTCCCCGGAAGCCTTCTTCGCGGTCTCGATCGCGTACCTCGCCCTCCAGTTCACCCATCTCTCGGGTGCTATGCCCCGGGTCCTGGATGATTGACCGTACGCCCGCCGTCTCGCGAAGAAGGAGCCGCACATGGAGGAACCAGCCACCAGGCCGCATCACCACGGGAATCAGGGGACCGTCATCGACCTCCACAACCACTACATCCCGGCCGAACTCGTCGCGGACGCCCGCAAGCGCCCAGTGCTGGACGGCATCCGGATCGAGAAGGTGGACGGGACGGAGTGGATGGTCCACCCGCAGGGCTTTCGTTATCCCGTGCACCCCGGCTTCTACGATCACGACTCCCGGATCGGCGAGATGGATGGGATCGGTACCGATACCCAGGTCGTCTCGATCGCCCCACCGATGTACATGTACTGGGTCGACGCGGAGAGCGCGGTCGACTACGCCCGGATGGCCAACGACTCACTTGCCCGCTTCGCGCGCGACTCCGGCGGACGGATGATCGGGGTCGCGACGCTGCCGATGCAGGATCCCGATGCGGCCACGAATGAGCTCGAGCGTGCCGTCGGAGACCTCGGGCTGCGCGGTGCCGAGATCGCGCCGTTCGTCGAGGGTACGCCGCTGGACGACCCCGCGCTCGTGCCGGTTCTGGAGTCGGCTCAGCGTCTCGGCGTGCCGCTCATCGTGCATCCGACGTACGTGGGCGACAAGGCCGGCCTGGAGGACTTCTACCTGACGAACCTCGTCGGAAATCCCTTGGAGACCTGCATTTGCGCGGCGAGGCTGATCTTCAGTGGCGTACTCGACCGGCTGAGTGAGCTGGAGCTCGTCCTGATGCACGGCGGCGGCTTCCTCCCGTACCAGATCGGGCGACTCGACCACGGGTTCCGCGTCCGCTCGGAGTCCAAGGGATGCGCGAACCCGCCGTCGAGCTACCTGACCCGGTTCACCTACGACACGATCACGCACGACGCTCGGGCACTCGACTTCCTGATCAATCTGGTGGGGGAGCGCCGGGTCGCCTACGGCACCGACTTCCCGTACGACATGGCCGGCGGATCCCTCGCCGGCCAACTGGCGGGCATCGAGCTGACCGCCGCACAGCATCACTGCATCGCGTCGGAGAATACGGCCCGGCTGTTCGGCGTCCCTCA
Organism: Propionibacteriales bacterium; assembly: GCA_009377795.1. Classification (GTDB taxonomy): domain Bacteria; phylum Actinomycetota; class Actinomycetes; order Propionibacteriales; family Nocardioidaceae; genus WHTJ01. Next base: position 1,354 of record WHTJ01000050.1, on the reverse strand, counting down.
CTCCTGATTCGTGCGGAGGAGCGCGCGAGCGGGATCGAGCAGGGCATTCTCGGACCCGCCGATCCGGGCTCGCTGGTCGACGTTCCAGCGACTCGCGTCGTCGACGCGTCGGCGTACCGCCTGCGCGTGCTCGCGGACCCGGTCCGGGCTCGCGCCTCCGGTGCCGTTCCTGGCGGTCGCCGTCATCGCCGGGTCGAGAGCGGCGGCAAGCAGCGCGGGCGGGACCGACAAGGGCGATCCGGTGAGCGCTTCGGCGGCGGCGCTGACCGCGGAGGCAGTCAGTTCGGGGTCGCCGCGCTCTCCTGCGGTGGCGACCGCCCGGCCGACGACCCGGTAGGCGGTGCGGTAGTCCAGTCGGCACTGGACCGCGATGTCCTCGGCGAGGTCCGTCGCGCCGACATGGTGCATGCCGGCCCATTCGCGCAGTACGTCGGCGTTCGGCCGCAGGCCGTTCGCCACGGCGGTGCCGAGGCGTACCAGCCGATCCGCGAGTCCGAGCGCCTCGGTCACCTCGCCGTACGCGTAGAGCCAGTTGTCGGTACGCGCGGACGGCGTCCGGCCGGTGGTGAGCAGTCCGCCTAGCCGGCCGAGCAGGGTGCCGGTGCCACCGCGGAGCACGGCGAGCGCGTACGGATTGCGCTTCTGGGGCATGAGGACGCTGGCCCGGCACAGTGACGCGTCCAGCGCGACGTAGTCGAACGCCGGGCTGGCGAAGACCTCCAGATCCTCGGCCAGCTGGTCGACGGTAAGCACGCTCTGACTCGCGGCCGTCACGGCGTCGACCAGGGCGTCGGTCGACCACATCGCGTCCCGGGTCTGCTGTCCCACGGCGGCGAATCCGAGCAGCTCCGCGATCCGGGCCAGGTCCAGTGGCAGCCGGGTGCCGCCCACCCCGCCGGCGCCGGCGGGGGAGACGTTCGCGAGATCGTACGCCGCGGTGATGCGGCCGAGGTGGCGTACCGCCTGTTCGGCGAAGCCACCCAGGTAGTGCCCGAACGTCGAGGGCTGCGCGGGCTGAAGGTACGTCGAGTCCGCCCACAACGTCTCGGCATGCTCCGCCCCACGGCGCGCGACCGTCGCCCCGAATCCGGCGACCGCCGCACGCAGATCCAGCAGCTGATCGCGCAGCGCGAGCCGGAAGGCGATCCGCCCTGCCTCATCGGCAGCGACCAGGCCCGCACGGGCTTCGACCTGCCTCGGGTCGGCACCGGCGACACGCCGGCGGAGAGGCGAAAGGCACTGGTTCCGGATCATCGCAACGACGAGAACCTCGCCGTGGCGCAGACCCATCTGGCGTTCATCCGGTTCCACAACCGGGTACTCGGAACCCTCGACTCCTCGGTGCCGACCAACC
>WHTJ01000049.1 GCA_009377795.1 Propionibacteriales bacterium | reverse complement strand
TGTTCTCCAAGGTGCTCGTCGCGAATCGCGGCGAGATCGCGGTGCGGGCGTTCCGTGCGGCGTACGAGCTCGGCGCGAAGACGGTCGCCGTGTTCCCGTACGAGGATCGCGGCTCCGAGCACCGGCTCAAGGCCGACGAGGCCTACCAGATCGGCGAGCCAGGCCATCCGGTACGGGCGTATCTCGACCCGGACGGGATCGTCGCCACGGCGGTCAGCGCCGGGGCGGACGCGGTCTATCCGGGCTACGGGTTCCTGTCGGAGAATCCCGTGCTGGCCGAGACGTGTGCCAAGGCCGGCATCACGCTCATCGGCCCTCCGTCCGACGTGCTCACCCTGACCGGGAACAAGGCCTCGGCGATCAAGGCGGCCCGCGAGGCCGGCGTACCCGTCCTGGACGGCATCCCGCCGTCCGACGACGTGGACGAGATCCTGGCCGCCGCCGAGGGCATGGACTTCCCGGTCTTCGTCAAGGCGGTCGCCGGAGGCGGCGGCCGCGGCATGCGCCGGGTCGACCGGCACGCCGACCTCCGCGAGGCGGTCGGGGCCGCGATGCGCGAGGCGCAGGGCGCCTTCGGCGACCCGACCGTCTTCCTCGAGCAGGCGGTCGTCGACCCGCGGCACATCGAGGTCCAGATCCTCGCCGACGCCACCGGCGAGACCATCCACCTGTTCGAGCGGGACTGCTCGGTGCAGCGGCGGCACCAGAAGGTGGTCGAGATCGCACCGGCTCCCGACCTCGACCCGGAGCTGCGGGACCGGATCTGCGCCGACGCGGTCGCGTTCGCCCGAACCATCGGCTACCGCAACGCCGGCACCGTGGAGTTCCTCGTGGACCGCTCCGGACGGCACGTCTTCATCGAGATGAACCCCCGGATCCAGGTCGAGCACACCGTGACCGAAGAGGTCACCGACGTCGACCTGGTGCAGTCCCAGCTGCGCATCGCGAGCGGGGAGACCCTGGCCGACCTGGGGCTCGCCCAGCACAGCATCACGTTGCGCGGCGCGGCGCTCCAGTGCCGGGTCACCACCGAGGACCCGGCCAACGGGTTCCGCCCCGACACCGGGCGGATCACGACGTACCGCTCCCCCGGCGGCGCCGGGATCCGGCTGGACGGCGGTACGACGTACACCGGCGCCGAGATCAACGCGCACTTCGACTCCATGCTGGCCAAGCTGACCTGCCGCGGCCGCGACTTCGGTACGGCGATCGGCCGGGCGCGGCGCGCGCTGGCGGAGTTCCGGGTCCGCGGGGTCTCCACCAACATCCCGTTCCTCCAGGCCTTACTGGACGAGCCCGACTTCCACGCCGGCCGGCTCACCACCGGCTTCATCGACGACCACCCGCACCTGCTCACCGCGCGCTCGTCGGCCGACCGCGGCACGAAGCTGCTGACGTACCTCGCAGACGTCACCGTCAACAAGCCGTACGGCGCGGCTCCGTCGGTCGGCGACCCGACCGATAAACTGCCCGACGCCGACCTCACGGCACCGGCGCCGGACGGCACCCGGCAGCGGCTGCTGTCCGAAGGGCCGGAGCGGTTCGCGGCGGCGCTGCGCGAGCAGTCCGGTGTGGCGGTCACGGACACGACGTTCCGGGACGCTCACCAGTCCCTGCTGGCGACCCGGGTGCGCACGGCGGATCTGCTCGCGGTGGCGCCGTACGTCGCCCGGCTGACCCCACAACTGTTCAGCATCGAGGCGTGGGGCGGGGCGACGTACGACGTCGCGCTCCGGTTCCTGTCCGAGGACCCATGGCAGCGGCTCGCCGCGCTGCGCGACGCCGTACCCAACATCTGCCTGCAGATGCTCCTCCGCGGCCGCAACACCGTCGGATACACGCCCTACCCGACCGACGTGACGACCGCCTTCGTCCAGGAGGCGACCGCGACCGGCATCGACGTGTTCCGGATCTTCGACGCGCTCAACGACGTCGAGCAGATGCGGCCCGCGATCGACGCCGTACGCGAGACCGGGACGGCGGTCGCGGAGGTCGCGTTGTGCTACACCAGCGACCTGTCCGACCCCGGTGAGCGGCTCTACACCCTCGACTACTACCTGCGGCTCGCGGAGCGCATCGTGGACGCGGGCGCGCACGTCCTCTGCATCAAGGACATGGCCGGGCTGCTGCGCGCCCCGGCGGCCACCACCCTGGTCACCGCGCTGCGCGAGCGGTTCGAACTGCCGCTGCACCTGCATACCCACGACACCGCGGGCGGCCAGCTCGCGACCCTACTCGCCGCGATCGGGGCCGGGGTCGACGCCGTCGACGGTGCCAGCGCCGCGCTGTCCGGCACCACCAGCCAGCCGTCGTTGTCCGCCCTGGCGGCCGCGACCGCGCACGGCGCACGGGAGACCGGGCTCGGCCTGCGGGGCCTGTTCGACCTGGAGCCCTATTGGGAGTCCGTGCGGCGGTTGTACTCGCCGTTCGAGTCCGGCCTTCCGGCACCCACCGGCCGGGTCTATGGGCACGAGATCCCCGGTGGGCAGCTGTCCAACCTGCGCCAGCAGGCGATCACGCTCGGGCTCGGTGAGAAGTTCGAGCAGATCGAGGACATGTACGCCGCGGCCAACCGCATCCTCGGCAACCTGGTGAAGGTGACACCGAGCAGCAAGGTGGTCGGCGATCTCGCGCTGCATCTGGTGGCGGTCGACGCGGACCCGGACGAGTTCGCGGCCGAGCCGGGCCGGTTCGACGTACCCGACTCCGTGCTCGGGTTCCTGGCCGGGCAGCTCGGCGACCCGCCGGGTGGCTGGCCGGAGCCGTTCCGCACGAAGGCGCTGGCGGGTCGCGACGTCTCGGTCGAGGTCGAGCCGCTCACCGAGCCGCAGCGGCACGGTCTGGTCACGTCCCGGCGGGACACCCTCAACGAGCTGCTGTTCCCGGGTCCCACCCGGGAGTTCCGGGAGGCCACGGAGCGTTACAGCGACCTGTCCGTGCTGCCCACCCGTGGCTTTCTGTACGGACTGGAGTCCGGCACCGAGCTGGTCGTACCGCTGCAGGAGGGCAAGTCCCTGATCATCGGCCTGCAGGCCATCGGGGACGCCGACGAGCGCGGCATACGTACGGTCATGTGCACGATCAACGGGCAGCTGCGTCCGATCCCGGTCAAGGACCGCTCCATCGCCGCCGAGGTGCCGGCGATGGAGAAGGCCGATCCCGGCAACCCGGGACACGTCGCGGCGCCGTTCGACGGTGTGGTGACTCCGACCGTGGCGGTCGGTGACGCCGTCCAGGCCGGGGATACGGTCGCGACCATCGAGGCGATGAAGATGGAGGCGTCCATCACCGCGGACGTCGCCGGGACGGTCGAACGGCTCGCCTTGAACGGGAGCGTCCAGGTCGAGAACGGCGATCTCCTGCTGGTGATCAAGCCCGCGTCGGGCTCGTAGATTCCGCCTTCTCCGCGGTTGGGAAGGGCCGTAGGTCGCGCCCGTTCCGTGATCATCGTCAGGCATCGCTGGCCTGCGGACGCAGCTGGAGTGGTCGTCGCACAATGAGCGGGTGTCTGATCTCGGGGTAGACTCTTTTGACTGCGGTGCGCGGCTCGTGCGTCGGTATCGGGATCCGAGGCTGGCGGTCATCCGACCCCGACGCGGCGCAACTTTGTGTTACGCCTGAGGCTGTCGTCAGTGCTCGGTGACTTAGGAGTTCCGGGCGCCGGCCAACCCCTGCCCGAGCCGCGCGCCGCCCATTAGCCTGCCGGCGAGTGCAGCCAGGGCGGTCTCGACGGTCCGGGCTTGTGGTGCCGCAGCGGCCGGCTATCGTACCGGCTTGGCGATCACCACCGCGTTGCTCAGGTAGCGGGTTCCGTCCCAGTCCTCGCAGGTGACCAGTGCCACTCGGCCGGGTGTGGTCTGGTCGAAGACCTCGGCCGAATGCTTGGCCAGTGATGCCTTGCGGTAGATGTTCACCGTGGTCACCTCGAGCCTCAGGCGCGAGCCGTCGGAGAGGATCTGGACACGCTGCCCCGGCCGCATCCGGTCGAGGTCGTCGAATGCGCCGCCCCCGGTGCTCACGGTGTGCCCCGCGAGGATCGCGGTGCCGCGCTCGGCTCCGGGATGCGCTCCGGCCGACCACCAGCCGATGGTCTGCGGGTCGGAGGGCGGAACCAGCCGGGACCCGTCGGCCGCGATCGGCACCACCGGTGCGTCGACGCCCAGCGACCGGATCCTGAGCCGCCGGGGCTTGACCGGAGTCGACGGCGCGTCGGGTGTGGCGGGCGGGGCGTCGTACCCGCGCCTCGCCCGCCGCTCCCGCTCTCGCCGATCCCGGTCGCCGGAAGGCTGGGACTCGCCTTTGTGCGGCGCTGCTGCACGGACCTCCGTTTTGTCCGCGTCAGCGGCCGCGCCGGGGTGGCTCCTGGCGGGAGGGTCGACACTGAGGCCGATCCCGACCAGGAGCCCCCCGGCGGCGAGCAGCGCGAGTGCGCCCCGCTTGGGCTTCGTGCGCACCGCGTGCTTAGGCCTTGCACGCACCGCGTGCTTAGGCCTTGTGCGCACCGCGTCGCCTGAGGGCGAGTGCCGCGCCGACGGCCAGCAGAAGTGCACTGGCGCCAAGGCCCGCGGGCCACCAGCCTGCCGAGTCAGAGTCGCCGGATGCGCTCATGCCGGCGTCGATCTCGGACGGCGGCGTCGCAGGCGGCTCCTCGGTCGGAGGCGGCTCGGTCGGAGGCGGCTCGGTCGGAGGCGGCTCCGTGGGCGGAGGCTCCGTCGGAGGCGGCTCGGTCGGAGGCGGCTCCGTGGGCGGAGGCTCCGTCGGAGGCGGCTCGGTCGGAGGCGGCTCCGTGGGCGGAGGCTCCGTCGGGGGCTCGGTCGTCGGCGGCGGCTCCGTCGGCGGCGCCTCACCGACGCAGAACGTCACGTGGCTTATCCCGAAGAACTTGTCGTTATTAGGGTTCACGGGCGTGTGCAGGCCGGTGTCCGCGGTGGTGCCATCGGGGCGGTAGTCGTACACGTTCGAGTCTGGCCCGCCCTTCATGATGGCGCCGAAGAGCACCGTGCCATCGGATGCGGTGAAGTCGAGGGTCTGGTTCCCCTCCTCCTCCGTGCCGTGCACAGTGATCGAGACCGAGAAGTCGCCGCTCGACCCGCTATCGTCGGCGGCGGGGTCCTCGATCTTGATCTCGGTGGTGCCCAGAAACAGATCACAGTTCTGGTTTCCGGGCACCTCGGTCGGATCCACATGCGTGGCTGCCGCACTTGGTGCAAGCACCAGCGCACCGCCACCCACCAACACCCCCGCGCCTAACGCGGTCAATGCCACGCTTTGCACCGACCTCTGCCGGGTCAGCCAATTCATCTATTTCCACCTCGGGTCAATTCGCAGGACACGGATCCACACGTGTGGATCCGTGGGCAGGAGCCCCCGAGGAGGACGTTCTCAAGACCACTGCGATTAGGGTGCGTAACCAAATCCCCGACTATCCCCTCGACCTGCCGCAGACAAGCTTTACCGTAGCAGGGGCCGAGATTTAATGCAGCGAAAGGTAAAAACACGTACAGCCCCGCTTCCATCACACAAAGTGATAGCTCGATACGCCCGGTTGGTCCTACTCGCCCCCTTCAGTGCCCTCATCCTCGCCGGCAGGGTCAACCTGGTTCGCCGCAGCAGGCAATGACCCGCTACGCCGCGACAACGTGACGGTCATCCGGGAGTCGACACCACGGCCGTACGTCGGGTCGCTCCCGCGGATGAGGACCGAGTGCTCGGTCGCGGTCGCCCGGTAGAGCCGGAACAGCGCCGGAGGGCGAAGGTCCTCGGGAGGGAACTCCCGCAGTTCGGGGAAGCGACCGCTGTAGAAGGCGGTACGGCGTTCGAGCTCGTCCTCCGGGACCGGGCCGGCGACCGCCGACATGTAGACGGCCTGGGCTCCGCCGATGGGAACCTGCGAGTTGAACACGACGATGCTGATCTCCGGACGCTGCGCGATGTTCCGTGAGTGCAGGGAGTCGGGGGACGACACCCAGTAGAAGTCGGTGTATCCGTCCGGCGTGTAGTACACCGGCGACACCCACGGCCGGCCGTCCTGTCCAGCGGTCCCCAGGACCATGTACTTGTTCTCGTCGATGACCTTCTTGGCAAGCGCCTCCAGCTCAGGATGCATGGTGCTCACGGTAGCGACTGGCCGTCGTGATGCTACGACGCATCCGGTTCAGCTGAGGGCGGCCCGATCGAGCATGCGGCCGACGATCTGTTGGAGGTCGTCGTCGATGACGGGTTCGTCGGGGTCGGTGTGCTCGTCCCGGTCGTCCGGGCAGGAGGCGTACCAGTTCCGGAGCCGGGTCTCGAGGTATCGACGGGTGGTGTCGCGGAGTCGGTCGTCATCGGCTCGCCGACGGTTCAGATCATGCATGCGTAGCGCGTCTTGGAGTTGGCTGGCCGAGACTGGTTCGTGCCAGTGGTCGGGCCAGTCGGTGACCGGGTGTGGATCGGGTCTGCTGGTGTAGGTGTGCCCGGACGGATATCGCCACTGGAAGATCCCGGGTGAGGGTTGGGACAGGGTGAACCCGGGGGACTCCTTCGCCCGATGGTGCGCCTTACACGGCCGCCCGGTATTGGCGTAGCTGGTGGCGCCGCCCTCGGAGTAGCGGATCGTGTGGTCGGTCTCCCCGAACAGTGCGCTGGTGGTGCAGCCGGGTGCGACGCAGGTGCGGTCCCGGGCGACGATCGCTCGGTACAACGGGGCGGTCGGCTTATAGGACTGGGTGGACAGGTCCAGCAGGTTCCCGGCCGGGTCGGTCAGTATCCGATACCAGGTCGAGGACGGGTCGGCGGCGATCCGGCGCACCAGCGACGCCGGTATCGGTTCCCCGTTGAGTAGTTGTCCGGGATGGTCGGACACACCTATCAGGGTCTGCACCGGCACCGTCACGTTGACCTGCGCGGCCACTCCACCCGACGGCACCGGGCCGCCCGTCTCCAGGCGGCAACAGCAGGTCGACCGCGACATCGGCCCGGCGTTGGTTCATCGACCGCGGGTCGTCGGCACCGGTCTGGCGGGCGATCAGACTCAACCGATGACTGAGTGCTTCGAGTTCGGCGCCGGAATGGTGCAACACCAGATCCGCGAGCCCGTCCCCGCTGCCGAACACATCCACTCCCCGGTCGGCGAACCCCTTCTTGAAGCGTTCCTCCTGCTGGTCGGGTTCGACCTGCGCGACCAGGGCCCTAGCCCACCGGCCCACCTGCGTCGGCGGCACCATCACCACAGGATCGCCGCTGGTGTCGGGGACGAGCCGGTCGACCAGCTTCCGTTCCACCACCGGGATCAGGTCGGGGTCGGCGAGCTTGTCCAGCTCGGAGACGATCACACTCGCGGTGTACTCATCGATCCGCCCCGCCGCCAGCAACCCCCACGTCCTCGGCAACCGAGTCTGCAGCGCCTCGGCCAACCGCAACCGGCTGCCCAACCGCGACCTCGACTGTCCCAGCACCGGCTGCAGCTCGGTCAACGTCTGCGACCGCGCCCCCACCACCTGCCGATCGTCAGGATCCTCGGACCGGCGGCGGCGGTACAGCTGGTATATCAACGCCAACTGTCGCGCCTCGCAGATGCACGCCTGCCTTCTGGCGGCACCCAGCGCGTCCACCAGCGCGGCGTCATCTCCGGCTTCGATCATGTGTTCGACACTACACCCACCCACGCACGCACGCATGGAACCCTGTTTTCATTTCGTTACAAAGAAAAAACGAACGTAGATAGCGTTCCCATACCTCGCACTATGCGAGCGGCCTACAGAACAGAGTCGGAGGCGTCCAGGTAGTCGAGCTGGGCGCGTACGGACAGCTCCGCGGCCGGCCAGAGGACCGGGTCGACGTCGGCGTACACCCGCTCCACCACCTCGCGCGGCGACCGCGCGCCGGAGGCCATCGCGTCCCGCACCTGTTCGAGGCGCTCGGCCCGGTGCGCGATGTAGTGGTCGAGGACCGCGAGCGCGTCGTCGATGACCGGGCCGTGCCCGGGCCACACCCGGTCGATCCGCTGCTCCTCGGCCAGCCGGTGCAGCCGGTCGAGCGAGTCAAGGTAGGCGCCGAGGCGACCGTCCGGGTGGGCGACGACGGTCGTGCCGCGTCCGAGGACGGTGTCGCCGGTGAGTACGGCGCGTTCGGCCGGGAGCACGAAGGACAGCGAGTCCGAGGAATGCCCCGGCGTACCCACGACCCGTACCTCCAGACCGTCCACCTCCACCACGTCACCGTCGCCCAAGCCCTCGTCGCCGAGCCGATGCGCCGGGTCCAGCGCACGCACCGCGCATCCGGCCAGCTCCGCGAACCGGCCGGCACCCGCGGAATGATCCGCATGCCCGTGGGTGAGGAGTACGACGCCCACCGGCGCGGCCCGGTCCAGCACGGTGCTCAGGTGGTCGTCGTCCAGCGGGCCGGGGTCCACGACCACCGCGTGGCGCGCATCCGGCTCCCGCAGCACCCAGGTGTTGGTGCCGTCGAGCGTCATCGGGCCGGGGTTCGCCGCCAGCAGACACCGGGCACGCTCGCCGAAGGACCCGCCGTGCCAGCCGCCCGGGCCGTGCTTCGTGTTCATCCCAGCTCCACGGTCAGGTAGGCGCGGTCGCCGTCGATCGTCGCAGCCGGTTCGACGGGCGTGATCGTGCGCGACTCCGCGACGGTCAGCGCGGCCGCCGGGTCCTGCAGTGCCGACATCTCCTGCATCGTGACGTACGTCGGCGGCAGCATCGCCAGCTCGCCCGCGTCCGCCCCGCTCACCACGTCGGCGGGACGGAGCCACGCGACCCGATCGGCTTCGCCGGAGACGTCCCGCGTGTGTTGGCCGGATGGCAATACCGCAACGAAAAACCGGGTATCGAAGCGGCGCGGTTCGAACTCCGGAGTGATCCAGTGCGACCACGCGGCGAGCAGGTCCGATCGCAGCATCAGGTCGCGGCGTACCAGAAAATCGGCGAAACCGAGCTCCTTCGCGACCAGCGACCGACGGTCCTGCTCCCAGTCGTCGCCGCTGGTGTCGGGTACGACCGTGTCGGGCGTCGTACCCGCCAGCAGGACACCCGACTCCTCGAACGTCTCGCGCACCGCGGCACACACCAGGGCCCTCGCCAGCGATTCGTCGCAGGACAACCGCTCCGCCCAGTCGCGCGGCGCCGGTCCGCACCAGCGGATCGTCGTGTCGGCGTCCCGGGGGTCGACTCCGCCGCCGGGAAACGCGTACATCCCCGCGGCGAAGCTCATCTGCCGATGCCGCCGAAGCAGGTACGCCTCGACCCCGCCAGCCGGTCCGGCGGGTGCGGCTCGGAGAAGTACGACGGTCGCGGCGTCCCGGGGGCGCACCGGCCGCTGTTCACCACGCGCGTACGCGCGCGCCCGCTCGGACAGATCGGGTGGAAGCAACAACGTTCTCCGCATGCCGGGTCAGGACACCTCGACGACGAGCTCGACCTCGACCGGCGCGTCCAGAGGCAGCACCGCGACACCGACCGCGGAGCGGGCGTGCCGCCCGGAGTCCCCGAAGACTTCACCGAGCAGATCGGACGCGCCGTTGGCGACCTGCGGCTGCGCGGTGAAGTCGGGGGCGGACGCGACGAACACGAGCACCTTCACCACCCGGGTCACGGCCGAGAGGTCCCCGACCTCGGCCTTCACCGCGGCGAGCGCGTTGAGCGCGCACTGCCGCGCACACTCCTGGGCCAGCTCGACGTCGACCTCGGCGCCGACCTTGCCGGTGGCGACCAGCTCACCGGATCGCTTCGGCACCTGGCCGGCCGTATACACCAGGGCACCGGTGCGGACGGCGGGCACGTACGAGCCGGCCGGCGTCACCACCCCCGGCAACTCGATACCCAGCTCGGTGAGGCGCCGCTCGGGATCGGCCATCAGCCCTTCTCCCGTTTGAGGTAGGCGACCATGTTCTCCGGGTTGGGACCCGGCACGACCTGGACCAGCTCCCAGCCGTCCTCTCCCCACGTGTCGAGGATGTCCTTGGTGGAGTGGATGAGCAGCGGAACGGTTGCGTATTCCCACTTAGCCATATCCGGACTCTATGGGGTCCGGATAGCGACCGCGATAGCCGGTAGCGGAAACGGCATCCGGCCTTGGAGTTAATGAGGGACGTCTGGCAGGGTTGCCTCCCATGGCGGGGCGTGATCCTACTCGGACCATGCGTTATCGCGACCTTTTTCGAGATGCAGAGTTCGCCGGGATGTACGTCGCCGACGTACTCACGATGAGCGGCACGTTCCTCACCCGGCTCGCCGTCGCCGCCCTCGTCTACCAGCGCACGGGGTCGGTCAGCCAGACCGGCGCGGTGTTCGCGGCCAGCTTTGCCCCGCACCTGCTCGGGCCGTGGCTGGCCACGCTGGCCGACATCTTCCCCCGGAGGGGTCTGCTCATCCTGAGCGACGTCGTCCGTTGCGGGATGGTCCTGCTGCTGCTCATCCCGTCGGTGCCGTACTGGCTGGTGCTGACCGTGGTGTTCCTACTCGAGCTGATCCAGATCCCGTTCGGTTCTTCGCGGTTGGCGACCCTCGCCGACATCCTCGACGAGGTGTCGTTCCCGGTCGGCAATGCGCTCGTCGGCGCTACCCGCCAGGCCCTCCAGGTCAGCAGTTTCGCGGTCGGCGGTGTCCTGATCGCGGCGACGAGTCCGCAGACCGCGCTGGTGCTCGACTCGGCCTCCTACCTGGTCTCCGCCGTCCTGATCTACATGTTCGTCAAGCGACGGCCGCTGCCCTGGCATGGAGAGGCCGAACGCCCGCGGGTGTGGTCGGGCGCCCTCGAGGGGCTGCGTGTCGTACGGCGTACCCCACATATGGCGCAATGGTTCTGGCTACTCGCGCTCGGGCCCGGAATCGTCGTGATCTCCGAGGGGCTGGCGGTGCCGTTCGCGCAGGAGGACCTCGGCGGTGGAACCCGGCTCGCCGGGCTGTTGATGGGTGCGCTGGCGCTCGGGAACCTCGTCGGGTTCGCCGTGTTCGGACGCTTCCGGGTAGAGCTGCAGAACCGTTTGATCTATCCGCTGGCGTACTCCTCGGGCGGTTTCGTGTTCATGATCGGGCTGCTCGCGGTGGCGTTCGGCTCGGTGATCCCGATCCTCCTCGCGATCGCCCTCAGCGGGGCGGCGATGTCGTACCTGCTCGCCATCCAGGCGCGGGTGGCCGCGATCATTCCGCGCGTCGCTCGCGGCCGGGTCTTCGGGCTCGGCAACACCGTGATGCAGCTGGCCCAGGGGACCACCATCCTGTCCGCCGGGGCGGTGGCCGACGCGCTGCCGGTCGGGGTCGGGGGCGCGCTGGTCCTCTTCGGAGCCGTAGGCGTCGTCGCGGTGAGCGTCGTCCAATGGCGGGACTGGATGACCGACCGCACCACCGCGAGCGCCGCGGAGGCGTAGGCGCCCCAGTCGCGGCTCCCAGTCGCGCCGCCCGGTCGCACCGCGATTGCACATCTGGCCGAATCAGTCGACCTGTACGACGACCGCCTGGCCTTGTCCGACACCGATGCAGGCCGCCGCGACGCCGATTCCGCCGCCGCGACGACGCAACTCGCGACAGAGGTCGACCGTGACCCGCGGGGCCGACGCCCCGAGCGGATGCCCGATCGCGATCGCGCCGCCGTGCACGTTGACCCGCTCCCGATCGATGTCCGGGAGCCCATGCAGCATGGAGAGCACCATCGCCGCGAATGCCTCGTTGATCTCCCACAACGCGACGTCGGCGAAGGACAGATCGCAACGCCGCAGCACCTTCTGGATCGCGGACACCGGTGCGATGGTGAAGCGGTCCGGCTCGACCGCGGTGGTGGCACTGGCGACGATCCGGCCGAGCGGCGGCTGCCCGCTCTCGTCCACGGCCCGCCGGTCCCCGATGAACATCGCGAGAGCGCCGTCGTTGACCGGGGAGGAGTTCCCGGCCGTCACCGATCCGTCGGGGGTGAACGCCGGCTTCAACCCGGCCAGGGTCTCGGTGGTGGTGTCCGGACGCAGCGACTCGTCCCGGCGTACGCCTTCGACGTCCATCACGAACCCGTCGTGCACCCCCGCCTCGTACGCGGCGTGCACCCGTTGGTGGGAGCGGGCCGCCCATTCGTCCTGCTCCGCACGGCCGATCCCCAGCTCCGCGGCCACCCGCTCGGCGCACGCGCCCAGGGACGCGGTCCAGCGATCCGGGAACTTCGGGTTGACCATCCGCCATCCGAGCTGGGTCTGCTCCAGCTTCATGGACCTCGGCAGGCCCTCGTCCGGCTTGGCCAGGACGTACGGCGCGCGGCTCATGCCTTCGACGCCGCCGGCCACGCACAACGAGGCCTCGCCCACCGCCACCGCACGCGCAGCCTGGATGACGGCCTCGTTTCCCGAAGCACACAGGCGATTCACGGTCGCGCCGGGGATCGTCGCGGGAAGACCCGCGAGCAGCGCGCTCATGCGCGCGACGTTTCGATTGTCCTCTCCGGCGCCGTTGGCGTTGCCGTAGTAGACATCGTCGATGACCTCGGGATCGAGCTCCGAGTGCCGCTTCACCAGCTCCGCGATCGGCAGGGCGGCGAGGTCATCGGTGCGGATGTGCGACAGGGCGCCGCGATTCCGGCCGAACGGCGTGCGTACGGCATCGATGATGAACGCTGATCGAAGCTCTATCATGCAAAGTCCGGTACGGTCCGAAGAGGCAACACGACTCCCAATCTATCGTGACGCCGGTGGCCGACGCCGGTCGAGGCATCGGGCGGGCGGTCGCGATCCAAGCCTGACCCCCGCGCCGAGATTGCACATCTGGCCGTTTCCCTCGCGCCGAGATTGCAGATCAGACCGAAGACTCAGGCCGGGGTGCGCGCGGTGTCGCCGTACGCGCGGCGGACGTGTGCAGCCAATCCGATGCCGAAGCCCAGCGCGGGCCAGACCGGCCACGGGTACCACGCGTCCACGGTCACCCCCAGGACCAGCCAGATCGCGACCAGCAGCGCCATCAGCCGGAGGTACGACCCGATGTGCGAGACCAGGCTCGCGCGCGCCTCCTGTCGCCGGTCGTCGGCCACCCGGCGACGCGAGCGCTCGGCCCGCCAGCTCGACGGCAGGTCGGCGATGAGCGGGCCGAGCTCACCGTGAGTACGTGCGGCGAGCGCGGTCTCCAGCCGGGGGTCGAGCTCCTCGGTGGTGAGGTAGCCAGCCGCATGTGCATCCGCGAGCAGGTCCGCGGTGCGCTCCCGGTCCGCATCGCCGGCCCGATCGGTGGGTGCGGGTGAGCGCCGCCGGATCATGCGCGGCCCCGATTGGTCGCGGAATGCGTGGCACATGACTGCCTCCGCTCGCAGCTGATGTCGTCCCTCGACACCCACCTTCCATGGTGTACCGTCCACAGTGGACTGTCAATGCCGGGAAGGAACCAAAGAGACCGGAGCGGCGATGAACCCGACGGCGGCCTCCCTGCTCGGCCTGCTCGACACCTGCGGCGGCGAGCTCACCGGCGGCGAGCTGGTACGCGTGGCCCAGACCCGCATCGGGGACTTCTGGACCCTCACCCGCAGCCAGGTCTACCGGGAGCTCACGAAACTCGAGTCTCAGGGGTACATCCAGCCAGGAAGTCCCGGCCCGCGCGACTCGCGGCCGTACCGGATCACCCGCTCCGGCCGCTCCACGTATCGCCGCTGGCTGGTCGAGGAGCTGCCCGGCGAGACCGTACGCATCCCGATCCTGCTCGCGGTGGCGTTCGGCGGCGTACTCCCGGCCGACGAGCTGCGCGACCTGCTCGCGGCCGCTCATGCGGAGCACACCAAGCGGCTCGCGCGCTACCGCGAGCTGTACGCCGAACTGGAGACGGCCGGCGTCGACGCCTACTCGCTGGCCACGTTGTCGTTCGGCATCCACCATGAGCAGGCCGTGCTGCACTGGTTCGAGAGCCTCCCACCCGAGATCCCGTCGCCGTAGCTAGCTGGACCGAGCACGAGCCCTTCGGAACTTCGGCGGGGCCGCCAATGGCCCGATTTGGCCGACTTGCCAGGGTCGGCGCGTACCATCGGGACGGTCGACATCGCGGTTCGCACGACGGGCGAGACCACGCACATGGAAGGATCGACGCATGGGTTTCCTGATCCGTCTCGTGGCCAGCGCCGGCGGACTCGCGCTCGCGGCGTGGCTGCTGGAGGACATCGCGCTCAGAGGCGCCACGACGACCGACAAGACACTCACGCTGATCGCGGTCGCGGTTATCTTCGGCGTGGTGAACGCCGTCGTCCGCCCGGTGGTCGCGATCTTGTCGATCCCGCTTTACATCCTGACGCTCGGCCTGTTCTTCATCGTCGTCAACGCGCTGATGCTGATGCTGACGTCGTGGATCTGCGAACAACTGGGAGTGAACTTCCGGGTCGAAGGGTTCGGTACGGCGCTGCTGGGGGCGATCATCATCTCGATCGCCAGCTGGATCATCACCATCGTCCTGCCCGACCCTGACCGGTCGTCCGGCGTACGCCAGTCCCGCTGACTCCGACGGCGGGCCCCTCAGCGGTGACATCCGACCCTCAAACGTCCGGACCGGTGGAGCCCGCGCGGCATACTGGGCATATGGCGCAGTTCATGCCGTTGCCGCCGCCAAGCGATCCGGCCGGCCCGTACCGGATCGCCGTGGTGTGCCTGGGCAACATCTGCCGGTCACCGATCGCCCAGGTAGTGCTGACGAAGGCCCTCGGCGAGGCGGAGCTCGACGGTCGGGTGGAGGTCTACTCCGCCGGCACCGGTGACTGGCACATCGGCCAGCCGATGGACCTCCGGGCCGCGAGTACCCTCGCCGCAGCCGGGTACGACGGGTCCCACCACCGCGCCCAGCGGTTCACCCGCAGCTGGCACGACGACCACGACCTGATCCTCGCGATGGATCACAGCAACTTCCGCGATCTGCAGTCGATGGCGCCGCCCTCCGAGCAGATCGAGGGTGGCCGGCTCCGGATGTTCCGCGAGTTCGACCCGGAGGCGGACGAGACCGACCTCGAGGTGCCCGACCCGTACTACGACGGCGACGACGGCGACGACGGCTTCGACCTCGTACTCGCCATCGTCGAGCGGACGGCGGCCAACCTCGCGGACCGGATCGTCCAGGAGCTGGCCGACCCGAAACCACCCGCGACGGCCTGAGACCGCTCGACACCGCCCCGAGGGAGCGGCGGAACCGGGCATATGGGCCTGACCGATGACCACCCTGCCGGTACCTTCGATGCATGGCACGTATGGCGACCATCGCGAGCCGGGCCGAGTCCCTGCTCGGAACCGCGGTCGTCTCCACCACCCCGGTTGCGGGTGGTGACATCTGCACGGCCACCCGGCTGCGGCTGTCGGACGGGCGGTCCGCAGTGATCAAGACCCGCCCCCACGCACCGCCGGATTTCTTCGCCGCCGAAGGCAGGGGGCTGGCCTGGCTCGCCCAGGCCGGCGGGGCGCGGATCCCCGAGGTGCTCGGGTACGCCGAGGACTGCCTGATCGTGACGTGGGTGGAGACCGGTCATTCCTCGACCGACGCCGCGGAGTCCCTGGGGCGCAAGCTGGCCGCCACGCACGCCGCCGGCGCCGAGTCGTTCGGCGCCCCCGAGGACGGCTACATCGGCACCGTCCCGCTGCCGAACAAACCCGCGGACAGCTGGCCGGAGTTCTACGCCACCCGCCGGGTGCTGCCCTATCTCAAGGTGGCGTACGACCGCGGCAGCGCGACCGACGAGGACGTCGAGGTCATCGAGGCGCTGCTCCGGCGGATCGACGAGGTCGCCGGTCCGAGCGAACCACCTGCGCGCCTGCACGGCGACCTGTGGTCCGGCAACATCCTGTGGGGTACGGACGGCGAGGCCCGGCTGATCGATCCGGCCGCACACGGCGGGCACCGGGAGACCGATCTCGCGATGCTGGCGCTGTTCGGCGCACCGCATCTGTCCCGGCTGCTGCACGCGTACGACGAGGTCAGCCCGCTGAGCGAGGGCTGGCGGGAACGGGTCGCGCTCCATCAGCTCCACCCGCTGCTGGTGCACGCCGTGCTCTTCGGCGGAGGGTACGCCGCCCGCGCCGCCGCCGCGGCGCGCGCGGCCCTCGACGGCACGGCCGCCGACGACACCTGACCCGCCCCCCCTCGCGCCGAGATTGCACATCTGGCCGGGCGGTGGCCGGGCGGCCATTACCGTGGTGGGGTGGCATTCGACGTTGCGAGTATTCGTTCTGCGTATCCGGCGCTGGCGGATGGGTTCGCCTATCTCGATGGGGCGGCCGGCACGCAGGTCCCCGAGCCGGTCATCGAGGCGATCTCGGTCGCGTATCGGCGGGGGATCGGGAACGTCGGTGGGGCGTTCCCCGCGAGTCGGCGCTCGGAGCGCATCGTCGCCGAGTGCCGCCAGGCGGTTGCCGATCTTGTTGGTGCGGATCCCGCGGGGGTGGTGCTCGGCCCGAACATGACCACGCTCACGTACCGCTTGGCGTACGCGCTGGCGAAGACCTGGGAGCCGGGGGATGAGGTGGTGGTCTCTCGACTGGATCACGACGCGAACGTGCGGCCGTGGGTGCAGGCCGCGGACCGGGCCGGTGCGATCGTGCGATGGGCCGAGGTCGACACGGCTGTCGGCGAACTGCCGGTCGGGCAGTACGACGCGCTGCTGGGCGAGCGGACCCGCCTCGTCGCCGTCACTGCCGCCAGCAACGTGTTGGGCACCCGTCCGGATGTCATGACCATCGCCGCCAAAGCTCATGCGGTCGGTGCGCTGACCTACGTGGATGGCGTGCATGGCACTGCGCATGGCCCGGTCGACATGAGGGCACTGGGTGCCGACTTCTACGCCACGAGCGCGTACAAGTGGTGCGGCCCGCACGTCGGCGCGGTCGTGGCAGATCCTGCCCTGTTGGACGGGCTCGATCCGGACAAGCTGGAGCCGTCACCGGCGAGCGTGCCCGAACGGTTCGAAACCGGCACCCCACCCTTTGCTGACCTGGCCGGTGTGGTGGCCGCCGTGGAGCACCTCGCGGGCCTGGACGACACCGCATCCGGCAGCCGTCGCGAACGGCTGCTGACCTCCATGGGTGCCGCTGAGGCGCATGAGCTGGAGCTGTTCAAGGTGCTGCTGCACGGACTGGAGTCGATGGCGCACGTACGCACGTACGGCGCGGCGGCCAGTCGCACCGCGACCGCGTACTTCACCGTCGACGACCGCACCCCGCGTCAGGTCGCCGAGCATCTCGCGGCGGCTCGGGTCAATGCCTGGAACGGCCACAACTACGCCTGGGAGCTCACCGGCGCACTCGGCATCCGCGACAAAGGATGCGCGGTGCGTGCTGGACTGGTGCATTACAACAACCGCGAGGACGTCGACCGCCTACTCGAGGCCGTCGCCGATCTTGCGCACTGAACACAAAGGCGCAGCACCGGAGGCGGCCGGCTGTGGTTACGTGTGGTGCCCGAGGGACGGATGTGGGATGCAATGCTCCCTCAGGGACGTCTCAGGTGCTGGTGGCAGTCTTATGTCATGCGCATTCTTGTCGTCGACGACGACCCGGCGGTCCGCGACTCGCTGCGCCGATCGCTGGTCTACAACGACTACGACGTCGCGGTGGCCGCCGACGGCGCCGAGGCGCTGGCCAGCGTGTCCGCACATCAACCCGATGCGCTGGTGATCGACGTGATGATGCCGCGGCTGGACGGCCTTGAGGCGACTCGGGCGCTGCGCGCGGCCGGCAACGACCTGCCGATCCTGGTCCTGACCGCCAAGGACGCGGTCGCCGACCGAGTCGACGGTCTCGATGCGGGGGCGGACGACTACCTCACCAAACCGTTCGCTCTCGAGGAGCTACTGGCCCGGTTGCGTGCTCTCCTGCGACGGCACACCATCGAGTCCGCGTTCGAGGACCCGGAGCCACTGCGGTTCTCCGACCTCACTCTGAACCCAGCCACCCGCGAGGTGCAGCGGGGAGAACGCGCGATCTCACTGACCCGCACGGAGTTCGCCCTCCTGGAGCTGTTCATGCGGCAGCCGCGACGTGTGTTGGCGCGGTCGTTCATCCTGGAGGAGGTATGGGGTTTCGACTTTCCCACAACGGCGAACTCCTTGGAGGTCTACATGGGTTACCTTCGCCGCAAGACCGAATCGGGTGATGAGCCGCGGTTGCTGCACACCGTGCGCGGCGTGGGTT
This sequence comes from Propionibacteriales bacterium, assembly GCA_009377795.1. GTDB lineage: Bacteria > Actinomycetota > Actinomycetes > Propionibacteriales > Nocardioidaceae > WHTJ01. The sequence goes on along the minus strand of WHTJ01000049.1, from coordinate 15,981 downwards.
ACGTCCTTCGGGAGGGTCCCCCGTGATGAGCGGGGCGTCAGGCGATGCGTGCGCTATCGCGCACCGTCCGCATGACACGTCGGAGGGCGCTCGGTGAGCCGACTGACCCTCGCGCGACGGGTCACCCTGCTCGCGGCCATCGCGGTCGGGGTGTCGGTCGCGGCGACCAGCCTGGCGGCGTACGTCTTCCTGCGCCAGCAGCTCTACTCCACCCTGGACGAGTCGCTGCTCAGCCGCGCGCAAGGCGCGGCGAGCAGCGAGTTCCTCAGCAACCTGGCCTGCAACAACAATGCCGACACCGCCGCAGTGCTCGGCGCGGCCGACATCCGGTTCGCCACGGTGAACGCCAACGGCGAGGTGTGCTCACCGTCCGGAGAGGGCGGTGACATCAAGATCGGCGGACCCGAGATCAGAGTCGCGGACGGCGGGCGAGCCTACTCGATTCGCACGATCACCAGCACCGACGGCGTCCCCTACCGTGTGGTCAGCGTGCCGAACCGCGAGGGCGTCGCGCTGGTGATGGCACAGTCTCTGGAGTCCACCCAGCAGGCCCTGAGCAAGCTCGGCGTGGTGATGCTGATCGTGGGCGGCATCGGTGTCGTCGTCGCGGCCATGGCCGGCACCGCCGTGGCCCGGTCAGGCTTGGGACCGGTACGCCGGCTCACGCGGGCCGCCGAGGAGATCGCGCGTACCGAACAGCTCAGGCCCATCGAGGTCAGCGGCGACGACGAGATCGCCCGGCTGGCCACCGCGTTCAACGACATGCTGGCCGCCCTGTCCGCGTCTCGCGAGCGCCAGCGCCTGCTCGTGGCCGATGCCGGGCACGAGCTGCGCACCCCGCTGACCTCCCTGCGCACGAACATCGATCTGCTGGGCCAGGCCGCCGCTCGCGGCGGCATGGACGCGGACGCGCAGCGCGAGCTGCTCGCCGACCTCCGCGCGCAGAGCGAGGAGCTCACGACGCTGATCCAGGACCTCGTCGAGCTGGCCCGCGACGAGCCGCTGTCGCACACACCCGAGCGGGTGGATCTCGCCGACGTCGTCGACGGTGCCGTCGAGCGGGTACGTCGACGGGCACATGCCGGAGTGAACTTCGACGTACGCCTCGAACCTTGGACCGTACTCGGTGAGTCGCAGGCGATCGGCCGCGCCGTGGTGAACCTGCTGGACAACGCGGTCAAGTGGAGTCCGGACAACGGCACCGTGATGGTGTGGCTGCAGAACGGCGTACTGGAGGTAAGCGACCAAGGACAGGGGATCGCCGACGAGGATCTCCCGTACGTGTTCGACCGGTTCTATCGGGCATCCGACGCGCGCCGCCTGCCCGGGTCCGGTCTGGGCCTCGCCATCGTGCGCCAGGCGGCCGAGCGGCACGGCGGCTGGGTGAGCGCGGGCCACTCCGCCGGTGGCGGCGCGGTCTTCCGAATGGCGCTCCCACCGGCCCCGCCGACGTCTCCGCCTCCGCAACCACCGCAGGGTCCGCCCGGCGGGCCGATGGGTACGGCGCAGCCGCCGCCCGCTCACGTAGAAGCGCCTCCTTCGCCGGCCTACTCCCCACCGACGCCTGCGGCGCGGCGGACACAACCCGCGGCACCGGCGTCCGGACCGGTGCAGCCGGCGCCGCATGCACCGCCGCCGAGCCGGGAACGCGAGTGAACCGGCCGGATCGGGAATCGAGAAGTCTTGGCGCATGTTCGGACTGCTCTAAGCCCGCTTTCAGGATCACCCCGTTGGATTGGTGACATGATGACGACGAACCCCTCGGAGCACCCCGACCGGGATAACGAACCCACCGAGACCCTCCCCACGGGTACGCCTTCTGGCCCGCCCGGGAGTGGCGCGCATGGGAGCGGCCCTGCCGGGACGGGTGCGCCCTGGAGCGGCCCCGCCGGAACCGGCACGCCCGGTGGCGAGCCGCCCAGGAGAGGTGCGCCGCCAGGAGGCTGGGCACCTCCGTCGCCGTCAGCCCAGAACGGGCCAAACCCCGCGACACCACCGGGCCCGGTGCCCACGCCAGGTGGCGCGGGTGGGTTTGGCTCACCACTGCACGCGACACCACCGCCCCCGCCCCCTCCGGCGCCGCCCACATCGCAGCGTCCTCGCCGGGGCGTGGGGGTGGTGGTGACCGCGATCATCGCCGGTGCACTCGCTGGACTGGGCGGCGCGGCCGCCTACGACAGCCTGACCGACGACGCCTCGGTCCGGCCGAGCAACACCTCCCTCGACTCCCCGGCAAGCAACGTCTCGGACAAGCCCGCGCCCAAGGGATCGGTCCAGGAGGTGGCCAATGCCATCCTGCCGTCGGTGGTGATGATCAACGCCGGCGCGGGCTCCGGATCCGGCATCGTCATCAGCGCCGACGGCCTCATCCTCACCAACAACCATGTGGTCGAGGGTGCATCAGAAGGCGGAGAGCTCGCGGTCTCGTTCAACGACGGATCCACCGCCTCCGCCGACGTCTTGGGGACGGACCCGGTGACCGACCTCGCCGTGATCCAGGCCGAGGACGTGTCGGGGCTCAAACCGGCCACATTGGGCTCCTCCAGCGATCTCGCCGTCGGGCAGCAGGTCGTCGCGGTCGGGTCGCCGTTCGGCCTCGACAGCACGGTGACCAGCGGCATCGTGAGTGCGCTCAACCGGCCGGTGTCCGCGGGTGGCTCTGGACAGGGCGAGCCGACGGTGTTCCCCGCCGTCCAGACCGACGCCGCGATCAACCCGGGCAACTCCGGTGGCCCACTCGTCAACATGCGGGGTGAGGTCATCGGAATCAACTCGGCCATCTACAGCCCCACCTCCATCACCGGCCAGTCCGGGTCGGTCGGCCTCGGGTTCGCGGTCCCGATCGACGAGGCGCGCCCGATCGCCAACCAGCTCGTCGACGGCGAGGAGCCGAGCCACGCACAGATCGGCGTCACCGTGACCAACCAGTCCGGCGAGAACGGACTGTCGGGCGGGGCCCAGGTGCACTCGATCGAGGAAGACTCGGCGGCCGATGGCGCCGGCCTGGAGCAGGGTGACCTGATCACGAGGGTCGACGAACACGTGATCACGACATCCGACGACCTGGTGGCGATCGTCCGTACCTTCCGGCCCGGCGACGAGGTGAGCCTCACCGTGCTGCGCGACGGTGATGAGCAGCAGATCGACCTGACGCTCGGTAGCGACACCGAGTGACCCGCTGTTGACTGTGTTCCGCCGAACCTCGGCGGGACACAGTTTTGTCTGCTTAGCTTGACCTCATCTTTACTTGAGGTTCTAGGGTGGCCCGTCGAGCGATGAGTTTCCGGCCCGTCACGGGTCTGTAGGGGAAGAAAAGAAGTTGCTGGCGCGCTGTACCTGTTGGTACTGAGGGGTCCGGAGGTTCGGAATGGACATGGAGGTCACCGCGTGGACGTCGTTATACCACGCGATGCACGCACAGGAGGATCGGCGGCCGTTCTCGAAGGCGACGCTACGCCGGATATGGGGGTTCGCACAGCCACACCGTAGGAAGCTCGCCTTCTTCCTGCTACTGAGCACCGTGACCGCGGTCCTGGCCGTCGCCACGCCGCTGCTCGCGGGCCGGGTCGTCAATGCGATCTGGGACGACGCGGATCCCTCCGTCGTCGTGGGACTCGCGCTGCTGATCGCGGCCATCGCGGTGGCGGAGGCCGGTTTCGGCATCGTGACCCGCTGGCTCTCTGCGACGATCGGCGAGGATCTGATCCTCGACATGCGGCGCGCGGTGTTCGACCACGTGCTGCGCATGCCGATCGCGTTCTTCACCCGTACGCGCACCGGCGCGCTGGTGAGCCGGCTGAACAACGACGTCATCGGCGCGCAGCGGGCGTTCAGCGACACCCTGTCCGGCGTGGTGAGCAACTTCGTCACCCTCATCATCACGCTTGCGGTCATGCTCGGGATCTCCTGGCAGATCACCGTGCTGGCGCTGCTCCTGCTCCCGATCTTCGTCCTGCCCGCACGCCGTATGGGCAGCCGGCTCGCCCGGCTCGAGCGCGAGGCGGCGAACCACAACGCGGCCATGGGCGCACAGATGACCGAGCGGTTCTCGGCGCCGGGCGCCACTCTGGTGAAGTTGTTCAGCCGGCCGGCGCATGAGTCGGCGGAGTTCGCCGGCCGGGCTCACCAGGTCCGCGACATCGGCGTACGCATGGCCATGGTGCAGTGGGTCTTCATCACCGCCCTCACCCTGGTGTCGGCCCTGGCGCTCGCCCTGGTCTACGGGCTCGGCGGCGCCTACGCGCTGCGAGAGACCCTGGAGCCCGGCTCGGTCGTGGCGCTCGCGCTCCTGCTGACCAGGCTGTACGCGCCGCTGACCGCGTTGGCGAGCTCGCGGGTCGAGGTCATGAGCGCGTTGGTGAGCTTCAGCCGGGTCTTCGAGGTGCTCGACCTGAAGCCGTTGATCACCGACAAGCCGGACGCGAGGCCGGTTCCGGACGGTCCGGTATCCGTGGAGTTCGAAAACGTACGGTTCAGCTACCCGGCCGCGGACAAGGTGTCGCTGGCCTCCCTGGAGGAGGTCGCCACCCTCGACACCCGGGGCGGGGTCGAGGTGCTGCACGACGTGTCGTTCCGCGCCGAACCGGGCCAGGTCGTCGCGCTGGTCGGCTCGTCGGGGGCCGGGAAGTCCACGATCGCCCAGCTGGTGCCTCGGTTGTACGACGTCGACTCCGGCACCGCACGCCTGTCCGGGGTGGACGTGCGCGACCTCTCCGCGGAGTCGATCCGCGGGACCCTCGGGATGGTCACGCAGGACGGCCACCTGTTCCACGAGTCGGTACGCGCGAACCTCCTGCTGGCGCGACCTGAGGCGTCCGAGGACGAGCTGTGGGACGTGCTGCGGCGCGCCCGGCTGGACGATTTGGTCCGCTCGCTTCCGGACGGGCTGGACACCGTCGTCGGTGAGCGCGGCTACCGGCTGTCCGGTGGAGAACGCCAGCGGGTGACGATCGCGCGGCTGCTGCTCGCCCGCCAGCGGGTGGTGATCCTGGACGAGGCGACCGCGCACCTGGACTCCACGTCGGAGGCCGCGGTACAGGCGGCGCTGAGCGAGGCCCTGGCCGGCCGGACCGCGGTGGTCATCGCGCACCGGCTCTCGACCGTCCGGGCCGCGGACCTGATCCTGGTGGTGGAGGACGGCCGGATCGTCGAGCGCGGTACGCATGCCGAGCTGCTGGCCGCCGGTGGACGTTACGAGGAGCTGTACTATACGCAGTTCGACCAGCCGACCAGCCCACGACCCGAGCCGGAGGCCGGCGAGTCCGCGCCCCCGGCCGTCGAGCCCGTCGCCTGAATCGAGCCCCTCCTCGCGCCGAGATTGCACTTCTGGTCGACCAGATGTGCTCGAACTCGGCGCGAAAGGGCTGGGCTAGGGGCCGGGGTGCAGTGCCTGGATGAGGCGCTCGGTCTTCCACTGCGTCTCGGCGTACTCCTGCTCCGGATCCGACCGCACCGTGATCCCGCCGCCGGTGCCGAGCACGTACCGCCCGCGGGACGCAACCAGGCTGCGAATCACGATGCCGAGGTCGGCCCGCCCGTCGTCGCCGATCCACCCGATCGCGCCCGAATAGACGCCGCGCGGTGTTTGCTCCACCTCGCTGATGATCTGCATGGTCCGGCGCTTCGGCGCACCGGTCATCGATCCTCCCGGGAAAAGCGCGCGCGTGGCCGCAACCCCGTTCACGTCCGGCCGCAGCACCCCCCGGATCGTGGTGATCAGCTGATGCACGCTCGGATACGACTCCACGTGCATGAGCTGCGGCACCTCGACCGTCCCTGGCAGGCACACGATGGAGAGATCGTTGCGCAACAGGTCGGTGACCATGAGGTTTTCCGAACGCAGCTTGGGATCCGTGCGAAGCAAGTCACGCAGCGTGCGGTCCTTCACCGGATCCAGGCCCCGTGGCGTCGTGCCCTTGATCGGCCGGGTCTCGATCGAGGCGTCGGCACCGATCGTGACGTACCGCTCCGGCGACGAGCTCAGCACGGCCGTGCCCTCATGCTGAAGGAACGCGGCGTACGGCGCCGGGTTGATCCGGCGCAGCCGCAGATACGCCGCGACCGGATCGGCCTCGCTGCGCACCGTCACTCGATGGGTCAGGTTGACCTCGTACGAGTTGCCGGCTCGGAGCTCTTGCTGCACACGCTGGAATCCCGGCAAGTATGCGGAGTACGCCGGTGCGTCGATCCGGTCGGGTCCGGTGGAGATCAGCGCGGGATCGGCCTGCGGCAGGACGTCGATTCCGTGCAGCCGGACGGTGTGCCGCTGATGGTCGAAGACGGCGTACCGGCTGGCCTGCATCCACATCGCATCGGGCGTCGTACTCGGCTCCACCAAGGCGGGGAGGTCCGGCCGGCAGGCATATCCGAAGTAGCCCACCCAGCCGTCGAACCGCCCTTGACTGCGCGGCGAACCACCGGTCCGGAGGCGCGACTCCAGCACCGTGAAGATGTCGTCGCCGACGACCCGGCTGGACGTTCCGGTGTGCTCGAAGACAGTGCGGCTGTGCGCGTCGTACGTCAGACTCACCTCGCCGGGCTCCAGCCAGCCCAGGTAGGACAACCGGCCTGACCAGTCGCGCGCGCCGCCTCCGTCGAGCCAGAAGACTCGGCCGTACGCCGGGCCGACCGCACTCAGGACGCGCTCCGGCGCGACCCACCCTCGCCGGCTCAAGACCGGACCTCCAGGAAGTTGCCCACCAGCCGCGCACCGTGCCGCGTAAGAATGGACTCAGGGTGAAACTGCACGCCCCACAGCGGCAGATCGCGATGCCGCACGCCCATCACCACACCGTCCCGGCTGCGTGCGATCACGTCGAGCACGTCGGGCACCTTGACCGCTGCCAGGGAGTGGTAGCGCACCGCCTCGAAGCGCTGCGGAACTCCCTCGAACAACCCGCTCGCACAATGCTCGATCAGCGCCACCTCGCCATGTGCCGGTTCTATCTGGTCGACCCGGCCGCCGTACACCGACACCAGACCCTGCATGCCGAGACACACTCCGAGCACTGGGAGCTCGGCCCGCGACAGTACTTCCCGTCCGACCGCGAAGTCGGCCTCGATGTCCGGATGCCCCGGTCCGGGGGACAGCACCACGTGGGTGAACTCGCCGCCCAGGAGCGCGTCCGCTTCGACCTCGTCGTGCTGTACGACGGCCGGGACCTCGCCGGCGACACCCGCGATCAGGTGAACGAGGTTGAAGGTGTACGAGTCGTGATGATCCACGACCACGACGCGCGGGGGCATCAGCGGCGCCCAGGTCAGCGCAGGAGCTCGGTGACCAGATCGCGAAGGATTCCATATCCGTTCTCGCTCAGAATCGACTCGGAATGGAACTGGATGCCGCGAAAATGCGGCCCGGCGATCGCCTGGATGTCCCCCGTCGCCGGGTCCCGATCCACGGTGACTCCGGGCGGCAGCTCGGAGTCACCGTCGACGCGGGCGACGAACGTGTTGTAGAAGCCGACGTTCTCCGCACGCCCCAGCACTTCGAGCTGGGTTTGCGTACCCTGGAACACGATGTCCTTGTAATACAAGGGAATTCCCAACTGACCGCACAGCACCTGATGACCCAGACAGACCGCCAGGAACGGCCGGTCGTCGTCCAGCAGGCCGCGCACGGCCTCGCGCAGCAGCGCCATCTTCGGGTCTGCCGGATCGCGCGGATCACCCGGCCCAGGGCCCACGATCACCAGGTCGGAACCATCCAGATCCCCCGGCTGGTACGCGTCGTGGCGTACGACGGAGACCTTCATCCCCATCACCGTGAGCACGTGCCGCAGCATGTTGACGAAGTCGTCCTCGCCGTCGAGGATCACCGCCGTACGCCCGGCCAACTCCGGAACCACACCCGCACCGGACTGGTCGGTCATCCAGAACCGGGACAGCCGCTGGTTGCGTGATCCGAGCGCGATCAGCACGTCCTCGTCCACGATCAGGTCACGCAGGCCCTCCAGAGCCGACGGCTCCGGCGCGTCCACCAGCCCGAACGCGCTCAGGATGCCGCCTGCCTTCGCATGCGTCTCGGCCACCTCGTACTCCGGGTCGGAGTCACGGACCAGCGTCGCCCCGGCCGTGATCTTCAGGCTGCCGTCCAGGCCGATGTCCGCGGTCCGGATGAGGATCGGCGCATCCGCCGTCGGCTGACCGTCGGCATCGCGGCCGAGCAGGGCGAGCACGGCGGCGTAGTAGCCGCGCCCCTCCGTCTCGTACCGCTTGATCAGCCGGCAGGCGTTCTCGACCGGGCTGCCGGTCACGGTCGCCGCGAACATGGAGTCCCGCAGGACGTCCCGCACGTCGCGGTTCGAGCGGCCGGCGAGAAGGTACTCGGTGTGGATGAGATGGGTCATCGGCTTGAGGTACGGCCCCAGGACCTGACCGCCCTCGCTGCAGATGTCGCACATCATCTTCAGCTCTTCGTCGACCACCATGAAGAGCTCGTAGATCTCCTTCTCGTCGGCGAGGAACTCCAGCATCCGTTCCCGCCGCACCTCCGGGTCGGTCAGACCGCGCAGCCGGAACGTCCCGCTGATCGGGTTCATCCGGACGTCGCCGCCGTGCACGCTGACGTGTCGCTCCGGGCTCGCGCCGATCAGCCAGCGGTCGCCGGTGAAGACGCAGAACGTCCAGTAGGCGCCGCGTTCGCGGTCGAGTAGCCGCCGGAAGACGGACAGCGCCTTGCGGGCGTTCCAGTCGGCCAGTCTCGCCCGGTAGTTGCGCCCGATGACCAGGTTGGCGCCCTCGCCGTTGCCGATCTCGTCCCGGATGATCGCCTCGACGATCCGCGCGTACTCCTCGTCGTCGGTCTCGAACCCACCGGCGTCGGTCACCTGCACCGGATCCGTGGGGAGCAGCCGCATGACCTCGGCGAGCGGCACCTCGCGCTCGTAGTCGACGGCGATCGCCGACAGCGGCGTGCCGTCGTCGTGCACCTCGAACCCGCGCTCGCCGACCTGCCGAAACGGCACGCACAGCAGCCGGTCGAACCGCCGCCCGGCCGGGAGAGGGCCGTCCTCGAGAGGTACGTCGGCCAGCCACTCGAGGTCCTCACGGGTGCCGCCGAGAAGGGTCACCGTTCCGGAGCCGCGCAGGCGAATCAGTGCGTACGCCGGGTACGTGAGGAGATCGTCAAGTGCCGACATCGAGAGGTCCGTGGGATCGAGGAGCCAGGTACCCAAACCCTAGCGTGCCGCCCCTCGCGCCGAGATTGCAGATCTCGGCGCGAGGCAGGGACGTCTGCCCTCGGCGAACATGCTTGTCCGGCACGTACGGACCGCGCAGCATCGAACACATGCGGATCCTGGTTCTCGGCGGAACTCAGTTCTTGTCCCGAGCCGTCGCGGCAGAGTTCGCCGCCCGCGGTCATGACGTGACGTGCGTCGCCCGCGGCCGGAGCGGCACCGCGCCGGCTCGGGTCCGCTTCGTACGGGCGGACCGCGACGACCCGGAATCGCTGACTCCACTCACAGCGGAGCACTGGGATACGGTCCTCGACGTGACCCGGACTCCTGCCCATGCACGTGCGGCCGTCGCCACGCTGGGACCGTCGGCCGATCACTGGACGTACGTGTCGACCTGCAGCGTGTACGCGGACCTCGCGACCCCCGGGCAGGCCGAGGACGCTTCGTTGGTGACCGCGGCGGAGCCCGCGGAGGGTGAGTCGCCGTGGGAGCGGTACGGCGAGTTCAAGCGGGCCTGCGAGCTGGCCGTCACGGAGGGCTTCGCGGGCGGCGTACTGCTCGTCCGGCCCGGGCTGATCGTCGGCCCCGAGGACCCGTCCGGGCGGTTCGCCTACTGGCCCCGCCGGATGGCCGCCGACGACGTGGTGCTGGCGCCGGGGTCCCCGGATGAGCCGGTGCAGATCATCGACGTACGGGATCTCGCACGCTGGCTGGTGTCGGGTGCGGAGCGGCGGCTCACCGGGGTGTTCAACACGGTCTCGGAACCGATGCCGCGCGGCGAGCTCCTGGAGTCGGTGGCCCGCGGCGTGAGGGTGGACGGCGGTCCGCGGCTGGCGTGGGCGGATCAGGAGTTCCTGGAAGCGCACGACGTACGCATGTGGTCCGGGGATCGCTCGGCACCGCTGTGGGTACCGCTCCCGGAGTACGCCGGCCACATGAGCCGCGACGTGTCCGCGGCGATCGCCGAGGGGCTCGCCGTACGTCCCGTCGAGGAGACCGCGCGGGACACCCTTGCCTGGCTGGAGCGGACGCCGGACGCTGCGGTGACCGGCCTGACCGACGCCGAGCACGCCGAGCTGCTCCGACACCTGCACACCGGCACCATGTCAAGCTGATGTCGTGATGCAGAGCCAGCGCACACGACAGGTCGTCGTGATCGCGATCTGTGTGCTGGTGGCGATGGGCTTCGTCGCCTCCACCCTGCTGTCCGGCGGCGGCCAAGACCCGGATCCGGAGTCTTCCGGTACCGCGGACGCGCCCTGCTCCGCGGCCCTTCCGTCCGGACCGGCGGCCGTGGTGGATCCGAGACAACCGCGGCTCGACTACGTTCTCGCGGCGCAGGTCGACCCCGCCGACGTCGAAGCGACCCTGATTCTTCGGGAGATCGGCGCCGGGAAGCCTGGGGCACAGGGATCTGCCCGGGCCGGCTCCGTCGCCGATCACCGGATGAGCTTCGATCTCGCAGCCCAGGACCTCTCCGAAGGAGAACTCTATTCGTACCGCATCGAAACGCGGGTCGGCGACGCAGAGTGCTCGACCGCGGAGGCGGGTACGCCGTTGGGCTTCTACGTGACGTCCATGTCGCCGCGGGAGGCGCGCTCCCTCCCGAAGAAGCGCACCCGTGATCTGGACCAGGCCGTCGCCGCGGTCTACCTGTACGCCGCCGCTTGGCGCCAGCCGGGCGAGGCGACGCCCGGCGCCAAGGACGTATGCGGTCTCTTCGAGCCACCCACACCGTGCGACTGGGCTCCGCACGTCGAGGGACAAGCCCACCAGTAGCCGGTCTTTCGCTTCAGCTACGCGGGATCCAGGCGTGGTCCGGAGCGATGGTGATCAACCGCTGGGTCGCCCGGGTGAGGACGACGTACAGCGTGCGCAGCCCGGCGGGGCCCTCGGTCGCGATCTCTCCGGGCTGTACGACGACGACGCCGTCGAACTCCAGACCCTTGCTCTCCAGCGGATCCAGCACACGAGTGCGAGCGTCGCGCTGCCCGTTGAGCCAGCTCTCGACCTCGCCGCGCCGCCGGGACGGGCTGACCACGCCGATCGTGCCGTCCACCGTGTCCCGCAGCTCGACGACCGCCCGCCGGATCTCCTCGGCCATGTCCGCCGGCTCCGTGACCCGGTGGGCGGGCATGTGTCCGGTACGCCGGATCGCCTCCGGCAGGTCGGGATCGGGCACCGCCGCCCGGCCCACCCGAGCCGCCAACTCGAATATCTCTTGGGAATTCCGATAGTTGGTCGACAACCGGAACTGATGCTGGTCCTTGCCCTCCAACGCGTCGGACCGCGCCAGCTCGGCCTCGCCCGGGAGCGGCCACGCGGACTGCGCGGGGTCGCCGACGATCGTCCAGCTGGCATGACGCCCACGCCGCCCCAGCATGCGCCACTGCATCGGTGACAGGTCCTGTGCCTCGTCGACCAACACGTGCGCGTGCGGGTCGTCCTCGGTCCGCTGGCTGGTCCGCTGCTGACCGGTACGGCGGTCATCCACGGTCGTGACCTCGCGTACGGTCTCGTCGTACAGCTCCGACGTCGGGTCGTACGACACCTCGTGCTCGACCGGATCGCCAAGCAGATAACGCAACTCGTCGATCAAGGGCACGTCCTCGATGGAGATCTCGGAGTCACTCCAGGAGTCGAGCAGCAACTCGGTCTCGCCGAGGGTGAGGACACCGTCGGCGTACCGTCCGAGCCGCTCCGGATCGGCCAGCCGGCCGAGCGTCTCGACCGCGTCGAGTACCGGCCACCACCGGTCCACGAATTCGATGAACGCGTCCCGCGTCTCCATCTCGGCGACGAAGTCGTCCTTGCCGCGATCGAGTGCGCGATGACCCCGCACCTGTTCCCAGAGGGCATCGATCAGGGTGGCCGACACCCGCTCGACCGCGCGGTTGCGCCGTTGCTGGCCGAGCAGCTCCCGCCGCAGCCGGCGCAACGCGTGCGAATCCAGGATCAGCACCTCGTCGCGATAGAAGACGCGCAACTCCGTCGGCGCGCCGGGTACGGCGTCCCGCACCGCACGGCGAAGCACGGTGAGCATCCGATTCGACCCCTTGACCGTGGCGACGTCCGGGGGGTCGTGCCGGGTCGCGCGCACCCCGTCCACCACCTCGCCGATCGACCGCAGGGTCACGGCGGTCTCGCCGAGGCTGGGCAGCACGCGCTCGATGTAGCGCATGTACACATCCGACGGTCCCACGACGAGCACACCGCCGGTCTCGAACCGTCGGCGCTCCGAGTAGAGCAGGTACGCCGCGCGATGCAGGGCGACCACCGTCTTGCCGGTCCCGGGGCCGCCGCTGATCGTCGTCACGCCTCGCGAGGGCGCGCGGATCGCGTCGTCCTGCTCCTTCTGGATCGTGGCCACGACCGCATGCATCGTGTCGTCGCGCGCGCGGGTCAGCTCCGCGAGGAGGGCGCCGTCGCCGACGATGGGCATGCCGTCGGGAGCGGCATCGACATCCAGCAGCTCGTCCTCGATACTGACCACCCGGGAGTTCACGCAGCGCAGGACCCGACGGCGTACGACGTCCATCGGATCCTTCGGCGTGGCCTGGTAGAAGACCGACGCCGCGGGCGCCCGCCAGTCGATCAGCATGACGTCGCGGTCCTCGTCCCGCAGCCCGATCCGGCCGATGTAGCGCGCCTCGCCGTCGGTGGAGTCGAGCCGACCGAACACCAGACCCTCGTGCGCCGAGTCGAGCGCGGCCAGCCGCCGGGCGGCCTGGTAGACCATCGCGTCGCGCTCGACAAGTCCGCCCTCGTTGTCGACCCGGCCGCGGGCGTGCCCGTCGGCGGCTACCGCCCTGGCGGACTCGGCGGCGGCGTCGAGCCGGCGGTAGACCTGGTCGACGTACGCCTGTTCGCGGGCAAGCTCATGCTGCTCGGCGGTGGCGCCTGTAGGCGACGCTTCACCCCGAGATTCATGCCGCGTTATGGACAATCCGCTCCTCGATGTTTCCGAGCAACCGAACGTCCAACTCTACTTGCTCGGCCTGAAGTGCGCTCGTCGGCGGCTGAAATGCGCGGAGCTCAGGCGTCGGACCCTCGCGGTAGTCCAAGGGTCGCGAGCAGGTCTTCGTGGAACTGGATCCATACCGTGTGACACGAGTCGAAGTCCGGAGCATCGACCCAGCGCCTCTGCCCGGCCTCGACCTTGGCCAGGGCGGACGAATATCGCTCGGCGTAGCCGTCGAAGCGCTGCAGGCACTCCGCGAGCCGGGCGCACACCTGGCGGAACGCCTCGTCCAGCGCCTGCAGCGTCCGGAGGACGCGCTCGTCCCAACGCCAGTCGCGGTGATCGTTGAACGCCATGGGATCGGCCCGGGTCGGTCGAATCTGCCAGTCGGTGCAGGCGGCGCCGAACCGGCGGTTGAGCGGAATGAACTCCGCGTGGGCGCTCGTCACGGCTTCGCGGGCACCGGCCCGATCGATCTCGACCGCGAGTCGTCGCTCGTTCTCGACTCGGCCGTCCTCGGTGACCGACCAACCCGAGCTCCCGGCGAAGCTGGAGTGCCGGACCCAGCCCCTCGCCTCGTAGTCCCGCAGTCGTTCGTCGACGAGGCCGGTGTCCAGCCCGAAGCGGGCGGCGATTCGGGAGGACGACGCGAAGCCCAGCACACGGGGGCCGTGGAGCACCAGGTCGTCAGGGGCGGACACGTACGAGGGCATTTCACGACTCTCCGCGGGACTCGACCCGACTCGTGATCCGGCCGAATCGCTGGAGCGCCGCCTGGGCCGACCCCAGTCCCATCGCGCGGGAGATCCGCGACCAGGACAGGCCCTGCGCCCGCGCGGTGAACAGCATCCCGGCCTCGAGCTGGTCCACCTCCGCGCGGGCGGCGGACAGGAGGGTCAGAGCGGCCCGCACGTCCTCCTCGGTGAGCCGCCCCGCCGAACCCCGCCACAGGGCGAACCGGATCAGGTCGACCGAGGACACCGGCTGCTCACCGTGCAGCCAGGGTGCCCGCGGAAGGGTCGAGGCGCCCGCATCCAGCAGCTGGCTTCGGGCGCGGTGCTCGGCGGCCGCGCGCTCCTGGTCGTGATCGGGGATCTGCACGACCGTGAGCATGCGGCATCAACATGATGTTGTCAACACAATGTTGATATCCAGCCCCCCGAGGTCTAGCCCGTCGGGCGCGCCGGCCGCGAGGTCAGCCGCCCCCGTACGGCCGACGCCGCCACCAATCCCCCGGCCACGACCGCGACCAGACCCCAGGGGACCAGCCAACCGCCCGCGCCCGCGGTCGCGTCGTCGTGGTCGGCAGGCGCAGCCCGGTCGGCGGTCAGCGCCGCCGCCCGGTCCAGGTCGGCCCCGAGCTCGGTCAGGATCGCGTCCAGGCCGCTCGCGGACCGCCATCCGGCACGCATGGGCTCACCGTTCACCATCTGCCGCGGGGTGAAGACCAGCTCCCCGCTCGACGCCAGCGGATACAGGTGCTGACGCAGAGATCCGCCGAGTTTGTACACCACGGTGTACCTAGGGCCGAGGTCACCGTCCGGAGCCGTGCGCTTGCCCGGCCGGCCACCGGGCCACACCCGGAACAGACCGGTGGCGGCCGTGAGCTCATCCAGGTTCGGGCGGGTGTTTCCCGGCCGGTACTGCCACCTGACGGTCTGCGGCTCCATTCCCGGTCCGGAGACCGTGGCCGACGACGGGCCCTTCGCGTGGGCCGGCGTACCGAGCATCAGACACCCCAGGATCGCCACCGCAAGGACGGCGCAGGCTCGACGGATCATGGCGACATTCCCCTCCTATGTCGGTCGGCCCGAATCGGGCCACACGATTCCTCGCGCCGAGATTGCACATCTGGCCGACCACAAGTGCAATCTCGGCGCGAATGGTTCCCGATCCGCACTGCCGGCCCCTCTCTGGGGCTCTCACTGCGAATACACCGGCCGGCCGCCGAAGGTTCCACCCGAGAGCGCCGCCCCGGTCAGGAGACGCTTTCGGCGATGCGCTGGGCCTCGACCCGGGTGAGGTCGCCCTCCAGCCGGTGAGTGACGCCGTCCCGCTCCCAGATGAGGGTGTTGCCGGACAGGCGCGCGGTCTCCGAGCGCACGTTCCCGTCCCGATCCACGTACGTGACCGAATGCGGACCCTCGAGCCAGAGCGCCGGCGCGCCACCGACCGTGATCCGCTCGCCGCGGCCGATGGTCTGCTTCATGAATCCCGGTTCGAGGCCGCCGTCGAACTCATCCAGTCGGATCTCGTCCGCTCCGGCACCGTAGAGGAGCGACACCACCCGCGCGGAGTCCGCGACCAGCACGGTGTCCGGCTCGCCCAGGCTCGCCGGCAGGCCGACCCGGAACTCCGCGAGCCGACGCGCCTCGTCCAACGTGACCGCCCGCTCGCCGGGCAGCGGAGCGCTCGGCGTCTCCACCCGGTCAGGTGTGCCCCAATGCACCTCGATGCCCGCGAACCGGAAGAGCTCGGCGACCGCGGCGCGGGCGTCCGGCGAGACCGCGAGTGTGACCGCGAGCGAGATCGCCAGCATCGCGGCCACCGCCCACCGCGCGGCCGCCCGCACCGGGAGCGGAACCGGGCCACGCCGCCTCGGCGCCGGTCGCTCGAGCCGGGCCCGGACCGACGCGCGTACGTCGGGCGGATCGGGTACGGCGAGCACGGCGCCGAGATCGCGCAACTCTCGTTCGAGATCAGCCATCGGCGACCTCCTCTGTGAACCGTCTGTAAGTCTTTCCGCGGCTGGCCTGGGGCTGGCTGGCAGGGTTGGCGCCGATGCTCGGCTTCGGGTGTGACTCTTGAACCGTCTGACCCCTTGGGTGTCATGCCCAGGAT
>WHTJ01000002.1 GCA_009377795.1 Propionibacteriales bacterium | reverse complement strand
GGGGCCGCCGATCAGCTCGGTGAGCGGGTGTGCGCATCAGTCTCACGGCTCCCGCTGCGACGGCAGATAGAAGAGCATCCTCATGTCTTGGACTTACCACGGATGACGGTAAGGCGAATTCCTTTACATACCACGGAAGGTAGCTGACACAGGCCCCGTCAGGGCAACCACGACCGGATCTGCTGATCGGTACTTGAGAGGTCCTGACGGCCGACCCGATCCGCCGCCTCGATCATCACCTCACGAGGACTACTGCACTCAAGCAGAGATGCAGAACACATGATCGAACCCAGGGAGGTCGCCGCCGGGCATGACCCGGCCAGGCTTGACCTGGCCGGGCCGGATGACGCCTCCCTGATCGACGCACTCGGCACCGCGCGGAGGTGGGCCAACCACTACGATGCCCAACAGTTGGCGTTGATGAACGAGTTGTACCGCCGCCGACAGGCCGAAGACCGCGAGCATCGGGAGGTGGTGGGGGCCCGGTCGCAGACGTTGACCGAGCTGCAGCCCGTGCTGGCCCAATCAAGGTGCCGGCTGGGCAGCCGGCTACATCTGGCCGAGGCGTTGCATACGCGGTTACCGCGGATCTGGGGGTTGTTGGCGGCGGGGCGGATCGACGAATACACCGCGGGGATCATCACCAGCGACTGGACAAGCTGGTCGACGACACCCTGATCCGTGTGGTGGAGGTCAAGCTGGTCGAAAAGCTCGGCACCGATGGTGAGGACGCGGTGGTGGTGGCGCCGCCTGCGCAGGTGGGCCGATGGGCGCGGGTGCTGGTCGCGGAGACCGAACCCGACCAGCAGGAGGAACGGTTCCAGAAGGGGTTCGCCGACCGTGCGGTGCACGTGTTCAGCGGTGAGGACGGCCTCGCGGATCTGGTGGTGCACCATTCCAGTGCCGAGC
The DNA here is from genome assembly GCA_009377795.1 of Propionibacteriales bacterium. GTDB lineage: Bacteria > Actinomycetota > Actinomycetes > Propionibacteriales > Nocardioidaceae > WHTJ01. The sequence continues at coordinate 125,387 of WHTJ01000002.1, read as the reverse complement.
TCGAAGCCCTCAGCCACCGGTTGAGTCTGATCGCCCGCCACGGCGGTGCCGACGATCCCCGGTCGATGAACCAGCGCCGCGCCGATATCGCGGTCGACCTGCTCCTCGGACGCGCCGACTGCACCGTGCCGACCAGCGGTCTCGAAGCTGGCGACGTTCACCCTGCAGACCTCGAACCCGACCCGGTGCTGTCCGGTGGGGTGCGGGCACAGATCAACGTGACGGTGCCGATCCAGACCCTGATCGGGGTCTCCGACCATCCCGGAGAACTGTTGAACGGGGAACCGGTTCCGGCGTCGCTGATACGCAAGATTGCTGCGGACCCGTCCTCGACCTGGTATCGGCTGCTGACCGACCCGGCCGGGAACCTGATCGATTTGTCCACCCGGTCGTACAAGCCGACTCTGCCGTTGGGGCGGGCACTCGTCGCCCGCGACCGGACCTGTCCGGCTCCCGGCCGCACCACGTCCGCACTGGTGGGGGAGACCGACCACACGATCCGCTACAGCCTGGGCGGTCCCACGTCGTATGCGAACACCGGCCGTCCGTGCCAGAGTCACCACAAGGCGAAGGAGTCCCCCGGGTTCACCCTCTCCCAACCACACCGGGAACCTTCGTGTGGTCCTATCCGAGTGGACACGTCTACACCAGCAGGCCGGATCCGCATCCGGTCGCCGACTGGCCAGACCACTGGCAGGAACCGGTGTCGGCGACGCAGGTGCAGGACGCCCTGCGGATGCACGATTTGAACCGCCAACGCGAACACAACCAGCGACTCCACGACACCACACGTCGAGTCCTCGAGACCCGGCTCCGAGGCTGGTACGCCGCCAGTCCCGACGACCGCGACCAACACGCCCAACACGCCGAGCACGACGACCGCGACGACCGCGACGACCGCGACGAGCACACCGACCCATATGGCGAGCCCGACCTCGACACCGACACCGACACCGCCAGGATCCTCGGCGGCCTGCTCGAACGGACCGCCCTCAACTGAGGGGCGCCGTCACCATGACACGCACCGCCACACCCACGGGCGTCCTACCGTGACCAAACGTGCCACCGCACGGATGAGAGCGCCCTACTGCCGGAGTACGGGACCGGAACCGCTGTGGCGAGCCATCGATGCCGCGCTCGTCCGGCAACCGTCGCATTGTCCACGCTCGGGGTTACTGGCGGCCGAGGACGGCGCGGATCCGTTGGTCGTCGAACACCAGGCCGCATACGCGGCACGAATGAACACGTCTCCTGGCCGGCTCCGAACGGGGTCAGTTCGGGTTCTGCGTAAGCGGCGGAAGGTTCGTCATTCTCCTCAGCTCACCGGTCGGGTAGAGCACGTGCATGCCCGTGCCGGCCCGATCGGCGATGTAGACGAAGCCCCGGTCATCCACCTCGACATTGTTGGTCTGGATCACCGTCTCGCCGCCGGTGGGCATGGTGGTGTCCGTGACCTCCGGGATGAAGTGGCCGACATCCTCCATGTCGTACGGATCCCGGACATCGAGCGCGCGGACGCCCGCGTTGAAGTAGGACACCCACAGCACGCGGTTCCGGTAGTGGTTCTCGGTGAGATTCCACTGTGTCGAGTGGGCGCCGAAGCGACCGCCACGCTCGCAGAAGTCCCCTTCGTCCTCTGGGACGGCGTACGACGAGATCGGGATCGGATGCGCGTCATCGGTCACGTCCGTCATGTACGTGAACTGGTGCATCCCCTCGTCGCACTTGTTCTCCCCGGCCTCGTTGATCACCGCCACGAAGTCCCGTGGACTGCCTTGGTTGAAGTCCGCGAACTGCGGCACGTCCATTCCCAGCAACGGGATCGTGGTGTGAACACCCTGGTAGTCCGGCCAGTCCAGCCGGGCGATCTGCGGCGCCAGCAGCTGCTCGTCGGTGGGCCACTTCGGGTCGAAGTCTCCGTTCAGCAGCTCGTCGTTGTCCAGGATCTGCAGGATCCCGTCCGCGTGCGTGCCGTACCCGATGTAAACCTTGCCGTCGAGGTACAGCGGCTCGTGCAGCTCCGTTGCGCGACGGCCGTTCGAGTCCTCACCCGGTTGCGTGCCCGGCAGGCCGAAGTCCCGGATGTGGACCGGGTTCTCCGGGTCGCTGAGGTCGAACACCTGCAGCATGCGGTCCGTCCCCCAGGCGGGAACGCCGGACACCAGGTAGCCGATTCCGGTCGAGCACTCCCACCAGCTCTTGTGGGTGTCGACCAGCCCGGTCACCACACTGGTCACCAGGGTGGGATCGGAAGGGTCGGTCACGTCATAGATGTCGTGCCCGTCGACGCCGTTCGTGCGAAGCAGGTAGAACGTACCGGGGTCGCCTCCCGGTAGCTCGGCGCCCGGGCACGTCTGAACCATCTGGGACTGGTTCTCGCCGCTGTGCGCCGCGAGGTGATGCAGGTACTCCGGCTGTCGTGGATCGGTCACATCGACGATCGAGACACCGTTCGGCTCGACCTGTCCGGTCAGTGGGTTCTCGGCCTCTCCTCCGTGATGCCCGACGTAGGCGATGTGGCGATCACCCTGTTGCTCGATGATCGGCTGGTAGGCGCGGCGCCCTTGCAGGGCATCGTGCCCGACCAGTTGTACGTTCTCGTGTTCCGCAACCCTGCCCACGTCCCCCGGCTCCGCCTGCTGCGCCCCGGCCACACCGGCCAGGGCCAGTGGCAACACGACGGCGATCGCGGCGACGTTCAAAACGGATCTGGGTCTCAAGGCGTCCATCACGTCCTCCTCTATGAGGCGATCTAGGTGTCCGGCTCCTCCGATCAATGAGGTCTAACCACTAGTCCATTAATACGATACGTCATGCATGATGCCTCGAACCTCGTTCGGTGACCGAGAGTGGGCAGTCGTATCCGGATCCGCGAGCGATGCCGAAGCGGCGAACGACGGTCAGGCCTGGGTGCGCGTTTCGCGGCGGCGGCCCACCCGGGCGAGCCGTATATGATGCATGTTATCTTGTAGTCGTGCCGAGCATCGAAACCATCCGTGAGATGTGCACGACGTACACCAACTGGGGACGATGGGGCCCGGACGACCAACGCGGCACGCTCAACCTGATCACCCCGGAGTGCGTGCGGCGAGCCAGCCGGCTGGTGCGGAAGGGCCGCCCGATCTCACTAGCCCTGCCGTACGACGAGGAGGGCCCGCAGACCGGCGCGTTCAACCGGTTCAACCCGATCCATCTGATGGTGCGCGACGGCGCCGACGCGATCGCCGGGTCCTCGATCCGGGACTTCTACGCCGGCGTCGACCGGCACTTTCGCGGCACCGACGACGTGATCATGATGCCGCTGCAGTGCGGAACCCAATGGGACGCGCTCGGACACGTGGTCTACGAGAACCGGATCTACAACGGGTACGGCGCCGACCAGGTCAGCAGCTGGGGCGCGCTCAAGAACGACGTACGCAACGCCGCCGACAGCATGGTGGGCCGGGGCGGGGCGTCCTGCTCGACGTACCGCGGGCGCTCGGGGTTCCCTGGCTCGAGCCCGGTACGGCGATCGGCGCCGACGATCTCGACCGGGCGGCCGAAGCCGCCGGGGTCACGGTCGAGTCCGGCGACATCGTGCTGGTCCGGACCGGCGAGATCGCCCGGGTGCGCGACCGGGGCAGCTGGGGCGACTATGCGGGTGGGCCCGCGCCCGGTCTCGGCCTCGCCAGCGTGGACTGGCTGGCCAGGCACGAGGTGGCGGCGCTCGCGGCGGACACGTGGGGCATGGAGGTACGCCCGAACGAGACCGAGGACGTCATGCAGCCGCTGCACATCATCCTGATCGTCCATATGGGCATGTGGATCGGGGAGATCTTCGACCTGGAGACGCTGGCCGACGGCTGCGCGGAGGACGGGGTGTACGAGTTCATGTTCTGCGGGCCGCCGCTGCCGTTCACCCGGGCGGTCGGGTCGCCGCTCAACCCGATGGCGATCACCTAGGCACACGAGGCAAGGGAGGAGGTGGCGCGGTTGCGGGCCTTGCGTTCCATGCTGTTCACTCCGGGAAACCGCCCGGAGCTGATCGAGAAGGCGATCCGTTCCGGCACCGACGCCGTCATCGTCGATCTCGAGGACGCCGTACCTCTCGACTCGAAGGTCGAGGCGAGGGCAGGGCTGGCCGACCTGCCGTCCTCGGACATACCGCTCTACGTGCGGGTCAACGGCGCCGAGACCGATCTGCTCTGGGGTGACGTCGTGGCCGCGGGCCGGCAGCCCGACGTGGCCGGGATCGTGCTTCCCAAGGCCGAGGACGCCGACCTGCTGCGCCGGATCGCCGGTGCGCTGACCGCCCTGGAGCTGGCCGGAGACCGGGAGCCGGGCGGCACGGAGATCGTGCCGCTGATCGAGAGCGCGCGCGGGGTGCGCGACGCGGACGCGCTGCTCGCCGCCGACGACCGGGTCGGCTCGGTCCTGTTCGGATCCGGCGAGCAGGGCGACCTGGTGGCCGATCTCGGATGCGAGTGGACGCCGGAGGGCACCGGTCTGCTGTACGCCCGTTCCCAGGTGCTGCTCGCCGCACGGGCTGCCGGCATCGAGCAGCCGATGGACGCGGTGTACATGAACTTCCGGGACGACGACGGGCTGCGCACCGAGTGCGAGCTCGCTCGACGGGTCGGGTACGTCGGCAAGGTCGCGATCCACCCGCGGCAGATCCCGGTGATTCACGACGTGTTCACCCCGTCCGCGGACGAGGTGGCGCACAACCGGCGGATCGTCGAGGAGTTCGAGCGCGCCGTGGCTGCCGGGTCCGCCTCCATCAACGTCGACGGGAAGATGGTCGACTACGCGGTCGCGCGGACCGCGCGCACGGTGCTGGCCCGGGCCGAGGCCGCCGAGCGGGCCGGTACCCAGGCCGCCTCATCCGGGAGCGCGTGACCATGGCCAGGTCACGGCACATCTCCGGGGGCGGGGTGAGACCGTGACCGCGATGTTGTCGGGGGTCACGATCCTCGAGCTGGGACAGGTGATCGCGGGTACGTTCGGCGGCGCGATCCTCGCCGACATGGGCGCCGACGTGATCAAGATCGAGCCGTTGCGGGGGGACGCGGGGCGGAACCCGGCGATCGCCCCGCTGCGCGGCGACACCGCGATCCATCTCTACATGAACCGCGGCAAGAAGAGCGTCGCGCTCGATCTCAAGAGCCCCGAGGGCCGGGAGATCTTCTACCGGCTCGTGGAGCAGGCCGATGCGGTCGTGGACAACTTCCGTCCGGGTGTCATGGCCCGGCTCGGCATCGACCACGCCGAGCTGACCACGCGCAATCCCGGCATCGTCACGGCGACCGTCACCGGCTTCGGGGAGTACGGGCCGGCCAAGGACCGGCCGGCGTTCGACCTCGTGGTCCAGGCGTTCAGCGGGCATGTGCACATCACCGGCGACCCGGACTCCGCACCGGCGCGGGTCGGGGTGCCGATCGCGGACCTCGCCGGCGGGATCTTCGCGTGCATCTCGGTGCTGGGTGGTCTTGTCGGTCGTGAGCGTCACGGCACCGGCCAGCACGCTGACGTCGCCATGCTCGACTCGCTGATCTCCCTGTTGTCGTACGACGCCTTGCACCATCTCAACAGCGGCGAACCGGTGACCCGCCAGGGAACAGCGCACTCGTACATGGTGCCGTGGCAGGCCTTCGAGACGCAGGACGGCTACGTCGTCGTCGCCGCCCGCGAGGAGAAGTTCTGGCAGCGGCTGTGCGACGCCATCGAGCGGCCCGACCTGAAGGACGACCCCCGGACGGCGCACAACCGGGCACGCGTGCAGAACCGGGACTACGTCGTACCCATCCTCGAGGCCGAGTTTCGCAAGCGGACCAGGGCGGAGTCGATGCGGCTGCTGGAGGAGTACGACATCCCCGGTGCCCCGGTGAACGACATCGGCGAGGTGTTTGCGGATCCCCAGGTGCAGGCTCGCGGCCAGATCCGGACGTACGAGCACCCCACGCTGGGCCCGATCCGCTACAACGCGAGCCCGATGCAGTTCGACAAGTGGGAGTTCCCGAACGAGTCCGCGCCCATGCTCGGTCAGCACACCGAGCAGGTCCTGATCGGCCGGCTCGGCTATGACGAGAGCGGGGTGACCGCGCTGGCTGAGTCGGGTGTGGTCGGTGTGTGGCGACCCGAGACCGAAGGTCGTGAGGCGCAGCGGCGGCCGGTGTGAGCGGGCGCAGCCCGCGCATGATCCGCACGCTCTCGATCACCACCTGGTCGATCACCCTGGGCGCGGTGCCGGTGTTCCTTCTGGGTGCGCTGGCGGTCTTCGTCCGCGACGAGCTCGGGTTCAGCGAGGCGAAGCTCGGTGTCGCGGCCTCGCTGTACTACCTGGCGTCCGCCGTCGCCGCCGTGCCGGGCGGACGGCTGGCCGAGCGACTGGGTGCGCGATGGGTGATCGCGCTGGCGGCCGCCGGGACGACCGTGGCCATGCTCGGCGTCGCACTCGTCGCGCGGTCGTGGCCGGTGCTGGTGGCGTTCATGATGCTCGCGGGCATCGCGAACGGCCATGCGCTGCCCGCGACCAACCTCGGTCTGACGCAGGGCATTCCCGCGGGACGCCGGGGCCTGGCGTTCGGCGTGAAGCAGTCGAGCGGAACGGTCGCGACCCTGCTGGCCGGCGCCGCCGTCCCGGTCATCGCGCTCACCGTCGGGTGGCGGTGGGCGTTCGCGATGCTCGGCGTCGCCGGCATACCGCTGATCGTCTGGGGGATCGCCGGCCGGATCACGAACCCGCGTCCGCGCCCGGGCCCGCGGGAGAGGTCGCCGGTTCCGACCGGGCCGCTGGTGTTGCTGGCGTTCGCGGGTACGTGCGGGGTGATCGGCGGAAGCTCGATGGCTGCCTTCTACGTCGAGTCCGCGGTGGCGCAGGGCATCGGCCCGGGTACGGCGGGCACGGTCCTGGCGGCGGGCGCCGTGCTCGGAGTTGTGGCCCGTACTGGGTGGGGGTGGGTGGGGGACCACTGCGGCACCGCGCAGTTTCGGGTCATGGGCGGCCTGTTCCTGGCCGGCGCGGTGGGCTTCGGGTTACTGAGCATGGCCGGCTCGGCAGCGCTGCTGGTGATCGCGACGGCGCTGATCTTCGGGTTGGGTTGGGCCTGGCCGGGGCTGTACAACTTCGCGGTCGCCGATCGGACCCCCGCCGCGCCGGCGGTTGCGACCGGGGTCACCGGCACCGGACAGTTCGCCGGCGGGATCGTCGGTTCGGTGGGGTTCGGCGTGCTGCTGGAACAGACGTCGTACCGGGCCGCCTGGCTGGCGGTTCCGCGCGCATAGCGCCCACCGTCGCGCTGAGATCGAGGCGTCAGGGAATGATCGGCAGCAGGAGGTACGACGGCTCCGTGGGCGAGGCATGGAGCCGGACCGTGGTGTCGAAGATCTCGGGCGGGCGATCGGAAGGATCGGTGTGGGTCATGCCCCCGGTCCCGCGGGTTGCGTAGTAGAAGGATCGCCCGTACTCGTCGAGCTCGCCTTCGTACTCGTAGTCCTTGCCGCGCACGGTCAGTGCCAGGCGATAGCCGGGCGGCGCCACCACGCAGCTGGGCCAGATCTCGACGTCGAGCTCGTAGACGGCACCGGGGACGAGTGGCTGCTTCTCCCGGTGCGGGTGGTAAGGGCGGTAGGAAAGGCTGCGCTCCGGATCGAGCTGGCGATGCGAGGCGCGGAGCCATCCACTCGCGATCGGGGTGTTCGGGTCGTTGGCGCCCTCGAAGGTCACTTCGGCGCCGGTAGGGTCGAAGAGCCGGACAACGAGGAACAGGTCGGCGTCGGTGGTGTCGGAGGAGATGAACAGCTTGGCCGCCATCGGTCCGGTGACCTCCAGCTCCTCGTCGAGAGCCGGCAACCAGAACGTCAGGCCGTCGCCCATCGTCCGGTAGGCGACGACGGCCTGGTGCTCCGGTGGCTGTCGTTCGAGGGACAGGCCGTCAGGGTCGAGGTAAAACCGGGTCCATTCGGTCCTCGCGAGCGGCCACTCGTGCTCCAAGCGCCGCTCGAACCGCTCGCCGGGACGGCGAATATTGAGCTGGACCGGCGGCTCCTGGTCCCAGCCATTGTCGATGCCCTTGAGGAAGTGGTCGAAGAAGCGCTTTTGCAGGTCACGCCCGTACTGGGAGTAGAAGTGCGTGTAGTGGGTGTCGCCGTGCACGTCGAGCCACTTCTGTGGTGAGGCCGTTCGCTCGAAGCCCTCGAAGTTGCCGGTGGGGTGGATGCCTTGACCGCCCCAGTTGGCGGCGGACAGCAGCGGGACCGTGATCTTGGGGAGGTCCGCGGAGCGGTCGCGGTACCACTGCTCGTCGAGTTGACGGCTCTTCAGCTCATGGGCCAGATCGACGCGGTTCGCCTCCAGCTCCTGATCGGTCAGGGTGACCGGACCGGCGATCGACTCCCCAGTGTTGGGGTTTTTCAGTGCCCGCTCGCCTACGCCGTACTGCACCCGTGTCACCTGTCGCGTCCACCAGTTGTCCTGGAACTCCGATCGGATGCCGCCATGGTGGGTCGGTCCGCGGTAGTAGTCGACGTACCCCTCCCACGGGATCATCGCGGCGAGGTGGGGTGGTGACAGGGCGGCGACCAACCACTGCGTCACGGCGTAGTACGAGATGCCGCACAGGCCGACCTTGTCGTTGCTCCACGGCTGCGTCCCCGCCCACTCGATGCACTGCTCGAAGTCCTGGATCTCTCGCGGCGAGCGCGGGTCGAGATAGCCCGGAGACCATCCCGAGCCGCGCGCATCCACCCGGACCACCGCGTAGCCGTGCGGTACCCAACGCTCGGGGTCGACGGCCTCCCACGTCTGGAATCTGTTGGTGGAGCCCTCCAGGATGGACGGATCCTTGCTGACCAGCTTGTGCCATTGCCGTTGATAGATCTCGTCCTGGAAGGACAGTCCTTTGGCGTAGATCCCGTGGTTCAAGATGACCGGGTACTGCCCGTCGTCGTCGGGTCGGTACACGTCGGCGCGCAGCACGGTGCCGTCGTCCATCTCGATCGGGGCGTGCCACTCGACCCGCATGCCCTCGAGTACCTCGGTGCGGTGGGGGACCTGGCTCTCGCTCACGGTCAGTCCCACTGTGGCGCGTGGTCGGGGTTGACCACGCGCTCGCCGCGTTCGAGTGCCGCAATTGCCTCCATCTCGTCGTCGCTGAGCGCGAAGTCGTGCACGGCGAGGTTCTCCCCCAGATGATCCGGGCTCGAGGTGCCGGGGATGGCCACGACGCCGGGTTGCTGGACCAGCCATCGCAGAGCGACCTGCGCCGCCGTCCGCGAGTGTGCGGCCGCGATCTCGCCGAGCACGGGGTCGTCGACGAGGTTGCCCCGGCCCAGCGGGCAGTACGCCGTGAGGACGACCCCGTTGTCACGACATGTCGCGAGTACTCGCTGCTGTGCGAGGTACGGGTGGAACTCGACCTGATTCGTGGCCACGTCCGCGAGCTCCACCGCCCGGGAGAGCATCGTCGAGGGGAAGTTCGCCACCCCCACGAATCTCGTGAGGCCCTCGTCTCGCAGCTGCATGAGCGCGCCCAACGTGTCTTCGAGGGGGACGTCAGGGCTCGGCCAGTGGATCAAGAGCAGGTCGACGTGGTCGGTACCAAGTCGCTGGAGGCTCTGCTGCGTCGCTGACCTGACCTGCGATGGCTCCAGCTCGAGTTGGGTCAGCTTGGTGGTCACGAGAACGTCGTCGCGGTGGACCGCGGAGCGTTGGAGACCGGCGCCCACATCCTCCTCGTTGCCGTACTTGCGGGCGGTGTCCAGGTGGCGGTAGCCCGCCGCCAGCGCGGCTTCCACGAGGGAACGGCAGTGCTCCCCGTGCTGGCGCATGGTCCCGAGACCGATGGCCGGGATCGTCATGCCGTCGATCTTCTCGTCGATCACGGTTCCTCCAGGGGACGGAGGAAATGCATCATACACGACCGTCAGGTATGATGCAGAGTACATGAATTATTGTCGGCCGGCCTTGCTTCGCCGACCGTTCTTCCCCCGCCTGCGCGCGATGAATTGTCCCGAATGCCACTCATGGCGCGCGTTCAGCCGAGCGAAGAGCGCTCCATCGAGTGAAGCTCCGAGGTTTGAGCGGACCGGCCCTCCATATACGGGATTCTCCGTATCGACGCCTCCGGGCTGAGTGCTTACGGTTCGGGTGGAGAGGGAGGGCGATGACCACCACCATTTCGACCGAGACCACCAAGGCGGAGGAGTTCGCCGAGCTGCTGTTCCAGCAGGCCATCGCGAGCATGGAGATGCTCAGCGTGTACGTCGGCCAGAAACTCGATCTGTACGAGACCCTCGACCGGCTGTCGTCCGCGACCGCCATCGAGCTGGCCGACAATGCCGGGATCCACCGGCGCTACGCGCGGGAGTGGCTAGAACAACAGTCCGTCGCGGGCGTCCTCGACGTCGAGGATGCCGATGCCGAGCCATACGCGAGGCGCTACCGCATCCCGGCGGAGCACCGGCCCGTGCTTCTGGACGCCGACAGCACGCTGTACCTGGGGCCGTTGGCGCTCGCCATGGGCGGCGTGGCCGGCGTACTCCCGGAGCTGCTCGCGGCGTACCGCAGCGGAGGCGGGGTCGCCTATCCGCGGTACGGCGAGGACGTGCGGCACGGCATCGCCGCCATGAACCGGCCGGTATTCCTCGACCAGGTCTCGGACTGGATCGTCGCGATGCCGGACGTCGACCGGCGGTTGCGCGAGACGGACCGGCCGCGCGTGCTCGATCTGGGCTGCGGCGTGGGATGGTCGACGATCGCAGTCGCACAGGCGTACCCGAACGCGCAGGTGGACGGCGTCGACCTCGACGAGGACTCGATCACCGAGGCGAAGGCGAACGCCGCCCGGTCCGGGCTCACCGACCGGATCGGATTCCGGCTCGCGGACGCTTCGGCCCTCGCCGGCGAGGGCGGGTACGACCTGGTCTGCATCTTCGAGGCTCTGCACGACATGGCCAACCCGGTGCAGGTCCTGTCCGTCGTGCGGTCGATGCTGAGGAACGACGGGGCCGTGCTCATCGCGGACGAGCGCGTGGCCGAGCGGTTCACCGCACCCGGAGACGAGATCGAACGGCTGAACTACGGGTTCAGCGTGCTGCACTGCCTGCCCGCGACGAACGCCGAGTCGCCGGTGGTGGAGGCGGGCACCGTACTCCGGCCGGACACGTTGCGGCGGTACGCCGAGGACGCCGGCTACGCCTCCGTGTCCGAGCTGCCGGTGGACAACGACCTGTGGCGGTTCTACCGGCTGGGCTGAGGTCTCCCGTCGCGTGGCGCGTTATCGCGGACATTCTGGACGTACGACGACCAAACCGCGCCACGCGATGCTCAGGTCATGAGTCAGTCGGTCGCGGGTACGGCGACGCCCTTCGGCGCGATGATCTCCATGTCGCTGACCGCGTCGATGAGCACCGGGCCGTCGCTCTCCAGGGCCTGTTCCATCGCCCCGTCCATCTCGCTCGGCTTCTTCACCCGCAGACCCTTCACGCCGATCGACTCGGCGACCGCGGCGAGGTCGATGTCCTCGAAGTGCCAGAGCTCGTGATGCCGGCCGTGCAGCTCTCCACCCCATGCCGGGCTGTAGGAGCCGATCTCCTGGTTCAGCGAACGGTTGTTGTTGACCACGATCACCACCGGCACCTTCCACCGCACTGCGGTCTCCAGCTCGCCGAGGTGGTACCACAGGCCGCCGTCGCCGGTGAAGAGTACGACCGGCCGGTCGGGTGCGCCGATCTTGGCGCCGATCGCGGCCGGGAGCCCCCAGCCGAGGGACCCGGCGGCCCGGATGAAGCCCTGCCCGGGGCTGGTGAGGTCGACATATCCACCCGTCCACATCCCGGCGTGACCGGTGTCGGAGACCAGGAGCGCGTCATCGGGCAGTAGCCGGGTCAGCTCCGCGCAGATCCGTTCGGGACGCATGGGCACCTGGTCGGACTCGAACCGGGCGGCGGTGTCGGCGCGCCAGTGCCGGCCGAGCTCCTGGGCGCGCTCGACCCAGGCCGCGCGGCTGCCCGCATCGAAGTCGCCGACCGCGGCGAGCAGGTCCGCCAGCCCGAGCTTGGCGTCGGCGAGCACGGGGACGGTGTGCGGGTAGTGCCGGCCGAGCTCGGAGGGCTCGATATCCAGATGAACCACCTGGGTCTGCGGCGGCGGGACCTCCCAGGACAGGGTGACCTGGCTGCCGGTCTGGCTTCCGACGAAGAAGACGACGTCCGCCTCGAGCAGGACCTGGTTGGCGCTCGCCCGGCTGTACAGGCCGGGTACGCCGATGTTCAGCCGATGATCGCCGGGCACGGTGTCCTTGGCGTTCAGCGACGTCGCCACCGGTGCCCCGAGCCGTTCGGCCAGGGCGATGAGCTCCGCGCCCGCACCCGACGTGCGTACACCGCCACCAGCGACGATGACCGGCCGGCCGGCGTCCCGCAGGACCCTCGCCGCGCGTCCGATCGCGTCCGGGTCGGGTGCCATCCGCAGCATCGGTGTCTGGAACGGCCCGTCGTCGGGGATCTCCGCCTCGAACTCCTGCTGCTCGACGGTGGCCGCCATGTGACCGGCCAGCTCGAGGTGGGTGGGGCCGGGCTTGCCCACACAGGCGGCCCGGAACGCCTGCGCGAACATGTCCGGGAGACGCTGGGCCTCGAACACCTGGCCGCTCCAGTGCGTGACCGGCTTGTAGAGCGGGAAGTCCTCGATCTCCTGGTAGGTGTGCCGGCCGCGGCTCCAGTCGAACGGGCCGCCGGTGAACGCGACGACCGGGGAGCAGCCGAGGTACGGGTCGCGCAGCGCGGCGGCCAGGTTGGCGGCGCCGACGTTCTGCGCCGCGCAGACGCCCGGGCGTCCGGTGGCTCGGGCGTACCCGTCGGCCATGTAGGCCGCGGACTTCTCGCCGTGGGTCACGATCCGCTTGATGTCGGTCCTGTTCTCCATCTCGTACAGCGTGTGCACGAGGATCGTCGGGACCAGGAAGACCGCCGAGACGCCGTACGCCTCGAAGGTGCGGGCCATGTACTCCGCTCCGGACATCGTGGGCATGGAGGCTCCTCTCGCGGACGCACAGGGAGAGCCAGCTTATCAAGCATCGTGCATGATGTCTGGCTCGCGGATCAGGCGACCGCCGCCGGGCGGCGGATCAGGCGATCGGTTCGCCTCGGCCAGATGTGCAATCTCGGCACGAGAGGGTGACCGTCGGGCTCACGAGATCGGCTCGCCGGGCCGTGCGCAGTCGTCGGGGCGCAGCAGGCGGACGACGCCGTCGTCCCCGATCGCGCCGAGCACCAGGCACTCGCTGGTGAACCCCGCGATCCGCTTGTCGCCGAGGTTGACCGCGCAGACCACCGGGCGACCGGTCAGCTCGTCGGCCGCGTAATGCGTGATCTGGGCACTGGTCTGGCGCTCGCCCAGTGGGCCGAAGTCGATCCGCAGCTTCCAGGCCGGCTTGCGGGCCTCGGGGAACGGCATGACGTCGACGATCCGCCCGACCCGCATGTCGACCGCGAAGAACGCCTCGGGCGCGTCTGGTTTCGGTGCTGCGTCCATGTGCAGGACCCTAGCGACGTCCACCATCAAAGAACTCTTTGAGAGTCTCGGCCGAACGCCGTAGACTCCCCAACATGTCTTTGGAGGTATCCGCGCTCCGAGCACTCGCCCATCCGTTGCGGTTGCGGATGCTGTCGCTCCTGACCGGTACGCCGATGAGCGCCGCGGAGCTCGCCCGCGAGCTCGACATCACGCACGCCAACGCGTCGTACCACCTGCGCACCCTGCTCGCGGCCGACCTGGTCGTGGAGGAGGGCCAGGAGCGGGTGCGCGGCGGGCTCGCCAAGCGTTACCGGTACGACGTGTCGAGGCCACGTGCTCGTGGTGGCGACGAATCCGAACGGCGGCTCTTCGCGGAGGCGCTCGCCGGCGAGCTCGTACGCCGGTCGGCCGATCGGCGCGCCGGGTCGAAGGGAGGCACCACCGACGCCGAGCTGTGGGTACCGCGCGCCGAGTGGCGGGAGATCGTCCGGCAGGTGGACGAGTCGATGGCCCGGCTGCACGAGGTCGCCCGGCCGCCGCGGTCGAAGGGTACGACGCGGGTCTCCGCGACGGTCGCATTGTTCGAGATGGAGCGGAACGCGTGACCTGGGAGGATTCATTTCGCCCGTTCGCAAATTCGGGCTTCCGCTATTTCATCGTCGGCCGGACGGTCATGCTGTTCGGCAACGCGATGGCCCCGGTGGCGGTCGCGTTCGCCGTACTCCACATCGGCGGCGGACCGAGCGGCCTCGGCCTTGTGCTTGCCGCACGCAGCATCCCGCAGGTCGTCTTCCTGCTGTTCGGCGGGGTGATCGCCGATCGTTTCGCCCGTCACCATGTCCTGATTGTCGCCGGGACTTTGTCCGGCGTGGCGCAGGCCGGCGCCGCAGCCCTGGTCATCAGCGGCAACGCGACGGTGGCCGGTCTGATGGTGATCGAGGCGATACAGGGCATCGTCGCCGCGTTCACGTTCCCGGCGATGCAGGCGATGGTGCCGCTGCTCATCCCCGAGCGTGACCAGTGGCAGCAGGCGAACGCCTTGGCGGCCGCGGGGCGGACCATGGCGTTCATGGTCGGCCCCGCGGTCGGCGGGATCCTCGTCGCCACCGTGGGCGCGGGTTGGGGGCTGGGTGCCAATGCGATGACCTATCTCGTCGGCGCGGCGGTGTTCGCCCGGCTCCGGCTTGCGAGTCGACACCGCGCGGCACCGATGTCGATGATCCGCGAGCTCAGTCAGGGGTGGTCGGAGTTCGTCTCGCGTACCTGGGTCTGGGTGGTCGTGCTGGCGTTCGGCGTGCTCAACGCGATCCACGCCGGCGCCTGGTTCACCCTCGGGCCGGTGATCGCCGACTCGACCTTCGGCCCGGACGGATGGGGCCTCGTGCTGGCCGCGGAGGGTGCGGGCGCCATGGTGGGGATCGTCCTGCTGCTGCGGCTGCGATGGAGACATCCGATGCGCGTCGGGATGCTCGGCGCCGCCGTACTCGCACTCCCGATGGCGGTGTTGGGGTGGTCTCCGGGAGTACTGATACTGGCGCTGGCCGCGCTGCTCGCGGGAGTCGGCCTGGAGCTGTTCAGTGTCAACTGGGAGACGTCGCTGCAGCAGCACGTACCGATCGACCGGCTCTCCCGGGTGGCGTCGTACGACGCCTTGGGGTCCTTCGTCGCCCTGCCCGTGGGTCAGGTCATCGCCGGCCCGCTTGCCGGGCTGGTGGACGTGCGCCGAGTCGTGATCGGCGGTGCCATCCTCTACGCGGTCGTGGCGGTGGCCACGATGGCGGTACCGGCGGTGTGGCGGCTCACCGCCGGTACCGCGGAGCCGGTGCCGGAGAACGTGCCTACCTGACCGGCAGCAGCAGCTTCGACGGCCTCTCCGCGTCGTGGTACACGGTGTTGTGCGCGACCCGGGTGTGGGTGTGGTACCCGATCGGCTCGCCGGTGTTCGGGTTCGGGTCGTACGTCGGATAGTTGCTGCTCGAGATGTCGAGCCTGATCCGGTGCCCCTTGACGAACCGGTTCCCAGTCATCCAGAGGTCGATGGTCACCGGCACCACGCTCCCGGGCTCGGCGAAGTCCGCCTTCTCCAGACCGTTCCTGTACCGAAGTCGCACGATCGAGTCCTGGAGGATCAGGGCGAACCCACCCGGGTAGTCCGCGCTCGGTGGGTACTGGTCGATGAGCTTGGCCGTGAAGTCGGTGTCCGGAGCGTCCGTGCTGACGTGCAGCTCCACCGTCAGCCGCCCGGCCACCTCGACGTCCTCCTCCAGCGGGTCGGTCTCGAACACCAGCACGTCCGGCCGGGCCGCCAGCGGCAGCTCGTCGGTGCATCCGGGGAAGTCCGGGTGACTTACCTGGTCCTGTGCACCCATCCGGGGAAAGTCCTTGCGGGTGAAGGAGTACGTGTAGTCGCCGCCGACCTGAGGACACGGGTCGGCCGGGTCGTAGGCGTACGTCGTGCCGCTGCCGTCCGCCTCCGGCGGCGCCTGCCGCAACCCTCCGCCGGGATGCAGGTAGAGCTCGCGGGTCTCCGAATCCGGGGGCGGCCACGACGGCGCACTGATCCAGTAGCCGCCGTGGTCCAGACGTCCCTGCGGGTCCTTCCGTCCGCTGCCACCGCCACCGACGAAGACGTGCACCGACGACTCCTCGTCGAACAGTCCGGTGTCCATCCCCTTGAGGAAGTGGTCGAAGAACGCGAGCCGGATCGGCGTCCAGTCGATGTACGCGTCGGCGCCGAAGTCCACCACGCCCTGCCAGGTCTTGCGCGCGTTCAGTGGGCCGTGACACCACGGGCCGAGGAGCAGGAACTGCGGGGAGTCCTTGAGCTCCGAGAGCCCGGCATAGTTCCGCACGGTGCCGAGCGTCAGGAAGTCGTAGTATCCGCCCATGAGGAAGCCGGGCACGTCCGGGTAGCTCTCGTGGAAACCTTCGAAGTAGTAGCCGTTCTGCTTCCAGTAGTCGTCCAGGTCCGGATGGTCCAGCCACGCCCGGTACCACTCCTCCGCGTGCGGCACCTCCCGGAACAGCCGTAGGTGCTTCGACATCGGGGTCGTCAGCCACTGGCGGAGCTTCGTCCACGCGTCGGAGATGTGGGCCACGACGTCCGGGTCCGTTTTCGCCCGGTGGTCGCTGAGCGCGTGTACGAGGGTGTAGTTCAGATTGTGTGCAAGGCGAAAGGCGCCACCATGGCCGGCGCAGTCGTTGCGGTAGTTGGAGGTGCCGAAGGCCGGGAACATGGCTCGGAGGTGGGGCGGTGCCTCCCGGGCCAGCGCGTTCTGGGTGGCCGCGTCGTAGGAATAACCGCTGGTGGCGACGTCGCCGTTCGACCAGTCCTGCTGCGCGATCCACTCGACCGTGTCGTAGCCGTCCCTGCCCTCGTCCACGTAGATCGAGAACTCGCCCTCCGACGTCCCGTGCCCGCGGCTGTCCTGGAACACGAAGACGTATCCCCGCCGCGCGAAGTACTCCGGATCGTTCGCGGCCGGCGCTCTCGGCACCTTGTCGTACGGCGTACGGTCCAGGATCGCGGGGAACTTGCCAGGAGCCGGCCGGCCGTCCTGTGCCGGCAGGTAGAGGTCTGTACCCAGCCGCACACCGTCTCGCATCGGGACCATCACGTCACGAATCAGGACGTAGTCCGAGGTGTCCGGCCCACGGCTGTAGCCGTGCAGTTTCTCGAGGCTTGCGGGAATCGGCTTCACGGTCATGCGTTCTGGGCCTCCTGGTGGTCAGTGGAGAGGACAGGCGACGTAGTGCTCGGGCTCCACCTCCTCCCAGTGCGGCTCCTCGTGGGTGCAGGTCTCGGTGGCCGCGCCGGCAGTGTCCGATCCGGATGGGTCCGGATGCGCGTCCACGCGGGTGCGCTGCGAGGCGGGGTCGACGGACGGTACGGCGGCCATCAACCGCTTGGTGTACGGATGGCCCGGTCTCGCGATCACGGTCTCCGTGTCGCCGTACTCGACGAACCTGCCGAGGTACATCACGGCCACCCGGTCGCAGATGTAGCGAACGGTCGCGATGTCGTGCGACACGTACAGCACCGCGAGACCGAGCTCCCGCGACAGCCGTTCGAGCAGCTCAAGAATTCCTGCTTGGATTGACACATCGAGCATGGAGACGGGCTCGTCGGCGACGATGAACTCCGGCTCCAGCACGATCGCGCGGGCGATCGCGATCCGCTGCCGCAGACCGCCGGAGAGCTCGTGCGGATAGCGGTCGAGATACTCGGCGGCCGGAACCCGGACCC
This sequence comes from Propionibacteriales bacterium, assembly GCA_009377795.1. Lineage (GTDB taxonomy): Bacteria > Actinomycetota > Actinomycetes > Propionibacteriales > Nocardioidaceae > WHTJ01. Next base: position 107,646 of record WHTJ01000002.1, on the reverse strand, counting down.
GGTCGAGCGCCTCCACCACCTTCGTGCCGCGCTCGGCGTCGTCGCTGACGCCGTGGATCCGCAGCGGCTCCTCCACGACCTGCGCGACGGACAGTCGCGGGTTCAGCGACCCGTACGGGTCCTGGAAGATGATCTGCGCGTCCTTGCGATAGGTCTTGAGCGCCGAACCCGCGATCCGGGTGACGTCGCGGCCACGGAAGGAGATGCTGCCCTCCGTTGGCTGGTAGAGCTTGACCAGGGTCATCCCGAGCGTGGACTTCCCGGACCCGCTCTCGCCCACCAGCCCGAACACCTCGCTCCGGCCGATGGTGAGGTCGACGCCGTCGACGGCCTTGACCACGCGCGGGCTCCTCCCGAGCATGGACGCGACGACTCCACCGCCGAGGGTGAAGTGCTTGACGAGACCCTGGACCTCGACCACCGGTGACGCCATCGTCAGCCACCCCCCGGGTCCGTCGTCCATGTCGACCGCTGCGCGGCCCGATCGCGGAACGCCGCCGCCTGGTCCGGGTAATGGCAGGCGGAGAGATGCCCGGGGCCCACCTCGATCAGAGGCGGGTCCACCTCGCGGCAGTGGTCGGTGCTGAACGGGCAGCGGGACGCGAACCGGCAGCCGGTCGGAGGGTCGAGGAGGTTCGGGAGGTTGCCCGGGATCGAGATCAGTTCCCGCCGGTCGCCGTCGATGGTGGGGAAGGCGTTGCGTAGGCCCATCGTGTACGGGTGGTACGGCGTCGCCAGCACGGCAGCGGTCGGACCGCTCTCGGTGATCCGCCCGGCGTACATCACCGCGACCTTCTCGCAGGTCTCGGCGACCACCGCTATGTCGTGCGTCACCAGGATCATCGAACGGCTGAGCTCTCGTTGCAGCCGCTGGATCTGCGCGAGTACCTGGTCCTGCATGATCGAGTCGAGCGCCGTCGTCGGCTCGTCGGCCAGCAGCAGACCGGCGTTCAGGCTGAGCGCCATCGCGATCACCGCGCGCTGTCGCATGCCGCCGCTGAACTGATGCGGGTAGTCCCGCAGCCGCTCCTGCGGGATTCCCACGAGCGTGAACAGCTCCTCCGCGCGGCGCCACGCCTGCCGCCGGTCCAGGTCCTCGTGGGCGACGATCGACTCCGCGATCTGGTCGCCGATCCGGTAGACCGGGTCGAGCGCGTTCATCGCGCTCTGGGTCACGAGCGCCAGCTTCGTCCATCGGATCTGCCGCAGCTGCCGGGCGGACATCCGCAGGACGTCGTCGCCATCGAGCAGGACCCGTCCCTCGACCCTCGCATCCTCTGGGAGAAGACGCAGAATCGCCTTGCCTACCGTGCTTTTTCCGCACCCGGACTCGCCCACGAGCCCCAGCGACTCACCCGGGTTCACCTCCAGGTCGACTCCGTCCACCGCCCGCAGGTGGCCCTGCTCCACGCGGTAGCCGACCCGAAGCCCGGATACCCGCAAGGAGACCGGTGGCCGGTCCGAGATGGGCGCCGCCGAAGCGGTGGCCGTGGGTTGTGCCGGCACGCTACCTCCTCCGCAGCCGCGGGTTGGTCTTCTCTTCCCACGCCCGGCCGACCACGTAGATGGACGAGATCAGAAAGACGAGGCACAGCGACGGCGGGAGCACCCACCACCAGGCCGTGCGGATCGAGCCCTCGGTGAACGCCAGGTTGAGCATCTGTCCCCAGCTCATGGCGTTCGGGTCGCCGAGGCCGATGAAGCTCAGGCTCGCCTCGGCGAGAATGGCGAACGCCACGGACATCGTCATCCAGAGGAAGGCCACCGGGATCACGTTCGGCAGGATGTGCACCCGCATGATGTACAGGTGCGACGCCCCGGCCGCACGTGCCGCCTGGACGTACACCTTCTCCTTCTCCGTAAGCACGACCGAGCGGACGATGCGTGCGCCGTTGCGCCAGAAGAGCAGTACGACGACCAGGATGATGTTGCGGAGGCTGGCCCCGAGGATCGCGACCGCGACGATCGCGATCGGCAGCGTCGGAATGCTCAACGCGACATCCGTCGCCCGCATGATGACGTCGTCCACGTAGCGGCCGTAGTACCCCGACAGCAGGCCGAGGAGAGTACTGATGATCCCGACGACGATCGCCGCCGAGATGCCGACGATGAAGGCGACCCGGGTTCCGACCAGGAGCTGGGACAGCACGTCGTTCCCGAACGCCGTCGTACCCAGCCAGTGGTCGCCCGACGGTGTCTCCAGTCGCGCCAGCTCTCCCTCGGGAGTCGGCAGGGCCTCGTACGGGTCGTACGGCGCCAGGAACCCGGACAGCGCCGCGACCAGGAAGAAGACCGCGATGATCACCAGCCCGACCAGCGCGAACGGGTCGCGTACCAGCAGCCGGAGCCCGTCGACGAACGGCGCCAGGCCCGACCTGCGCCGGGTCCCCGCCCAGACCTCGAGTACGTCGCGGGTCGGGCCGCCGCGGCCCGGACCCGGGAACTCGACCATCTCAGCCATCTCGACGGCCTCCTACTCGTAGCTCACGCGCGGGTCGAGCTTGGCGTACACCAGATCCGCGGCCAGGTTCGCGAGCACGATCATCACCGCGAGCAGGAAGAACGCGGTCTGCGCGATCGGGTAGTCCTGCCGGTTGACGGCGAGCACCAGCTCGCGCCCGATCCCCGGCCAGCTGAACACGACCTCGATGATCACGATCCCGGCCACGGTCTCGGCCAGTGCCGGGAACAGCCAAGTGATCACCGGGAGCAGCGAGTTCCGCGCGGCGTGCCAGGCCACCCGGGACTCCTTGACCCCCTTCGCCCGGACCAGCTCCAGGTAGTCCTCGCCGCGGTTCTCCACGACGCCGGTACGCATCAGCAGCAGGTTCTCCGGGAGGAAGAAGATCGCCAGCGTCATCACCGGCAGGATGAGGTGGGCGAGGAACGACCAGGTGAAGTACCGGGTGAAGCCGTCACCGAGCTCGCCGATGCCGAAGCCGGGGAACCATCCCAGCCAGGTGGAGAAGACCATCAGTATGAAGATGCCCAGTACGAAGCTCGGCACCCCGCGTACGAACGTCGCAAGGAAGATTCCCGCGCGCTCCACCGGTCCGCCGCGCCGCGCCCAGCCCACCACGACGCCGAGGCCGCAGCCGATCAACGCACCCAGCAGCATTCCCGGTACGGCGATCCAGAGCGTGTTCAGGATCAGGGGGGCCAGCACGTTCCACGCGGGCTCCTGGTAGAAGAACGACGTACCGAAGTCCCCGGTCGCGAGGTTCGTCAGATAGCTCCAGTACTGATCGGCCAGCGACCCGGTGAGACCCCAGCGTTCGAGCAGGTCCTGACGCGCCTGCTCGGGAAGTCCGCTCTCCACCAGCATCGTCGTCGGGTCGGCCGGCATCAGCCGGAACAGGAAGAACATCAGCGTGATGACCACGAAGACGACCAGAACTGCCTGCATCAGCCGGCGGACGATGTACGCGCGCATGCGCACCTCACCGACGGTGCGACAGCGTCGGCGTTGGCGTCGGCGTCGGCGTCACAGCTTCGCCTTGAGCCAGTCGGCGACCACCGAGGCCGCGCGGATCGAGTAGTCGATCTGGCAGTGCTGCGCTCCGCCCTCCTCGACACTGAACGTGCGCAAGGTCTTGTCCGGTGATCCGGCCGCTTCGTACAGCTTCCGGGCGTCCTCCACCGGGATCTGCGCGTCGTTCTCGCCGTGGGTGATCAGCAGCGGGCATCGGATGTCGCCGACGACGTCGTCCAGTGTGAAGTCCAGGAGTGCGTCCATCGCCTCGTCGATGGTCTCGACGCCCAGTACCCACGCGATGTGGTCGGCGGCCACGGACATCGAGGCCTGGTGGGTGGCTTCTATCCGCCGTTTCCAGGTCTCGCGGTAGTCCCAGATGGCACCCCAGGCGGCACAGGCCGCGAAGCGGGGTTCCCGTGCGGCACATCGCGGTGCGTAGTAGCCGCCGAGACTGATGGCCAGGACGCCGATCCGGTCGGCGGCGACGTCGTCCCGCTCCGCGAGGTACTCGTACGCCGCCGTCCCCGCCGTCTCGTAGTCGTGGCGCAGCGGGAACCCGCGGAACCGGATCGCTTCGCCGTTGCCGGGTCCGTCGACGACCAGGGTGCTGATGCCCCGGCGGCTCAGCTCCGCGACGCCGTGTGCGTACTGCAGCTCCTTGGTGATGTCCAGGCCGTCGAAGAAGACCACCGACGGGCCGGGCTCGGACCCCCGGCCCGCGCCGTGTACGAAATAGGCCGACAAGGAGCTGTCCTCGAACGGAATCTCGAGGGTCTCGATCCGGGGTGCGTCGGTGAGCTCGGCGTACCGCTGGAAGCACTCGGTCGACCTGCGGTAGACGTCCAGTGCCTCGTCGTCCTTGGGGAGCCGGAAGCGTTCCCCGATCTGGTAGTAGACGCAGGCGCGGAGGTACGCGCCCGCGGCGGTGAGGTCATGACCGGCGTGCTCGTCCTCGCGGGCGAGCTCGGCGACGTTGTCGCCGGCCGCCCGGAACTCGGTGAACCAGGCCTCGTCGTCACCGACCCGGTCGGCGAGCCGCTGTCCGACGCGGTGAGCCTCGCTGAGTGCGGCGCCCCCCCAGTGCGACGTCCCGAGCAGAAGGCTGAACGCGGCCGACCACCTGTAGTCCTCGGGGCGGTCGCCGGGGAAGTACCGGAACCAGCCTTCGCCGCGTTTCGCTGCCGCCATCGTCACTGACCTCCTCCGGCCGGGAAGTGCAGCCGGCCGTCGTCGTCCCAGCCGTAGCCGGCGTCCTCGAGTGCCTGGCGCGCCTGCTCCAGGTCGAACTGGATCTCCTCGAGCTCCGGGTTGTGCCACTCACCGAGCGCCGTGGGCACGTTGCCCTCTCCGGCCGTTTCGGCGAAGCCCAGCCAGCCCTCCAGTGCGACCCGTTCCTTGTCCGTCGCCAGTCGGAGCGCCCGCCGGAACTCGTAGTCGTCGAACGGTGGCTTCTCGTGGTTCATCCACACCGTGATCGTGTTGAAGCTGGGGTACTCCATGAACTCGAGATGGTCCTCCTCCTCGGCGAGGTCCTGCATGCTCGCCGCGGGCAGTACGTCGGAGGCGATGTCCGCGGTGCCGTCGAGCATCGCGGTACGCACGGCGTCGGCCTGCCCCAGAGACAGTCTGCGGATGCCGTCGTAGTCCGGCGCCTCCCAGTGGTCGGTGTGCGTGGTGAGGACGTGTTGCTGGTTGGGTTCCCAGCTCTCGAAGGCGAAGGGTCCGCTGCCGATCACCGCGTTCTCCCGAATCGGGTCCCAGTTGAGCGGGTCGGACACGCCTTCCCAGATGTGCTTCGGCAGGATCCACAGCTGGGTCAGGGTCTGGCGGAAGATTCCGGCGTTGGGCTCGGAGAGGTTGATCCGGAGGGTACGGTCGTCCACCTGCTCCGCGCCTTCGACGCCGTGCAGGGCGTCCGCGACCGACGGCGGCTGTTGGTCGACCACGAGATTGATGCTGAAGACGGCGTCCTCCGCGGTGACCGGCCGGCCGTCGTGGAAGGTCATCCCGTCGCGGAGCTGCAGCTCGATGGTGGTGTCGTCGACGGCGTCCCAGGACTCCGCCGCCCAGGGGATGAGCTCCTCGCCGTCGAACCGCAGGAAGGTGTCGTAGACGAACCGTATCCAGCCCTTGGACGTCGTCTCGGCCAGCGGGTTGTAGGTGCTGACGTCCTCGTAGTAGGCCCAGTCGATGACCCGGTCGTCGCTCAGTGGCTGCATCTGCAGCCAGGGGTCGATCACGGTCTCATGCGGCGGGATCGGCTCGGGGGCGGTGATGTTCTCCCAGCGCTCGCTGTTGTAGACGATGCCCTGGACCTCGTGGGAGATCGGCCACCACGGGAGCTTGCTCTGGAACTCCTCCTGGGCCTGCCACACCAGATCCTTGCGCTCGTTCTCGTCCAGCGTCGTGGCCTGCTGCTGTGCGAGCTGGGTGTACCCCTGGTCGCACCACTTCACCGCGTTGCGGTCGGAGTCGCAGGCGCTGAGGTCGAACACCCAGAAGCTCGGGTCGAGCCGGTCCGGGTCGCCACCCCACGACCCCAGAGCGAGGTCCTCCAGATTGCCGCCGACATGGACCTCGTCGACCATCTTCGTTTGCTGCATGGGCTGCAGATCGACCTGGAGCCCGATCTCGCCGAAGTCCTCGGCGAGGACCCGGGCGCTCTGCTCATAGGTCGGACCGGCGTCCGGCGCGTAGTAGACGATGGACATCGGCGGCACGATCTCGCCGAGGTTCTGGTCGGACTGGTCGCCGCCGGTACATCCGGCCAGCAGTCCGAAGGTGGCAACGGTCACGCCCAATAGACGGAGCGATCCCGGTCCGGAGCTTGTTCTCGTGCGTGCGCGTCGCATGTCGGCCTCCACGGCGTGCAGCGGGACAGTCGGTTGCAGCGGGCTCACTGTGTGCGAGCAGGAGACTGAAGGGTGGCCTCCTGCCTATGGCCGACGCATCCCACCGCCATTCGTCATCGAGTGAATTTGATATACTATCGGTTATGCAACGCTCGCCACAAGCCTCCACCGAGACCCTCTATCCCTCGGTCAGCGAGAAGGAGTACGCCCGGCGGCACCGCGCCGTCTGGCAGGAGATGGACGCCCGCGGCCTGGATGCGCTGGTCGTCTACAGCGGCTCGTCCGGATCCTCCGACGCGGCCAACTGCGCCTATCTGACCGGCTACCGGGATCCGTTGTTCAGCTACGCGGTCGTACCCAGCGGTGGCGAACCGCACCTCCTGATCGGCAATCCGCTCTATCTCCCGACGGCGTACGCGATGGCCCGCGTGCGGTCGATCGACCACGTCACCTGGGATCCGGGCACCCGCATCGCCGAGGCGCTGCGGGAGGTGGGTGCGGCGTCCGGCCGGGTCGGGTTGGTGGGCTCGGCGGGCATCCAGAAGGTCACCCTGCCGCACGAGCACGTGCTCGCCCTGACGTCGGCGCTTCCCGGTGCGGAGTTCGAGGACGCGACCGACCTGTTGCGGGGTGTGCGCCGGATCAAGAGCCAGGAGGAGATCGCCTGCCTGCGCAGGGGTGCGGAGATGACCGACGCGACCGTGGCCGCGCTGGAGGCCGAGGCGCGGGCGGGGATGACCGACTCCGAGTGGGCGGGGATCATCGCGGGGACGGCGCTTTCGCTCGGTGGCGACCAGCGAACGCTGTTCATCGGCTCGACGTCGATGGCGGAGCCGGAGATCGTCTTCCCGCGCCAGGAGCCGGCGCAGCGCACGATCGGTCCCGGCGACATCGTGCTGACCGAGCTCAGTACGGCGTACGCCGGCTATGCCGGCCAGATCCATCGCGCGTTCGTCGTGGGCGAGGAGCCGGCTCCGGAGTACCAGCGGATTTTCGAAGTGGCGAAGGAAATGTGCGAACGGGTGCTCGCCGCGATGGGGCCCGGCGCGACCGACGAGGACGTACGCCGGGCGGCCCGTCCGGTGGCGCAGGACGCCGGCATGTGGACCATGGACGCCCTGCTCCACGGCTGGGGGCTGAGTCTCGAACCGCCTCGCCTGGACGTACCGGAGATCGCGACCATCGCGCGGCCACAGGAGCCGACGACGTTCGAGCCGGGGATGACCGTCGTACTGCAGCCGCACGTTCTGTCGCCGGACCGGCGGCGCGGCCTGCAGCTCGGCTCGCTCGTGGTCATCACCGAGGACGGCGCCGAGGCTCTGCAGCGATACCCGATGGAGTTCATACGGATTCCGGCCTGATCAGAACAGTCAAACGGACGACCGGAGGTGCATCACGTTGGTACACATCGTTTTCAACCCCGAGGAAGACAATCTGGTCACCCCGAGGTACTCCAAGGGCAGGGGACCGGTGCTGCGCAGCGACAGCATGGAGGTCACGAAGATCTCGTTCAAGAAGGGCGAGGGGGCGGTGGCGCACAGTCATCCGGAGGAGCAGTTCGTCTACGTCCTGAGTGGCCGCTCCCGGGTGACCGTGGACGGCGAGACGTACGAGGTCTCCGCGGGCGAGGGCAGCTACCGTCCGGCGAACGCCGTACACAGCCAGGAGGCGCTGGAGGACACCACGTCGCTCAGCTTCAAGCGGCTGGTCGACCCGGCGTACGACGCGACCGGCCGGCTGGATCAGCCGAGCGGTGAGTCCGGCTGACGCGGTGCGTACCGAGCTGGTCTCCATCCCGACCGACACCCGGCCGCTCGACGGGCTGCTCTATCAACCGGACCACGAGTCCGCTCGTGGAGGTGTTCTGCTTTTTCATGGGAACACAAACAATTTCTACTCCGGCCCATCGCGATTCCTGGCTCCTCGACTCGTAGAGGCGGGCTTCGCATGCCTGGCGTTCAACCGGCGTGGACACGACATACTGACGACCCTGGAAGGTAAGCGGGCCGGAGGTGGTGCGTTTCAGACCGCGGCCGAGGGCATCGCCGACAACGAGGCTGCGAGTGCCTTCTTCGCGTCGCGAGGCTTCGCCGAGCCGGTGGTGATCGGGCACAGCAACGGCGGCATGCTGGGCGCGCACTTCGTCGCGCACCATCCCGAGGTACGTGCGCTCGTTCTGTTGTCCGCGCACGCGGGTGGTCCGGGCACGTACCTGCGCAGCAGCGCCGCCGGCCAGATGGCCGCCGACCGGGCCGAGTCCTACCTGGAGCGCGCGCGGGAGCTGGTGGCCGAGGAGCGTGGTGAGGAGCTGTTGCTCATGCCGGGCTGGTGGTTCGTGATCTCGGCGGCGAGCCTGCTGGACCGTCATGAGAACACGCCGGACCTGTTGGAGAACGCGCGATCGATCCGCTGTCCGTCCCTGTTCCTGGTGGGAGACCTGGAGGCGCCCGAGACGTACCCGGCGAAGGAGTTCGCCCGGTGCGTGGCCGGTCCGTCGGAGGCGCGCATCCTCGAGAACTGCGATCACTGGTACACCGGTCAGAAGGACTACGTCGCTGATTCGGTCGCCGAGTGGCTGGACGGCGTGCTCCGCTAGCGATTGGCTGGTGCTTCCCCCATCGCCCGGCCGGTTCGTCTGAGGGTGCGATGCGCTGGGCCTCGTTGCCAGCCACCGCGACCGAGCGCCCGGCGCCACTCGAATCAGCGTTCGTTCCTGGCTGGCGCGGTGGTCAAGTCCGGGCTTGCCCATCCGTGTGGTGGCACGTTTGGTTACGGTATGACGCCTGCGGGTGTGGCGGTGCGTGTCACGGTGACAGCGACGCGCCCACTAGCTCAGGGCGGTCCGTTCGAGCAGGCCGCCGAGGGTCCTGGCGGTGTCGGTGTCGGTGTCGAGTACGGGTTCGTCGTGGGGGTCGGTGTGCTCGTCGCGGTCGTCGGGACCGGCGGCGTACCAGTTCCGGAGCTGGGTCTCGAGGACCCGACGGGTGGTGTCAGGGAGTTCGGTGTCGTGTCGTCTGCGGCGGTTGAGGTCGTGCATGCGTAGCGCGTCCTGCAACTGGGTCGCGGACACTGGTGGCTGCCAGTGGTCGGGCCAGTCGGTGACCGGATGCGGATCCGGGCCGCTGGTGTAGGTATGCCCACTCGGGTAGGACCACACGAACACCCCCGGCGTGGGTTGCGACAGGGTGAATCCGGGGGATTCCTTCGCCCGATGATGCGCCGGACACAACCGCCCAGTGTTGCCATACGACGTGGGACCACTGTGGCTGTGGCGGATGGTGTGGTCGGTCTCCTCGACCAGTGCGCTGGTGGTGCATCCGGGTGCCGGACACACCCGGTCGCGGGTCACGAGTGCCCGCACCAACGGCATGGTCGGCTTGTAGGACCGGGTGGACAGGTCGAGCAGGTTGCCTGCCGGGTCGGTGAGCAGCCGATACCAGGTCGAGGACGGGTCGGCGGCGATCCGCCGCACGAGGGACGCGGGGACGGGTTCCCCGTTCAGGAGTTGTCCGGGCTGATCGAGACCCCGATCAGGGTCTGGATCGGCACCGTCACGTTGATCTGGGCTCCGATGCCGTGGCCACGGGTGGACAACCGCACACCCGGCCCTCGGGTTACAGGCGCGTGGCCTGGCCCAATACCGTCGGCACCACCTTCGGGTACCGGAGCGGGCCTAGTGTCGGTATCCGTCTCAGTGTCCAGGTCTGGGTCGGGTTCGGGGTGAACGTCGCCGGTCTCCAGGCTGCTGGTCGCCACGTTGCAGTCGGCGCGTCCGAGGAGCAGGTCGACCGCGATATCGGCTCGCCGCTGGTCCATGCTGCGCGGGTCGTCGGCACCGGTGTGGCGGGCGATCAGACTCAACCGGTGTGACAAGGCTTCGAGTTCGGCGCTGGAATGGTGCAGCACCAGGTCGGCGAACCCATCACCGGTGCCGAACACCTGCACCGCACGGTCGGCGAACCCCCTTCCGGAACCGTTCCTCGTGCCGGTCGGGTTCGGTCTCCGCGACCAGCACCCGCGCCCAGCGGCCCACCTGCGCCGGAGGAACCCGCACCGGCTCCGTCTGGTCGGCGCCGGTGCCCAGCCGGTCGACCAGCTTCGCCTCCACCACCGGCACCAGGGTGTCGTCGGTGAGCTTGTCCAGTTCGGAGACGATCACACTGGCGGTGTACTCATCGATCCGCCCCGCGGCCAGCAACCCCCAAGTCCGCGGCAACCGCATGTGCAATGTCTCGGCCAGATGTAGCCGGCTGCCCAGCCGGCACCTTGATTGGGCCAGCACGGGCTGCAGCTCGGTCAACGTCTGCGACCGCCCCCCCACCACCCGAACATCGTCACGGTCCTCGGATCGGCGGCGGCGATAAAGCTCACCCATCAGAGTGAGCTGCCGGGCCTCGTAGACCGCCGCCTGCCTCCTGGCGGCACCCAACGCGTCGATCAGGGAGGCGTCATCCAACCCGGCCAGGTCAAGCCTGGCCGGGTCATGCCCGGCGACGGCCTCCCTGGGTTCGATCATGTGTTCTGCATCTCTGCTTGAGTGCAGTTACCGCGGGGGGCCGCCGATCAGCTTGGTGAGCGGGTGTGCGCATCAGTCTCACGGCTCCCGCTGCGACGGCAGATAGAAGAGCATCCTCATGTCTTGGACTTACCACGGATGACGGTAAGGCGAATTCCTTTACATACCACGGAAGGTAGCTGACACAGGCCCCGTCAGGGCAACCACGACCGGATCTGCTGATCGGTACTTGAGAGGTCCTGACGGCCGACCCGATCCGCCGCCTCGATCATCACCTCACGAGGACTACTGCACTCAAGCAGAGATGCAGGTCATGTGTTCGATACTACACCCATCGATGGACGAACGGAACCCCGTTTCCAGTTATCCACAACGAAAATTCCACAACACCGACCACTGCTGATCGATCGAGCGTGTACCCATATGGCCACCGGACTCCGTGAATCGTGCATCATGTATTATCTGCCAGACCAAGCGAGGCTGCGATTTCGATCCGAGGTGGGTGTCATATGGGTGTGAAGGACGTCGGTCTGGTCGGGCTCGGTCTGATGGGCTCGGCGATCACGACTCGGCAGCTGGCGTCGGGGTATGCCGTACACGGCTTCGACGTCTTGGCGGACGCCCGCGACGACCACGTGAAGCGCGGCGGCGAGCCGGCCGCCAGCCCGGCCGAGGTGGCCACGCGCAGCCGGGTCGTGGTGTTGTCCCTGCCGAACGGCCAGGTGAGCCACGAGGCGTGCTTCGGCCCAGGCGGCGTAGTGGAGGGGGTCGGCGAGGACGCGCTCGTGATCGAGACCAGCACCGTACGGCCGGACGAAGCCGAGGCGATGGCCGCGGAGCTGGCGAAACACGGCGTGCGCTACTCCGACACCGCGCTGAGCGGCCACAGCGAGATGGTCGGCCGCGGTGAGGCATTGGGCATGATCGGCGGGGCCGAGGGCGACGTCGATGTTATCCGGGAGGTGCTCGGCCCGGTCTGCCGCGAGATGATGCACGTCGGAGCCCATGGCGACGGGATGCGCGCGAAGATCGTGGTCAACGAGGTCCTGTCCATCAACCGGTTCGCGGTCGCCGAAGGGCTGATCCTCGCCGAGAAGATGGGGATGGGCCTCGACCGGATGCTCGCGGTCCTGCAGGCCAGCGCCGCCTACAGCAAGGCGATGGACATGTGGGGCCAGCGGATGGTCGACCATCGCTACACCGACCCGGCCTCGCGGGTGAACAGCCACGACAAGGACGCGCAACTCACCCTGCAGATCGGCCGGCAGCACGGCGCGCCCCAGCTGCTCACCTCGCAGATCAACCAGGTCGTCCAGATGGCGATCGCCAACGGCATGAGCGAGGCCGACAACTCCTGCGTCATGGAGGTGCTGCGCAGTTTGGCCGGCATCGGAACCGGCCCGCCGGACATGGGCGAGTCCGGCGCCTCGTCGAGCTGACGCGGTACCCGGGAGTCCGGGGAGTTCACGAGTACGTGCCCATGGCGTCCCGTCGTCGGCACCTCGCGTCGAGCAGCCGGCCAGATGTGCAATCTCGGCGCGAAGGAAACGGCCAGTTGTGCAATCTCGGCGTAGGAAACGGCCAGTTGTGCAATCTCGGCGCGAGAATGGGGCGTCAGTCGACCCGTCCGAACGACTTCGTCGCCGTGTCGAGCGCCGAGGTGGCACCGGCCTGCAGGGCGGGCAGGTCCCGGTACACGGGCATCACCTTGAAGCCCATCTCGACGTACATGCCGACGTCCGGAGTCGGGGGATGGATCCCCACCCAGCGTCCGGCCTCACCGCACGCGTCGGCGATCCGCCGGACGAGCCGCAGGTGCTCCGGATCGCGCAGCTCGAGCATGGGCGTGAGTCCCGCGGACGAGGCCAGGTCGCTCGGACCGACGTGGATGGCGTCGACGCCCTCGACCGCGACGATCTCCTCGATCCGCTCGACCGCACCCACGGTCTCGACCATCGGGATGCACACCGCCTGGTCGTTGCCGATCTCCTGGGTGTACGGCGAATGATCCAGCGCGGGCCGGATGGCTCCCCAGCTCCGGCGTCCGCCCGGCGGATACCGGAAGGCCTCTACCGCCCGGGCGGCCTCCGCGGCGGTCTCGACCAGCGGCACGATGACGCCCTGCGCACCCGAGTCGAGGGCCCGGCCGATCTCCGCGGCGTTGTTCGTGGAGACTCGGACGATCGACGGGGTGCCGGAGATCGCGATGGCCTGCAGCATCGACAGCATCGCCTCGTAGCCGATCATGCCGTGCTGGGTGTCGATGCCCACCCAGTCGAACCCGGCCTTGCCCAGGGCCTCGGCCGCAATCGGGTTCGGCATCTGCATCCAGGCGCCCAGGGCGGGCTGGTCAGACTCGAGCGTCTTCCTCAGCGATCGTGACGTCACCATGCATTCCTCTCTCGGTCAAAGCGGCACCGCGTCCCATTGTTCGTGCAGATCGAGCTGCTGCGCGACCTGCTCGAGGTGACCCCAGGTCACGCCGTCCAGGTCGAGGCCATCGGCCAGAGCGCGCCGTTCGTGCTCATGCTCCAGCTCGCCGGGTACCAGGACCCGCTCGACGCCGGGTGCCGGCTCCGCCGAGCGCATCTCGGCCATGAGTTCCCGCATCCGGTCGTCGAATTCCTTTCTCTCCATGAAAGATTCGACATCCATCACCAGGAAGGAATGGCCGGCGCCGCTGGGCGTACCCGGATTCACGAGCCAGGGAACGACGGCGCTGGTCATCGCGGATCCACTGAGCGCGCCGGCAAGGGTCTCGGTCAGCAGGGCGAGACCGTAGCCCTTGTGGCCGCCGAGCGGCGCGAGCGCGCCGCCGGCCGCATACTCTCGCGGGTCGGTCGTCGTACGCCCGTCCGCGTCCACCACCAGACCCTCGGGCATCTCCTCGCCGCGTTCGGCGGCCATCCGGACCTTCATGCCGGCGGTCGCGCTCATCGAGATGTCCAGCGCCATGGGGAAGTCGCCGGTCGGTATGGCGTACGCGAACGGGGCGTTGCTCAGCATCTTGCTCCGCGAGCCGGCCGCGGTCATGATCGGTGAGGCGTTGCTCGTGGCCAGCCCGATGAACCCGGCCTCGGCCGCGGTCAGCGCGTAGTGACCGGCGGCGCCGAAGTGGTTGCTGTTGCGGACGAGTGCGACGCCCACACCCGACGTCCTCGCCTTGTCGATCGCCAGGTCGACGGCCCGGCTGGCGACGACGTGGCCGATTCCGTTCCGACCGTCGACGACCGCGGTGACCGCGGACTGCCGGACGACCTCGACGGAGACCGGCGACGTCGTACCGCCGTCGAGCAGGTTCCGGACATGGCTGGGGAGGGTCCGTACGCCGTGGCTGTGCACGCCGCGCGCGTCGGTCCGGACCAGCACTCCGGCGGCGACCGCCGCATCGGACTGGGACGCACCCGCGGCGGCGAGGGCCGCGCCACAGAATGCTCGCAGGCGGGTGACGTCGGTACGCACGGGAGAAACGATACTGTACATACGACATCGTGTAGAGTTTGCTGCCCATGAGTGGAAGCGCGACGGGTCCTGTGCTGGTCGACGCGGACGGCCTGCGGCGGTTCGCCCGCGGCGTACTCGAGACCGCCGGACTGGACGGGGAGAGCGCCGCGCTGAGCTCCGACGTGCTCGTCCGCACCACGATGCGCGGGGTCGAGAGCCACGGCATCTGGTTCCTGGACCGGTACGTCCGGCAGCTGCGGGAGGGCGGCGCCAACCGTGCGGCGAGGGTGCGGCCGGTGGCCGACCACGGCGGGTTGCTCGTGCTCGACGGCGACGCCGGCCTCGGACTCGCGGTCGCCTCGCGCGCCACCCGGACCGCCATCGAGCGCGCCGGCGCACACGGCCTGGCGGTCGTCTCCGTGCGGAACGCGAACCACTTCGGCGCCGCCGGTCACTACGCGCTGATGTGCGCCGAGGCCGGATACCTCGGGCTGGTCACGTCCAACACCCCGCCGATCATGGCGGTCACCGGCTCCCGCAGCCGGGTGATCGGCAACAACCCGCTGGCGTTCGGCGTCCCGCGTACGGCGGCCCCACCCGTCGTACTCGACATCGCGATGAGCCGGGTGGCCGGCGGCAAGGTCCGGATGGCGATCGAGCGCGGGGATCAGGTGCCGCTCGGCTGGATCCTCGACCCGGATGGCAACCCCACCACCGATCCCGAGGACTTCTTCGTCCGGCGCGGGGCGCTGCTGCCCATGGAGGACCACAAGGGGTACGGGCTGGCGCTGATGGTCGAGGCGCTGTCCGCCGGGTTGTCGGGAGCCGCGATGACGAGCGCGGTCGGCAACTGGCTCCACACCCCGGACACGCCGAGCGACACCGGGTTCTTCCTGATGGTCATCGACGTACGTACGGGCGGGCCGTTCGACGCGTTCCAGGACCGGATGCGTTCGCTGTGCGAGGAGATCGCGGGCGCCCCACGCGCGCCGTCGGTCGATCGGATCGTGATGCCCGGGGACCTCGAGCACGAGCGTGAGGTCGTGGCCCTCGCGCACGGCGTGCCGCTGCGTGGTGAGATCTGGTCCACGCTGGGGGAGCTGGCGGAGACTCTCGGCCTGGAGGACGAGCTGGCGTCCATCCGCCGCTAGCCTTCTTTTTTCGCGCCGAGATTGCACTTCTGGCCGACGTCCGTCGGCCAGAAGTGCAATCTCGGCGCGAGGGTGCGGCCTGATGTGCAATCTCGGCGCGAGGGATGGGGTTATGTGGTGGCGCGCCAGTCGATGGCGCCGCGTCCGAGCAGCTTTCCGTCCCGCAACATGTCGTGCAGCTGCTCGACCTCGCGCGGCCGCACGGTGGATCCGATGACCGGACTGACGTCCCCGCGCCGTACCAGATCCGCGGCGGTGACCAGCTCGTCGCGGCGGGCGTACCGGGACGCCCGCACCGCGGTCTCGCCCAGGACCATCGGTCGCGGCGAGAGATCCACGCCGCGGTCGCGGAACGTCGTGACCACGACGACCCGGCCGCCGGTCCCGACCGAGTCCAGCGCCCAGCGCAACGTGTCGTTCGCGCCCACCAGATCCATGATCGCGGTCGGCGCACCGGTGTCGAAGAGCGTGTCGGCCGACGTGTGCGGCAGGTCGCCGGCCGCGACCGCACGGACGCCGAGGCCCTCGACCAACTCGAGCTTCTCCGGAGTCACGTCGATGCCGACGACCTCCGCGCCGTACACCCGGACGACCTGAACCAGATGCGCGCCGACGCCACCGCCGGCCCCCAGTACGGCGACCCGATCGCCCGGTCCGATGTGCGCGCGGCTTCCGCAGATGTGCACCGGCGTCGCGGTCGCATCGGCGACCACGGTGGCGTCCACGGGATCCAGCCCCGCGGGCAGCGGGATGACGTTCAGCTCGGGCAGCGCGACGTACGGCGCGTATCCGCCGTCGCGGTCGACCCCGACATGTCCCGCGAGCGCGGAACACCGCGGGTGCCATCCGGCGATGCAGTGCCGGCATCGTCCACAGGACAGGTAGAAGTACGCCGTGATCCGCTGCTCCAGCAGCTCGGGATCGCACCCGTCGCCGAGTGCGACGACCCTCCCTACCAGCTCGTGCCCGGGTACGACCGGCAGGTGATCGCCCGACTTCGCGAGGTCCCCGCGCAGGTAGTTGAGCACGGTCAGCCCGACCCCGCAGGACTCCACCTCGACGAGCACCTCCCGGGTTCGCGGTGTGGGGCGGGGGAAGCGGTCCCAGGTGAGCGGGGTGTCCCAGGCGTGCAGGCGGTAGCCCTCCTGGTCGAGAGTCGTCGTCACGTCGGCTCCTTCCTCGGCGCTCTTCTCGGCCATAGTGCATAATGTCTGATCAGCGTACGTGAAATGAGGCGCCGTGAAGCCGAAGCTGTTCATCCCGCAGCCGATCCCCGAGCCCGCGGTGGAGCGGCTCGGGGCCCGGTGCGAGGTCACGATGTTCCCCGAGGTGGACCGCCGGATGGCGTACGACGAGGTGCTGGCGGCGATTCCCGACCAGGACATCCTCTACGCCCTCGGCGAGGTCCCGTACGACGAGAAGGTCATCGAGACCGCGAAGAACCTCAAGCTCATCGCGGCCATGCACGTGTCCGCGAAGTTCGTCGACATCGCGGCCGCAACCAAGCGCGGGATCCCGGTGACCGGGATCCCGAACACCGGGTTGTCGAAGACCACGGCCGAGTTCACGTTCGCCCTGCTGATAGCCACCGCCTGGCGGATACCGGATGCGGACCGCTTCCTTCGGGACAACCGGTGGGAGCAGAACCAGTCGCAGGCCTTCCTCGGTACCCGGCTGTACGACAAAACCCTCGGCATCGTCGGCATGGGGACCATCGGCACCAGCGTCGCGGTGAAGGCCCGCGGCTGCGGCATGCGGGTCGTGTACCACAAGCGGACCCCGCTCTCGCCGGCCGAGGAGGCAAGTCTCGGCGCAGAGTACCGGTCGCTGCAGGACCTGTTCCGCGAGTCCGACTTCGTCGCGGTGACGCCGGCGCTGACCAACGACACCAAGGGGATGGTCACCGCCGAGCTGATCGCGATGATGAAGCCGAGCGCGATCCTGATCAACACCTCGCGCGGCCCGGTCGTCGACGAGGCCGCGCTGGAGCAGGCGCTGGTGGAGGGGCGCATCCGTGGGGCCGGCCTGGACGTCTACCTCCACGAGAAGCCGGAGGCCGAGGTCGCCGGGCCGTCGGAGCGGTTCCGCACCCTGCCGAACGTCGTACTGACCCCGCACATCGGCAGCGCGGCCCGCGAGACCCGGGAGGAGATGGCGCTGCGCACGGTCGAGAACATCGGCGGTTCCTCGACGGCGAGCGTCCGCTGGACGTGCTGAACCCGGAGGTATACGGCGAGAAGGCCCGCGAGAGCGAGGTCATCGGGTAAAGCGTCCTCCCATCGCAATCCCGCTGCGTACATTGTCCGTAGAAGGGGATGGAAACCGGTAACCAACCTGTGGGAGATGCCATGCGCATTCTGGCCATATTCGGCGCGGCAGCGCTTACGGTCACCACGATGCTCGGCTCGGGAACGTCCTCGGCCGCCCCTGTGATAGCGCTCAACGGCGCGCAGGAGGTGAAACCCGGGGACAAAGATGGTCACGGCTTCTTCACCTATGAACTTGACGGCACCACGTTCTGCTGGACTCTGGAATGGCAGCGGATCGATACCGCAACCGCTGCGCACGTGCACCCGGGTCCCCGCCACGTCGCCGGCGGCGTCGCGATCCCGCTGGACGTCGGCGACGGGTCCGGTGCGCCGGTCGAGGGGTGCACGGAGATCGCCCCGGACCTGGCCGCCGACATCGCCGCGAACCCGAAGGACTACTACGTCAACGTGCACAACGAAGACTTCGGGGATGGCGCCATCCGCGGACAGCTGCTGTAGGGCCCCGGTCGGCGAGCAGTGGCGCTTAGAGCATCAGCCGCTCCTCGAACGGTGCTCGGGAGATGACGTGCGCCTCGTCCTCGGTGATCGCGATCATCTCCTCGAGGCGTACGCCACCTCCGCCGCGCACGCCGTCCACCCAGATCAGCGGCTCGACGGCGAAGACCATGCCCGGTTCGAACTCCATCACGGGTGCGCCGGGTAGGGACTCGCCGATGTACGGGGGCTCGTTCGCGCCGATGCCGACCCCGTGGCCGATGAACAGCGAGAGGAAGCGGCCGCCGAGCCTGTACTCGTCGGCGGCCGCCCGGATGGCGTCCGCCGCGTCCTCGTTGGTGAACCCGGGGCGCATCTTCTCGATCCCGGCCTGCAGGCTCTGGTAGACGGCGGTGTAGATCTCCTTCTGCTGCCGGGACGGCTTTCCGCAGATGGTCGCGCGGGCGATGTCGCCGTAGTAGCCGCCCCAGCAGGCCCCGATGTCGATGAACACGATGTCGCCGTTCCGGATGATCTTGTCGCTGGAGATGCGGTGCGGCGGTGCCATGTGCTCGCCGGAGGCGACGAACGGCGTCATCACATGGGCGTACTCACCGCCGAGCCGGAAGAGGGTGTGCATCGCGTCGGCCGCGACCTCCATCTCGCGTACGCCGATGCCGACCGCGTCGATGCCGGTCGCGGTGACCGCGTCGCCGATCGCGCAGGCCTCCTCGATCAGCTGCAGCTCCTCCGGGAGCTTGATCCGGCGGGCCCGCAACATGGAGCTGTCACCGTCGGCGATGGTGAGGTCCGGGAGTTGCCGCCGCAGCTCGAGGGCGAGGATCGTGTTGCACTCGTCGATCCCGATCGTGCCCTTCGTCAGGCCGTGGCTCTCCAGCACCGGTACGAGGGTCCTACGCACGAACCCCTCGATCAGTCCGCGGTCCTCGATGATCGGGATGGTGTGCACCTCGGAGATCCAGGGCATGGTGTGGTCGACTCGGTCGCGCTCGCCGCCCGAGCAGAACAGGATGGGGTCGGTGCCGGGAGTGAGCAGGGCACCGTTCAGGGCGGTGCTCTTGCAGGAGATCAGCTGCGGGCGCAGGTCAGTGAGATAGCGGACGTTCTCGTCCTTCCACACCAGGATGGCGTCGAGCTCGTCGCGTTCCCGCTCGTGCTGCGCCTTGCCGACCCGCTTCGTACGAAGGGTCGCGAGGTCGATCCGCTCCTCGTACCCCACCTGGAACTGTCCGCGCGCGAAGCGGTCCATGAGACCACACCCCTCGTTCGTTGATGGCACATCGTATTGAATATAAGGTATCGGCATTGCCTCGACGACGGAGGAACCCGGCGATGCTGCGTAACACCGACCTGTCCATGGCGCAGGAGCGCCAGCGGGACAACCAGCAATGGATGCTCGACTGGATGATCAAGACCACCGGGCGGGAGCAGAACTTCCAGTACGACGGGCGCCGCTTCCCGGAGGACGCGAAGACCTACCGCATGATCCCCCGCGTGATGTTCAAGCACGGGGCGAAGAAGGAACGCATCGCGCGAGCCGCCGACGAGCGCTCCCATGCCCAGACCGCGATCCGGCTCTACTACGAGGCGGTCGAGGACTACCGGCACGGCCAGCACGCGATCTTCGAGGACGACAACCCGGAGAAGCAGTACATCCACGACCGGATGAGCGCCTGTTACGACCGCATCATCGAGCTGTCCGACGGACGGATCGAGCGCGTGGAGATCGACTGGGCGGGCAACCGGATGTCCGGTCTCCTGCACCTCGCCCCCGGGCCCGGGCCGGCTCCGCTGGTGCTCTTCTGCCCGGGGATGGACATGTCGAAGGAGGCGCAGCCGCACCCCGTCGACAACGTCTTCACCTCCCGGGGCATGCACGTACTCTCCATCGACGGCCCCGGACAGGGGGTCTCCAACCTGCGCAAGGTGCGGGTGACCGCCGACAACTACGAGCAGGCGGGCAGTGCGTTCCTCGATGCGGTCGTGGAACGCGACGACGTGGACGCCGGCCGGATCGCCGTGTCGGGTTTCAGCATGGGTTCGCACTGGGGCTCTCGGATAGCGGCCCGAGACGACCGGGTCAAGGCCGTGGCGACCGCGGCGGCGACGTACGGCAGCAAGCGCCCACTCTTCCAGCTGGCCTCGCCGCGGTTCAAGCAGATCTTCATGTACATGGCCGGGATTCACGACGAGGAGGAGTTCAACGAGCTCGCCACCCAGCTCGGGCTGGTCGACCAGGCGGCGGCCATCACCTGCCCGTCCCTCCAGGTGATCGGCGAGTACGACCCGCTCTGCTACCTCGAGGACGCGTACGAGGTCTACCAGCGGATCACCGGTCCGAAGGAGTTCTGGGTCATCGAGAACGACTTCCATGTCCCGCTCGACATCCCCAACCTGGGCGGCCTGGACGTCTACCCGTTCCTCGCGGACTGGCTGTGGGACGCCCTCCACGGGCGCATCCCCGAGGGGCACGCGAAGGAGGTCCTCATCCGCCAGGACGGGGTCGGCCCGTACGACGACCAGGTGCCCGGCTACTGGCTGCCCGAGCGCGCCCCGCTGCTGGAGTGACCGAGCACGCCGCCGGCATACCGAAGACCGGCCGCATGCTCAGAAGCGCCGGAGCAGCTCGTCGAGTCCGAGGACCCAGGCGATGCTGCGGGACATCAGCTCGAGCGCCATCTCGTGCGAGTCCCGGCCCCGCATGGACGCCACGCAGTCCCGCACCACGATCGGCCAGTAACCCCGGTTGGCCGCGGAGAACGTCGTCGCGTAGACGCAGGTGTCGGTGTTGATCCCGGTCACGATCACGAACCGCGGGCGCAGGACCCGGGAGAACAGGAAATCCAGCTCGGTGTGGGCGAAGCCGTCCAGGCTCTTCTTGCTGGTGACGTGGATGTCGGACTCGGCCACCAGGTGCGCGGGCACCTCGGACTCCGGGGACCCGGCGGCGCGGTCGGAGCGGCTCCGTGGCGGCAGGTGCGGCGCCTGCGACACGCCCGCCTCGCGCGCCGCCCTGGTATAGGCCAGGCCGCCGTCCTGGATGCCGGCCTCAAGGTCGTGCGGCGGCCGCACCACATAGGCGTGGACGACCCGGATGTCGGCGGCGCGGCAGGCGTCTAGCAGCCGCGCGTTCGCCTCCAGCACGCGCGCCGCCTCGTCCGGCTCCACGACCGACTGGCCGACCGACGGGTCGAGGTACTCGCGTTGCAGGTCGACGGTCAAGACCACCGCCCGCCGCCGGTCGAACGCCAGGGCGTCGTTCATCCGCGCCTTGAACTCGCCGCGGTCGGCGACCTCGATCTGCATGGTGCTTCCCTTCGTCGTCCCCGAGGCCACGCGACCCGGGGTGCTTGCAAGACATAATGCAATATGCAAACATCAAACCCTTAGTAACCCCCAGCAGGAAGGCAACTCGGGCGGACGGGGTGTACGAGCGGCCCACGGGTCCAACCCCGGAGAGCGCGGCAGGTGCGACGCGCCTGCCGGTCATCGGAACAAGGAAGGTCCCCGAGAAATGGGAACGCGGAAACTGGCAGTACCCCTACTGGCCGTCCCGACACTCGTCCTGGCGGCGTGCTCCCAAGGAGAGACGATCGCCGAGGACCAGGGCGATGGCGGGGCCGAGGAGTTCGACTGCTCGTCGGTCGACGTCATCGTCCCGTATTCCCCCGGCGGCGGCTCGGACCAGCAGGTCCGCCGCCTCCAGGAGGCCCTGGAGAACGCACTCGACACCACGCTGAACGTCACCTACCAGGAGGGCGGCGACGGCGCGGTCGGATGGAACGCGCTCGCGGGCGCCACGCCGGATGGGTGCACCATCGCCAACGTGGTCGCGCCCAACATCATGAACCTCACCGAGACCGGGGAGGACGTCGGGTTCGACGCGGCCGAGTTCGAGTACATCGCCTGGACGGAGTTCTCCCCGAACATGATCGCGGTCGCCACGGACGACCAGCGGTTCGGCTCGTTCGAGGACGTCGTCGCGGAGGCCGAGGCGAACCCGGGCGAGTTGACGATCGCCGGCGTCGGGAGCAACGGCGAGCTGCTCATGAGCGAGGTCCAGGAGGCGACCGGCGTGGAACTGTCGTACGTGCCGGTGAGCGGCGGGGTCGGGGACATCATTCCCCGGGTCGCCGGTGGCCACATCGACACGGCCATCTCGGGCTTCTCGCTGCTCGAGGGCGGCCAGCTCGAGCCGCTCGTCCTGTCCTCGGAGTCCGAAGAGATGCCGGACGTGCCCACCTTCGACGAGGCGGGGTACGAGGGCGTCGAGCTGGTGACCTCGTGGGGTCTCATCCTGCCGCCGGAAACTCCCGAGGGGATCGTCGAGACCTGGAACCAGGCGGTTCAGGAGGCACTCGACGACCCGGAGGTCAAGAAGGCGTACGAGGAGGGTGCCGGGTTCACCGTTCTGAATCAGGACGTCGAGGAAGCGCGACAGTACTTCGAGGACCAGAACGACGCCACGCTCGCCGCATTGGAGGCGATGGGCTGATCCGGTGTGGCTCAGGCGTCGCCCGCGTACGTTGATCGTGTCCGGGTAGGCGACCGGACCCTTGACAACAGCCAGGTGACCACCGGGAGATGACGAGGACGGCCAATGCTTGAGGGACTACTCATCGCGCTCGCGCCGTCCTCGCTCCTCGTCATCGTGATCGGCGTCGTCATCGGGATCGTGGTGGGCGCGCTCCCGGGGTTCACCGCGACGATGGGGACCGCGCTGCTGCTGCCGTTCACCTTCGCGCTGTCCCCGGCACAGGGTCTGGCCATGCTGGGGGGCCTCTATGTGGCGTCTCAGTTCGCGGACGCGGTTCCGGCCTGTCTCGTCAACACCCCCGGCACACCCTCGGCGATGGCCACCGCCTTCGACGGCTTCCCCCTGACCCAGCAGGGCCACGGACAGAAGGCGCTCGTCGCCGCGGGCTTCAGCGCCCTGGTCGGGACCACGGTCGGCGGGCTTGCCTTCATGTTCCTGTCCGGCCCGTTGGCGGACTTCGCGCTGCGCTTCGGGCCGCCACAGTTCTTCTGGATCGGGGTCTTCGCCCTGACCATCATCGGCAGCATCGCGGGCGACTCCCTCGTCAAGGGCATGCTCGGGGGTGTACTCGGGATGCTGATCGGCACCATCGGGATCAGCGCGACGGGTGCCGTCTCGCGTTTCACCTTCGGTCTGCCCGAGCTGCTGGGCGGAGTCAACCTCGTGGCCGCGCTGATCGGCGTCTTCGCGTTCCCGCAGGTCCTGCGCATGGTCGCGGCACGCCGCGAGCAGCTGGTCGTGGCGCCGTACAGCCGGAGCCCAGGAGTGGCGCTCTCGACCATCGCCGAGATCGTACGGCGCCCGGTGAACGTCGTTCGTTCCTCGGTGATCGGGACGGTGATCGGGATCCTGCCCGGTGCCGGCGGCCCGGTGGCGTCCCTCGTCTCGTACAACGAGGCGAGGAGGTGGAGCAAGGACAGGCAGAAGTTCGGCCGCGGCGCCATGGACGGGGTGGTGGCGTCCGAGGCCGCGGGCAACAGCGCCGCGGGAGGGTCGTTGGTCCCGCTGGCCGCGCTGGGCATCCCTGGCTCCGCTCCCGCCGCCGTGATCCTCGGCGCGCTGCTGCTGCAAGGCATCCGGCCGGGCCCGGAGCTGTTCCTGACGCAGCCCGAGCTCGTCTACGCATTCGCGTTCGCGGTCTTGCTCGCCGGGGTCGTCACCTTCGGTTTCGCCGCCGCCCTCGCAGGTGCGCTCGCGCGGATGGTGACGATCCCGGTGCGCTTCCTGGCCCCGATCGTGCTGTTCCTGTCGGTCGTCGGGTCGTTCGCCATCCGGAGCAACCTCGTGGACGTGTACCTGATGGTCGGCATCGGGGTGGCGACCTACTTCCTCGGCAAGCTCGGGTTCCATCCCGGGCCGATCGGACTCGGCATCATCCTGGGACCGATCATCGAGCCGGCGATGGTCGAGTCGTTGGCGATAGCGGAGGGAAGCTCGATGTTCCAGGTCTTCTTCGGGAGCACGGTGAGCCTGGTGATCATCGCGCTCACTGTGCTGTCGATCGTCTGGAGCGTGTGGTCCGGACAACGGGAGCGTCGCCATGTCAACGCCTGAGGTCGCCACGGACCGACGAGCCGGGCGCCAGATCTCGACGGAGCTGGTGGGCGGGCTGCTGATGCTCGGCGTCGCGGTCTTCTTCCGGCTCAACGCCGGGGAGGGCCGGCTCGACTGGTTGTTCCCCCTCGTGCTCAGCTACGTGCTCGGAGGGCTCGGGATCGTCCTGTTGGTCCGGGGAATCGCGGGCTTCGGTGACCGCCTTCCCACTGTTCCGCCGATCCTTCGAGGGCAGGGCGTGGACGTCGCGGTCTTCATCCTCCTCACCGTTGCGTACGTCGCGCTGATGCCGGTGGTGGGTTTCTGGGTGATGACCGCGCTCACCATCTTCGTGGCGGCCGCCTACCTCGACACCGGCCGGTCGGCGAGGACGCTGGTGCTCGCATCCGGGGTGGCGATCGCGGTGTGCATCGCGGGCTTCCTGCTGATGACCCGCGTGTTCTACGTCCCCTTCCCACCGGTTCGGTGGTTGCCTTTCCTGTAGCGAGGGGACGCGCCCCGCGTTGATGACACATCGTATTGAATATAGGGTGTCGGTCTAACGGTAACGGGGTAGTCGAGTGAATCGGCTTCGGACGATAGCGAGGGACACGCTCATGAAGGAAGCGTTCGGCGGTCTGAGTTCGGACTGGAAAGAGGGCATCAACTGGGACAACGTCCGCACCTGGCGACTGTCGAGGGCGCGGGAGGCGATGCAACGCCACGGTCTGGGTGCCATGCTCCTGATGTACGACGAGAACATGCGGTACGTCTCCTCGACGTACACGCCGGGCTGGAACCGCCTCAAGCCCGGGCTGCGCTACGTCGTCCTCACCGAGGGCAACGAACCGATCGTCTACGAGCAGGGCGACATCGGCTTCCATCTCGAGGTGCACAACCCCTGGATACCCAAGGAGAACATCCGGCACTCCTTCGCCTGGATCAAGGGCGCGGCCGGACCGGCGTCGACCCAGCAGGTCGACAAGTTCACCAACGCCCTGCTGAACGACCTGGAGGACGCCGGCGTCAAGGACAAGCCGATCGGCGTCGACTTCATCGACATCAACATGATCCGCGCGTTCGAGCGGGCCGGGATCACCTGGTCCGACGGCATGACCCCCATGATGGAGGCGCGGTCGATCAAGAGCCCGGACGAGCAGAAGGCGGTCCGGATCGTCGGCTCGATCTGCGACGCGCTGCACTACGAGTTCACCCAGTTCCTCAAGCCCGGCCTGACCGAGAACGAGGTCGCGGCCTTCGGCTTCAACTACCTGTACAACATCCCCGGCATGGAGGACGTCGAGGATGTCATCGTGTCGTCCGGCCCCAATGCGTGGCCGAACTGGCGGAACTTCTCCGACCGGATCATCCGGCCGGGTGAGCTGGTCATCATCGACCTCGCGGCGCTGACCTGGAACGGGTTCAAGTCCTGCGTCTACCGCACGTACTGCGTGGGCGGCAAACCCACCGACGAGCACCAGCAGTACTACGACACCGCGCACAAGTGGCTCTGGGACTCCATCGGGGCGGTCCGTCCGGGCGCGACCACGGCCGACATCGCGTCGCAGTGGCCGTCGGCGATGGAGACGTGGGGGTACGAGGACGAGGACCAGGCCGCGGCCAACCTCTGGGGTCACGGTCTCGGGCTCGCACAGTACGACCAGCCGGTGATCTCGCGGATCTGGTCGCTCGACCACCCGCAGGAGATCAAGGAGGGGATGGTGTTCGCACTCGAGACCCAGCACGGGAAGATGCACGAGTTCGGCGTGCGCCTGGAGGAGATGCTGATCGTCACGGACAAGGGGCCGGATCTCGTCTCGACGTACAAGTCGCACGAGATCATCACCGTCGACTGATGACCGCACGCTGTCTCGACCTGTCCGACGAGCGGGCGCGGGACGCCGCGGTGGCCGGTGCCAAGGCCGCGGGCCTGGCCGCGGCGTCCGCGGCCGGATTGCCGACCCTGCCGGGTGTCGTCGTGCCGGTGGGCGAGTCCGATCCCGTGGTGCGCGCCGCATCGACCACGTTGCTGGGTGAGGGGGTGGCGCGTGCCCGGCTGGCGGCGATGACCGTCCAGCCGGACGAGCCGCTGCTCGCCGAGCTGCGCGAACGTGCGGCATGCTTCCCGGCCCCGATGATCGTGCGCTCGTCCAGCCCGCTGGAGGCCGACGGTACGTGGTCCGGCGCCTTCTCCAGCTTCCACGGCGTGGGCCCGGACGATCTCGGCACCGCGGTGCGGGGATGCTGGGGCTCGGCGTTCCAGGTCGGCTCCCTCGAACGCGCGCACCACACCGGCACCGACCCGACCCGGCTCGGGCTGGCGGTGCTCGTGCAGCCGGAGGTCGCCCCCGGCATCGGGGGTACGGCTCGTCGACGCTTCGACGGCAGCGTGCAGGTGACGGCGACCCGCGGACCGCTGAGCCCGCTGATGTCCGGCCAGGTCGAGGGCACGGTCACGGTGGTCGGCGCGGACGACACGATCAAGGCCGTCGACGTCGAGCGCGACCTGCTGCTCGAGGTCGCGTCGCTGTCCCGCCGGGTGCATGAGGTGCTCGACCACCAGCTGATCGAGTGGGCAGAGGTCGACGGAAAGGTCCATCTGCTGCAGAGCATCCGTTCGGCGGACCGGCCCGCCCAGGTCGCGGGCGACCGCGAGCTCGACGCGATCGCGGGTTCGGACGTCGCCGTCCGGGTGGCCGGGCTGACCCAGCGTTTCCCGGGCCGGCTCGGATACGAGCTGATCCTCCCGTGGGCGGTCGCCGACGGGCCGCTTCGGCGTACGGCGCACACCACGGCGGGCCCGGACCCGGGCGTCGACCCGGTCGCGCTGCTCGCCGCGACCCGGTCCCTCTCCCGCGAGCTGACCGCCATGGTCTGGCGGCGCTCGCCGCGAGCCGCGGCGGCCGAGGCCGAACGCATGCTCCGCCTGCTGCGCGGCGACGCGCCGGAGGCGGCACTGCGGATCCTCCAGGGTCTCCCCGGCCCGAGCCCGGACGCCGTCCAGCGGGTGCTGGGCAATCTGGAGAGCCTTCGCCGTACCGCGCTCGCCCGCGGTGTGGTCGACTCCGACGCGGCGTTCTGGAGGCTCGGTCCGGACGACCTCGACCGCGGGTTGCGGTCCGGCGCGGCGCCCGGAGAGAGCCGGCTCGGAGTCGATCGGTGGGAGCCGTTCGCCCACCACGTCGTCATGGCCACCGGTACGCACGTCGCGGGGACGCCCGCGGCGCCGGGAGCGGGGGTCGGACGCGCGTACGTCGCCGACTCGGCGATGCCCAGGCCGGTGCCGTCCGGCCGGTGTGTCCTCGTCGCCAACCAGCCGGTGCCGTCGCTGGCGCCACTGCTGTGGAACGCCGCGGGCCTGGTCACCCGGGCCGGGAGCGCCGGAGCGCATCTGATCGAGTTCGCGCACTCGATCGGCGTGCCGACCGTGGTCGGTTGCGACGTACCCGACCCCGAACGCGTCGGCCCGGACCCGGTCGTGGCCGTCGACGGCAGCCGGGGGCTGGTGTCGGTGGCCTCGTTGCCATGATCGCCCCGGCAGTCACGGCACTGCGGAGCCTGCTGTTCTCACCGGGCAGCCGCGCCGACATGATGGAGAAGGCGAAACGCTCCGGGGCGGACGGCCTGATCTTCGACCTCGAGGACGCGGTCGCTCCCGGGCAACGGTCCGCGGCTCGCGAGCAGGTCGCCGCCGCGCTGTCCGGCGGCGACGGCCCCCCGGTGTTCGTCCGGGTGAACCATCCGTCCACCGGGGAGATGGAGCGGGACCTCGACGCGGTCGTGACCGACGGCCTGTTCGGCGTCGTGCTCCCCAAGGCCGAGACGGCGGCGGAGGTGGCGGGGCTCGACGAGGCCCTGGGTGTACGGGAGGAACGCGCCGGGCTGGGCCCCGGGTCGGTCGTCGTCCTGCCGCTGGTGGAGAGCTGCCGCGGGGTGCATTTCGCGTACCACATCGCCTCGGCGTCGCCGCGAGTCGCGGGTCTGGCCTTCTCCAGCGGGGAGGAGGGCGACTTCATGGCCGATCTCGACGGGCAGTGGACCCCTACCGGGGAGGCGATGCTCTACCCACGCAGCAAGCTGCTGTGTGAGGCGCGCGCCGCCGGGCTCGAGTGGGCGGTCGACGGGGTGTTCATGAACCTCGGTGACGACGACGCGCTGCTCGCGGAGTGCCGGCTCGCCCGCCGGCTCGGTTACGGCGCGAAGATGGCGATCCATCCCCGGCAGGTGCCGGTGATCCACGAGGTGTTCACCCCGACCGCGGAGGAGGTCGCGTTCAGCGAGGGCCTGCTCGCGGCCTTCGAACGGGCGCAGGCGAGCGGCACCGGTGCGTTCCGGTACGAGGGGATGATGGTGGACAAGGCGAACGTGCGGCGGGCGAACCGGGTGCTCGCCCGTGCGGCCCTCTCGGACGGCCCGGGGACGCCGAGTTGACCGCGGTGCCGGACCTTGCCCGGCTGCTGACGCCCGCATCCGTGGCGATCGCCGGGCTGTCGTCCGACCCGTCCAAGCACGGCGCCAAGGTGCTGTCCGGCATGCGACGGTTCGGGTTCGGCGGAGCGGTGTGGGGCGTCAACCCGAAGCTGCCCGAGATCGACGGCGCCGAGGTGTTCGGCTCGCTCGCCGACCTGCCGGAGCCGCCGGACGTCGTGGTGGTCGCCGTACCGGCGGCCGCGGCTCCGGACGTCGTCCGGACCGCGGGCGATATCGGGGCCGGGGCGGCGATCCTGTTCGGCGGAGGGTTCGCCGAGGCCGGCGCGAGCGGCGCCGAGCTGCAGGCCCGGATCCACCAGGTCGCGCGGGCGAAGGGCGTCCGGCTGCTCGGTCCCAACTCCGCCGGGGTGATCAACCCGTCGGCCGGGACCGTGCTGAGCTTCCTGACCTGCCTCGAACGCCCGGCGGACGAGCTGCGGACCGGTCCCGTCGGTCTGGTCACCCAGAGCGGCGGCACGGGCAGCTACCTCCACAATCTCGCCGCGGAGCGGGGGAGCGGGTTCGCGGTCTCGGTCTCCACCGGAAACGAGGCCGACGTCGAGGTGGCCGAGGTGGTCGAGTATCTCGTCGCACACCAGGACGTGCGGGCGATCGCGCTGGTGCTGGAGACGGTGCGCAACGGTCCCCGGTTCGTCTCCGCCGCGCGTGCCGCTTTGGACGCCGGGAAAGCCATCGTGGTGTGCAAAATCGGGCGTACGGATGTCGGCCAGCGGCTGATGCGCACGCACACCGGTGCGCTCGCCGGATCCGTACGGCGTTTCGACGCGGTGTTCGACGCGCTCGGCATCACGGTCACCGCGACCCCCGCCGAGCTGCTCGACGTGGCCGAGCTGATGGCTCGCACTCCGGTGCCCGCCGGCGACCGGATCGGGATCGTGACCCACTCCGGCGGTACGGCGGTTCTGCTGGCGGACAAGGCAGTGGACGCCGGGCTGTCGTTGCCGCAGCCGTCGGACGAGCTTGGGCGGCGTCTCGGGCCGTACCTCCAGCACGGCGCGACCGGCAACCCCACCGATCTGGGCGGCATCATCACCGAGCCGCATCGTTACGTCGAGGTGGTCCGTTGCTTCGTGGACGATCCGGCGTACGACGTCGTCGTACCGGTATCGACACCGCACCCGAGCGCGCACACGCCGGCGCGTGCCCGGGACCTCGCCGCGTTGGGCGCGGAGACCGGCAAGCCGCTGCCCAACCTGTGGCTCGCCGGCGACCTGGGTGCCGAGGGGCTCCGCATCTTGCGGCGAGCCGGGGTGCCGGTGACGACCGACGTGGACGCGTTGGTCCGGGCGCTGAGCGGGCTGGTACGTCTGGCCGAGGTACGACGTGCCCGTGAGCGCGAGGAGTCTCCGGCCCCCGACGATCCCGGGCTGCGAGCCACGCTGACCGGATTCCGGCGGACGGGCGCCGCCGCCGATCTCACCGCGGCCGAGAGCATGCGGGTGGCCGTGGCGATGGGGCTGGAGACGGTCGCCGGCGCCCTGGCGTCCAGTGCGGACGAGGCGACGGTGGTCGCGGAGCGAGTCGGTTACCCGGTCGTGCTCAAGGTCGTGTCCGCGGACCTGCCGCACAAGTCCGACGTCGGCGGCGTACGGCTGAACCTTCCCGGACCGGCGGAGCTCGCCGCGGCGTGGGAGGAGACCACCGCCGAGGTGGCGTCACGCGATCCGGCGGCGCGGATCGACGGCATGCTCGTCGAGACGTACTCGCCGGGTATCGAGATGATCCTCGGGATCGTGCGGGATGCGACCTTCGGCCCGATGGTCCTGGTGGGCACCGGCGGCACGCTCGCCGAGGCGATGGACGACGTGTCCGTCGGCCTTCCGCCGCTCGGCCCGGACGACGCCGGGCGGATGATCGGCTCGCTGCGCGGCCGGGCCCTGCTGCACGGGTTCCGGGGTGCCGCTCCGGCCGACTCGGGCGCCCTGGCCGAGCTCGTGGTCCGGCTCTCGCGGATCGCCGCGACGTACGGCGACGTCATCGAGGAGCTCGACCTCAACCCGGTGGTGTTCTCCGGGGGCCGCTGGCGGGTCGTCGACGCCCTGATCCGGCTCGCACCCGCGTAACTCGCGCGGCGGCGGGATCACAGATGCATCTCAACGGCATAAATGGTCTGGCGGAGGGGTGGATGATGTATGATGCCTCATGTATGGTGCTGCTGTTCGGTACCACTCATGGGGGATCGAGAATTGTACGCAGAACGCTGAACCAGGTGGAGGCGGCGAGAAGCCCTTCCCATGGAGCGAGCGGAGACAAAGATGCGCAGGCACGCACGGGGCGGAGGCCGGCGAGACTCCGGCCGCATGGGAAAAGCGGGGGCACGACGACGGGGCATGCAGGCCGGAGCCGTCCTGCTGACGCTGGTGCTGGGTGCCGCGGCATGTGGCGGTGACGACTCGGAGGAGGGCGGCGGCGGAGACGGGGAGCTGCTGGTCTGGTCGTCACGCGACTACTACGTGCCGCCGGACGAGTTCCAGAGCTTCGAGCAGGAATACCCAGACATCAACCTCAACTGGGACGTCCAGGCCGAGGACGACATCATCCAGCAGTTGCTCCGCATGCGCGAGGCCGGGCAGACGATGCCCGACATCATCCAGGACGACACCTTCCTGATGGACGCGTACTACGAGGCCGGGCTGCTGGCGCCGATCGACGAGCAGATGCAGGCGTTCGAGGAGGAGGAGCCCGAGCTCTACAACTCGATCATGCCGCTCGCCTGGGAGGACACCGAGTACGACGGCGAGCACTACGGGATGTCGATCACCGCGAACTACGACCTCCTCTACTTCAACAAGGCGTGGTTCGAGGAGGCCGGCGTCGAGCCGCCGTTCGAGACCTACGACGACCTCTACGACGCGCTGCTCCAGATGAAGCAGGCCCGGCCGGACCAGACGCCGATGAGCATCCAGGCGCTCGCCGGCGAGGGCGTCACCATGCTCAAGAGCATGCTCAACTCCGTCGGCACGCCGTTCGAGGGCGCCACCCCCGACCTGACCGATCCGGCGGCGCACTACGTCATCGACTTCTTCATCCGGGCGCAGGCGGACGAGCTCATCCCGTCCGAGGCGGTCTCCTGGGGCGAGTCCGAGACCAGGGCATGCTTCATCCAGCAGAACTGCGGGCTGGTCTTCGACGGGATCACCACGGCCGGCGACTTCAACGAGGTGCAGGGCTTCAAGTACGGCAGCGAGTGGGACACGACGAGCCTGCCCGCCGATAGCGGTCAGGGCCACTCCGGCAAGCTGGTCACGGCCCCGCGGACCTGGGCCCTGACGGTCGACGCGGACGACCCCTACGAGTCCAGCCTCGTGCTCCGGTACCTCGCCGAGACGGAGAATCTCATCGAGCCCCTGGCCAACGGCTCGGTGCCGATGCGTCAGACCGAGGCGCTCGACGATCCGAGGATCCAGGAGATCATCCCGTTCTTCGATGAGAACCTGAAGGAGGACTACCTCAGCGCCGAGTCGATGCCGGCGGCCCCCAACACCGGAGAGGTCGAGGAGATCCTGGAGCAGCTGTGGGGCGAGATCGTGCAGGGGACCGACGCGTCGCCTGAGGAGCTCGCGAACAAGTACCAGGAGCAGCTGGACGCCCTGGAGTAGAGCGAGGGTGCGGCGTGAACGATCTCGCTTAGACGGAAGGGTGCCGATGTGAGCGTGGTGAACAGCGGCACCCGACCGTCGCTCAGCCCGGGACAGCGGCCTGGCTCTCCGCGGAAACGGCAGCGGGGGCCGAGGCTCGACATCACGCTGGCCGGCCAGAGCAAGCTCGCGCCGTACCTGTTCTCCGCGCCCGCGATCGTGACGGTCAGCCTGCTGCTGGCCTATCCGGTGCTGTACGGGCTCTACAACAGCCTGTTCCGGGCGCCCTCCCTCGGCGCGCCGGAGGAGTTCGTCGGGCTGGAGAACTACTCCGACATGTTCGCCGACCCGGCGTTCTGGCACGCCCTGGTGCGCTCCGCCGTCTTCGTGTTCGGCTGCCTGATCCTGGGCCTCATCCTCGGGCTGTTCTTCGCGTTCGCGTTGAACCGCGTGATCCGGCAGCTGCGGTTCCTGCGGGCGATCACGATCGCGCCGTACATCATCTCGAACGTCGCCGCCGCGGTGATGTTCCGGCTGGTGTTCAACAGCGACTTCGGACTCCTCAACCGGACGATCGAGTTCTTCGGATTCGACGGTCCGGGCTGGCTCAGCAACGGGACGCTGGCGATGGTGGTCGTCATCTTCTGCCAGGTGTGGACCGACCTTCCGCTGACCATCCTGCTGCTGCTCGCGGGTCTGCAGACCATCGACACGTCGTACCTCGACGCCGCCCGGGTCGACGGCGCGACCGGATGGAAACGCGCCTGGCACCTGTCCATCCCGCTGATCTCGCCGCAGATCGTGATCAGCACGGTGTGGTTGAGCTACTCCACGCTCACCGGGCTGGGCGTGGTCCTCGCCCTGACCGGCGGCGGTCCGCTGAAGGCGACCCAGACCCTGCCGATGGAGATGTACAGCACGGCGTTCACCGATCTGGAGATGAACGAGGCCCTGGCGATCGCGTCCTTCATCCTCATCCTGAACGCTCTGCTGACCCTCGTCTACGTAACGGTCGCACGTCGGTACGGGACGGTGGAGTGACCATGGCGACCAATACGCGGCATAATACGCGGGCGACCGACACCCGGGTCGCGCGGGACGGGGCCTCCGGGCCCCCCGACCGGCGGATCGGCGGTCTTGCGGCATCGCCTCTGGGTCGGGGCGTGCGGCGGGTCCTCCTCTGGATCCCGCTGATCATCCTCGTGTTGTGGACGGTCATGCCGTTCCTCATCACGATGTCGATCTCGCTCAAGGCCCGCGGCGAGGTGTTCGCCGACCCCGGGCTCCTTCCCGACAGTCCGAGGCTGGACGCCTACCGTGAGGTGATCGCGCGGCCGGGCTTCCGCGGAGCGTTCCTCAACAGCGTGCTCGTCGGTTTCGGCACCGCCGCGCTCACCATCGCGATCTCCGTACCCGCGGCCTACGCCTTCGCGAGATTCGGGTTCCGCGGGCGGCACCTCCTGCTGCTGTTCACCCTGCTGCCGCGGCTCGTTCCCAGCCTCGGCCTGATGATTCCGCTGTACCAGATAGCGGTCACGGCCGGAATGCTCGACAAGCGGTTGACGCTGGTCATCGTCTACTCGGGCATGCTGGTGCCGTTGGCGGTGTGGCTCCTCGTCGGGTTCATCCAGCAGATCCCCCGAGAGCTGGAGGAGGCGGCCAACGTCGACGGGGCGTCGATGTTCAAACGGATCCGGTACATCGTGCTGCCGCTGGCGTTACCCGCGCTGATCACCATCGGCGTGCTCGCGTTCCGCGAGGCGTGGAACGAGTTCACTCTCGTGCTGGTGCTGACGACCACTCCGGGCAAGCGCACGCTGCCGTACGAGCTGTATCTGATGCAGGGCATCCAGGGGATCCAGAACTACCCCGCGGAGGCAGCGTTTACGATACTGACCATCGTGCCGTTCATCCTCATCTACACCCGCATCGAGAAGTACATCGTCGCCGGTATCACCACGGGCTCCGTGAAGTGAGCCGGTGCTGAGGGACGACCGGGCCCGCCGGGTCAGCATCGCGCTCATCGTCGTCGCGCAGAGCACACAGGGTCTCGCCTTCGGCGGCATCGCGCTCTTCCTGCCGCTGATCCGCGACGACATCGCGATGACGTTCTCGCAGGCCGGGTCGCTCGCCGTCGCGGCGTCGCTGATCTACTCGTTCATGCAGATCCCGTCCGGCTATCTCGCCGACCGGTTCGGCGCCAAGCGGCTGTTCCTCCTCGGTCTGCTGGGCCTCAACGCGGTGTCGCTGCTGCTGGCGGTGATCGACACCTACGAGCTGCTTGTCGTGAACCAGTTGGTCTCCGGGTTCTTCCGTTCGCTGGTGTTCGCACCCGGATTGGTGCTCATCACCGCACACTTCCGTCCGGACCGGCGGGCCAGTGCGATGGGGCTGTACATCGCCGGCGGCTTCTCCTCGAACATCGTGCTGAATCTCCTCGGCCCGGTACTTGTCGATCCGCTGGGCTGGCGTGCGCTGTTCGTCATCTTCTCCGCGGCGGGTATCGGGTTCTCCCTTCTGTACTGGAAGATCGGTGGACCCGGTCCCGTGCCGCACTCCAAGGCGAACCGGCCGCGCGTGCGCGAGCTGGTGCGTCTGCTGCGGTACCGCGTCATGTGGCTCACCGGCGTCGTGCAGTTCGTGCGTCTGGGCGTCACGCAGGGCCTCCGGTTCTGGCTGCCCAGCTACATCGTGCTGGAGAAGGGGTTCCCGCTCGAGATCGCGGGCCTGGTCGTCGCGATCGGCTCGGCGGTGACGGCACCGTCGAACTACGTCGGCGGCTACATCTCGGATCGGTTGCAGCGTCCGCTGCTGATCGTCGGTACGTCGTTGAGTGTGCTCGCGGTCACCTTCGTGCTGCTGGTTGTCGCGGACGACCTGCTGGTGATCATCGCTGTCGTTGCGGTGCAGTCGTTGTTCATCCAGGCGTACTTCGGGCCGCTCTTCGAGATCCCGCTGCGCGAGCTCGGTTCCAAGGCCGCGGGTACGGTCACGGGGTTCGGGAACTTCTGGGCGAACATCGGTGCTCTGGTGTTCTCCTATCTCATCGGAGTGAGCAAGGACCAGACGGGGTCATTCGACCTGGGCTTCTACAGTCTCGGTGCGGCGTGCCTGGTCGCCCTGGTGGCCACGGTCGCGCTCACGAGGCTCGCTCCCGTGGTCCGTCCGCGGTGACCGTATCGTGATCGAATAGTGGAGATCATGTATCGCGCTTCATGTACGATGTTTGATCGACTCATGAGATAACACTCAGGGCCCAGTCGAGGAGCGCCCGTTGCCGTGACGACCAGGAGAGCCACCGAGCGGCGTAGGCGACGACGTGCCAAGAGGGCGGCGTCACGCCCGGACCGCGGCAGCCTGGTCGGCCATAGCAAGGCCACGCCGTACGTGCTGTCCGCACCGGCGATTCTCGCGGTCAGCGTGTTGTTGGCATTCCCGGTGGTTTACGCGGTATGGGGCAGCCTCTACGACACCGAATTCATCGGCGGCCCTGGGCGCTTCGTCGGATTCCAGCAGTACGTCGACCTGTTCCAGGATCCCAAGTTCCTCTGGTCGATGAGCCGGACCTTCGTCTTCGTCTTCGGGGTGCTGATCCTCGGGATGACCCTCGGGCTGGTCTTCGGTTTCGCGCTCCACCAGGTAACCGGGGGTATGCGGTTCCTCCGCGGCGTGACGATCGTGCCCTACCTCGTGTCCGGCATCGCCACCGCCGTGATCTTCCGGCTGATCCTCAACCAGAACTTCGGCCAGGTGAACCGGTTCCTGGAGTTCCTCGGCATCCCGGCGCAGGCCTGGTTCTCCGATCCCAATCTGGCGATGCTGGCGTCGATCCTCGCCCAGGTCTGGGCCGACCTGCCGCTCGCCGTGTTGCTGATCCTCGGTGGGTTGCAGTTGATGGATCCACAGCTCCTGGATGCGGCCGAGGTCGACGGCGCGACCGGCTGGAAGCGGGCATGGCGGATCTCCATCCCGTTGATCACGCCACAGATCTCCCTGAGCACGATCCTCCTCAGCTACCAGGCACTCACCTCGCTGGGTGTGATCATCGCGCTCACCGGAGGTGGGCCGGTCGACGCCACGAGGACGCTGACGATTGCGCTCTACGAGACCGCGTTCGTCGATCTGGAGACCAACGAGGCGCTCGCCATCGTCGTCGTGATCCTGCTGTTCAACGCATTGCTGACGCTCGGTTATGTCGGTCTCTCCCGGCGCTACAACCTGGACGAGCAATGAGCGCGCAGACCCGCTCACGTTCGCAGCGCACGCCCGGAGAGCGGTTCGTCGCCGCCGTGCGGCGACGGCTGCGACGGACGGGCATCTGGGTTGTCCTGGCGTTCCTTGCGGTCTGGACGATCTTTCCGATCCTCTTGACGCTGTCGATCTCGTTCAAGACGCGTGCCGACGTGTCCGCCGACCCCGGATTCATTCCCTCCAACCCCACGCTCCAGGGCTACGCCTCGGTGCTCGCGCAGGAGGGGTTTCGGTCCGCGTTCATCAACAGCCTCGTCGTCGGTCTCGGGACGTCGGTGCTCACGCTCGCCCTCGCAGTCCCTGCGGCGTACGCCTTCGTGCGGTTCCGGTTCCGTGGGCGGCACCTCCTGCTGCTGTTCACGTTGTTGCCGCGGCTCATTCCCGGCCTCGGCCTGATGGTCCCGCTCTACCGGCTGGCCGTCTGGCTGGGTGCGATCGACCAGCTGCTCACCCTGATCGTCGCGTTCACGGGGACGGTGCTGCCGCTGGCCGTGTGGCTCCTCGTCGGGTTCTTCCAGCATGTGCCGCGCGAGCTGGAGGAGGCGGCGATGGTCGATGGGGCGGCACTGCCCAAGAGGGTGCGCTACGTCGTGCTGCCGCTGGCGTTGCCGGCCATGATCACGATCGGCGTGCTGGCCTTCCGGGAGGCGTGGAACGAGTTCAACCTCGTGCTGGCACTCACCTCCAGTCCGGGGAGCCGCACGCTGCCGTACGAGCTGTTCCTGATGACACAGACCACCGGTTTCCAGAACAACCCGGGCCAGGCCGCCTTCGCGATCATGACGATCATCCCGTTCATCTTCGTCTACCTCCGCATCGAGCGGTTTGTCGTAGGCGGCATCACGAGTGGAGCAGTGAAGTAGTGAGCAATCCCAACGCCCAAAGTGAAGGGGCAGAAAAATGAAGACACCGAGTTCCAGAGAACGCACTCGTGCGAGCCGGCGACGGCGGCGCCCGACCAACGTCGTCGCCCTCCTGGCCGTGCCTGCGCTTGTGCTGGCCGCATGTGGCGGTGGTGACGACTCCGACCAGTCCGATGACGGGGGGCCGGTCGTCGTGACCGCCTGGTTCAACGGCGAGACCGTTCCGGCTGACGAGTTCGCGGCGCTCGAGGAGGAGTACAACATCACCGTCGAGTGGGACATTCGCGGTGACGCCATTCTCACCGACATGCTGCGGATGCGCGACGCCGGCGAACAGCTGCCGGACATGGTGGAGATCGACTCACACCTGACGCCTGCGTTCATGGAGGCCGGCCTGATCTCGCCCATGACCGAGCAGATCGCGACGTTCGAGGAGGAGCAGCCCGAACTCTACGAGACGGTCCCGCCGGAGGTCTGGGAGGACGGTACCTATGACGGTGACATCTACCATGTGCCGAACAAGAGTCTCGTCAATGGGCTCTTCTACAACGTCAAGCTGCTCGAGGACGCCGGTGTCGAACCGCCTCCCTACGACACCTGGTGGGACCTGGTGGATGCGGCCCGCGCGGTCCAGCAGTCGAATCCCGATCTGCCCGCGTACTTCGGCACCGGCGGTACGAGCCATGACCGGATGTTCGAGTGGCTCTACACCTTCGGAGTTCCCTTCGAGGGCAACATTCCGGACCTGACCAGCGACCAGGGGGTCGACATGATCGACTTCCTCCAGACGATGTACGAGGAAGGGATCACCGATCCCGAGTTCATGATCGGCCAGCAGGACGAGTCGAAGGGTGCGTTCGTCGCCGGCAATCTCCCGTTCATCGACGAGGGCATCAACAACGGCGTCGGGTTCATGCTCGACGACTTCCAGTACGGCGAGGACTGGTTGTCGGCGCCGTACCCGGTCCACGAGGAGGACGGCGGCAAGGCCCTCGGCGTACCGCGCGGCTGGTCGATGGCTGCGGACACCGAGCACCCGTACGAGGCGAGCCTTGTGCTGCGCTACCTCGCAGAGCCGGAGATCGCCGCGGAGCGGTACTTCGAGCTGGAGTCCGGGGTCGTCCAGTCGCTCCCGGTGCTCGAAGGCGAGGAGCTGCCCGAGGCGCAGCCGTACTTCACCGACGAGCTGCTCGAGATCTTCCGGAACCTGGAGACGCAGATCCCGCCTGCGACCAACACGAACGCGGTCGGTGAGGTCCTGATCAACCTGGTCGAGGAGCTGACGGTGACCGGCACCGAAGACTCGCCGGAACAGGTCGCGGAGCGGTACCAACCGGAGCTCGACGAGCTCGGGTGACCCGAGCGTCGCGGTCCGGACCGTACGCTCTCACATGATGCGACGGCGTCGTGCGGGGTCTCTCGCCTCGTGAGGGGCCCCGCCGCGACCGTCTGGTCAGGCAGACGGGACCGACGTGGCGAGGAGCCCGGCCAGCGAGTCCTCGCTGTCCAGGCCGACGGCGAGGTCCCAGAGCCGAGCCGTCGCCGCACCCAGCACCGGCTCGACCACTAGCTCGAACTTGGCCCGCAGCTGCTCGAGCGTCATCGGCCGGTCGATGCTCCCGGTGGCATGCTCGACCTCTACCTCCTGGGTGGTGCCGTCGTCGAGCAGCACGCGAACCGAGCATGCGTCCTTCGCCACCGTGCGGTCGACCACCACGTTGACCTTGCGGCGTAGCGCCACGACTTCTTCGGCCAGCGCGCGCTCGTCGGAGTACTGCTTGGGCCCGGCAGCGCCGTCGAGCAGGCCGACCGCGAAGCAGTGGTAGACCGAGAACTTGCTCCGAAGCCCCGAATCCGGCTCCTTGACGCCCATGACGTCGAGGACCACGGGATGTGCCGTCACCTCCACGGCGGCGATGGTGTCAGCGACCACGCCGCGTTCGCGCAATGCGATGGCGGCGTCGATGACCGGGTGCGACACGATGCCGCAGCTGTAGGGCTTGAAGGCGTTCTTCTCCGTCTCCCACGCAGAGCCCAACGCGCGGAGCATCTCCTCGTAGTCCGCGTCGCTGGTCATCAGCGCCGCCAGCCC
The DNA here is from genome assembly GCA_009377795.1 of Propionibacteriales bacterium. Lineage (GTDB taxonomy): Bacteria > Actinomycetota > Actinomycetes > Propionibacteriales > Nocardioidaceae > WHTJ01. Next base: position 68,098 of record WHTJ01000002.1, on the reverse strand, counting down.
GCGGCGCCCCTCGATCGAACCCTCCGGGCCGGTGAAGCCCCGAGCGGCGAGTTGCGCCGCCTCCACGCCGTCCGCCGCCGCCTTCCCCGGATGCAGTGGTTTGGTCATCGAGCCGAGCTGCTCGGTGTGGCCCGCCGCCTGGGTGGCCGCCAGGGCAAGCGTGTGCCGCATCTGCTCGGGCGTCAGCCGGAGCAGCCTGCCGGCCGCGACCGCCGCTCCGAGGTGGCCAACGGTGCCGGTCACGTGCCAGCCACGGTCGAAGTGCGCGACGCCGAGTCCGTTGCCGACCCGGCTGGCCACCTCGACACCGGCGACGACGGCGGTCAGCACATCCTCGCCGGAGCCGCCGACCACCTCGCCGACGGCGAGGGCCGCTGGGACGATGGGCGCGCCCGGGTGCAGGACGGTACGGAGGTGGGTGTCGTCGAAGTCCTCCACGTGCATCGCGATGCCGGTGACGAGCGCCGCGGACGTGGCCGAGAGCCGCTCGCGGCGTCCCAGGATCGACACGTCACCGGTCAACCCGAAGGCGGTCAGCGCCCGCAGGGCACGTTCCACGGCCGGGTTCCGCGAGGCACCCACGGCGAGACCGACCACGTTGGCGAACGTCGAGCGGGCCGCATTCTGAGTGGTCGGAGGCAGGTCGGACCACGCGAGCCCGCTCGCGAACGCGGCCAGCTCGTCGGTTACGGAATGGGTTTCGATTGTCACGTCAGTCCTCCGGAACGATCGCGGCGAGCAGGCCGGTGGTCGAGTCGGCCGTCGGCAGGGACCTGACCACGTCGATGATGTGCTGGCTCCTGCCGGGGAGGGTTTGCTCGACCAGCGCGGTGACCTTCGCGTCGAGCTCGGTGTCGCTCAGGGGTCGCTCGAGGCTGCCACGCGCTTCGGAGACCCGCTCCGTCAGCTGCCGTCCATCGGGAAGATCAACCTCGACGGCCGCCGCGGCCCGCGCTACCGCCTCGGAAGGCAGGAGCACCGTCCGCGCGCGCATCGCGATCGGCTCGGGGGCAATCACTCGGGCGTCGTCGTACTGCCGGAGGCCGACCACGCCATCCACGAGGCCTGCGGCGACCCCATGGATCGTGCTGAACCGCGCCTCCAGACCAGTCGTCGGCGTGGGATCTCCGGTGAGCTCGACGACCAGCGGGTGACAGTGCACTCGGACGGCGGTCGGCTCCGCGCCGTTCATGCGATCGTGCAGCCGCTCGGCGGCCTCGATGGCCGGATGGCTGACGATGCCGCAGGGGTACGGCTTGTAGGTGTTCCTCAGCAGCTCCCACTGCTCGCCCAGGCCGGCACAGAGGACCTCGAGCTCGACCTCGGGAGAGAGACATGCGAAGTAGCCGCGCGGTCCCTCGAGTGCGGTGGGGGACCCAGTGAAGCCCTGCGCTGCCAGGCCGGCGGCTAGCAGCCCGTTGGCCGCGGCCTTGCCTGGATGGAACGGCTTGACCATGGTGCCGAAGCCCTGCCGCTGGCCCAGGCTGAGGCTGGAGGCGATCGCGATCGCCGAGGTCAGTCCCGCCTCTTGCAGACCCAGCAGCACACCAGCGGTCACGGCGGCGCCGATCGGACCGACGGTGCCGGTGATGTGCCAGCCGTCGTCGTAATGCCACGGCGTCATCGCGACCGCGACCCGCAACTGGGCCTCGACGCCCAGCGCGACGGCCTGGACGAGGCCCAGGCCCGACACCTCGCTGCGCGCGACCAACGGTAGGGCCGCACCCAGCACGGAAGCGGCGGGGTGTACGACCGTGGCGAGGTGGGTGTCGTCGAAGTCATCGATGTGGGCGGCGGCGCCGAAGGCGAGAGCCGCGCTCATCATGTCGAGGTACTCGGGGCGGCCGGGGACGCGGCTGGGACGGTCCTGCGCACCCGTCTCGAGGGCGTTGGCGACAAGGATGTCGATCTCGTCGTACCGGGCGGCGCCGATGGAGGTGCCGATGACGTTGAGTACCGAACGCGTGGCCTCATCGATGACGGGTTCGGGGAGCCGGTCCTGCGCGAGTTTATTGAGTCCTCGGGCAAATTCCTGGGTGGTCGTCATGCAGCTGCCTTCGTGGGTGGTAGTGAGGTGATGCCGAGTCGGTGGTTGGACGGACCAGCGCACTGGGCACAACCGCCACCCGCGTGGCGGAATGTACACGATAGGGTTTCGGCGTGACGGAGCCCGTGCTGACGTCTCCACGCGCGCGCCGACGACGGCTTCCGCTCAGTGACGAGGTAGCGGCGCACGTGCGCGCCCTGATCATGTCGGGCTCGCTCCGTCCGGGCGATTTCGTGCGGCTGGAGAAGATCGCGGACGAGCTCGGCGTCAGCGCGACACCGGTGCGGGAGGGCCTGCACGCGCTGCGAGGCGAGGGGTTCCTCACCTTCGAGCCTCGAAGGGGGTTCGTCGTTGCTCCCTTGTCGCCGAGCGACATCCAGGACCTGTACCTCGTACAGGCCAACATTGCCGGCGAACTCGCTGCCCGCGCCGCAATCGCTGCGACGCCCGCGACGGTCGCCGGACTTCGTGAACTGCAGGCCGAACTCGACCAGGCGACCTGCGACGGTCGTGCGGAAGACGTCCTCGAGCTCAACTGGCAGATTCACCGGGAGATCAACCGGCTTGCCGGGTCGCCGAAGTTGTCCTTCCTGCTGAGTGTCGCCGTGCGGTACGTGCCGCAGCCCTTCTTTGCGACCATCGAGGGATGGGTGTCCGCCGCGGTGCACGACCATGCCCACGTATTCGACGCGATCGAGCGGAACGACCCCGCAGCCGCCAGGTCCGCCATGGAGAAGCACATTCTTCACGCCGGCGACGTCATCCGGGCCATGAGCTGGCTCACGATCACGTTGCGCTGGATTTCGTTGGTGCCCTCCCCGACGATCATCAGCGGCGCGTCGCGGAAGTAGCGCTCGACGTCGTACTCGGTGGAGTACCCGTAGCCGCCATGAACCCTGATGGCGTCCAGGGTGATCTGGGCGGCTGCCTCGGACGCGAAGAGTTTGGCCATTCCCGCCTCCATGTCGCTGCGCTTCCCGGAGTCGTACGCGGATGCGGCGTGGAGCACAAGTTGTTGCGCGGCAGCCAGCTTCGTGGCCATGTCGGCGAGCAGGTTTCCCACGGATTGGTGCTTCCAGATCGGCACTCCGAAGCTCTGCCGCTGAGTCGCGTAGAGGAGCGCGTCTTCAAGGGCGGCGCGAGCCACACCGGTGGCCCGGGAGGCGACCTGAATTCGGCCGATCTCCAGCCCCTTCATCATCTGCTTGAAGCCCTGCCGCTCTCGACCACCGAGCAGCGAGCTCTGCGGCGTCCGGAAACCGTCGAAGGACAGCTCGCAGCTCTCGACGCCTTTGTAGCCGAGCTTCGGCAGGTCCCTGGACACCGTGAAACCTGGCCCCTTCTCGACCAGCAGGATGCTTATCCCGCGGTGCGCGGGATCCGCGGACGGGTCGGTGCGGCACAGCAGAGCGACCAGGGAGGAGTGCCGAGCGTTCGTGATCCAGATCTTTGACCCGTTGACAACGTAGTGGTCCCCGTCCTTGCGGGCGGTCGTGCGCATGCTCTGCAGATCGGAGCCCCCGTCCGGTTCGGTGAGGGCCATGGTGGCCCGCACGTCGCCGGTGGCCATGTGTGGCAGATACCGCTGCTTCTGCTCCTCGGTGCCGAACTCGACCAGCAGCCTCGATACGACCGTGTGGCCGCCCATGGCGCCGGCCAGGCTCATCCAGCCGCGGGCGAGCTCCTCGGTGACCCGGGCGAAGCAGGTGGTGGAGACCTTGACCTCGCCGTACGGCTCGGGGATCGCGAGTCCGAAGATGCCGAGCGCCTTCATCTGCTCGATCAGCTGTTCGGGGTACTCGTTGGCGTGCTCCAGGCCGCGGACGACCGGGCGAACCTCGCGATCGACGAAGTCTCGGACCGTACTGACGACTGTTTCTTCCTCGGCACTGAGAATGGTCATGACCGGCGGCGCCTTCCGCTGGGTTCGTCGTGCGTACCGGCGCCCGGCAGCCGCAAGTCGAAGAAGACCATGCTGTGTATTGTATATCTAATTAAGTACTGAGCATCAACGACCCCTCCATCCGGAAGGACACGGCTAGCTCGCGGGAGACACGCCGCGAGGTACTCGACTGGCGGTTCAGCGCCATCCGTCCCTGACCCCACGCCCGCCGAGGAGATCACTGTGGCAACACCGAGCCTGACCGAGCAGCTAGCAGAGGTCCTGGCCCGCTCGGTCGACGACCGCGATCGTGAGGTCGCCGCGACGCACGTGGAGGACTGGACGGGCGCGGTGGTCGCGGCCGCCCATCGGCCGGAAGGGGAGGCGGTGCTCGGCTTCACCCGCTCGCAGCGCGGTGCCGGCGCGACCGCGGTGGGCAGCGGCGAGACGAGCGAGGCCCAGGCCGCCTTCCACAACGCGGCACTCGCCCTCGCGCTCGAGCTCGATTCCAGCGATCGCCAAGCCAGGCTGCACGCGGGACCTGTGGTGATTGCCGCTGCCCTGGCCGCCGCCGAGGCAACCGGTGCATCCGGAACAGTCCTTCTCGACGCAGTCGTACGCGGCTACGAAGCCGCCGCGCGGGTTGGCCGCTCGGCGGGGTCGGCGCACTACCACTACTTCCACCCCACGTCGACCTGCGGCGGCTTCGGTGCAGCCGCAGCAGTCGCGTCGGTATTGGGTCTCGGTCCCGCCGCTACCGCGCACGCCCTTGGAATCGCCGGCACGACGGCCGGCGGATTCTGGCAAGTCCGTATGGAGCCGGCGAGCGCCAAGCTGGCGCACGCGGGCCGCGCCGCGGAGTCAGGCATCTCCGGAGCACGGCTGGCCGCAGCGGGTATGACGGCTCCGCTACGGCTACTTGAGGGCGAGCGGGGCTTCTACGCGGCCACCGCGCCGGACAGCGTGCCGGCCGCTTTGGTCGCCGCACAGACCGACCGGTGGCTGATCCATGACTCGTCGTTGAAGCCATGGGCATGCTGCCGGCACGCGCACGCCTCCATTGACGCGGCGCTCGAGTTGCACAGCCAGCTCGACGGTGAGCCCGTCTCCGGGGCCACCACGCACATCTACACCGACGCGCTGGACTTCTGCGACCGTGTCCACCCGACGACGACAGGGCAAGCACGGTTCTCGCTCCAGCACGTGCTCGCCTGCGCTCTGATCGACGGCAACGTGCCGCTCTCCTGCTTCGACGAGCCAGCCCTGTCCAGGCCCGACATCGTGCACCTGCGCCCGCACATCGAGCTGCGACTCGACCGCGAGATCGAGGCGGCCTATCCCGAGTCGTGGGGAGCCAGGGTCGTCGTTCGCACGCCGTCACGGACCCTCCTCGCGATCCGTGACGACGCGAAGGGCGATCCGAAGCTGCCTATGGCCGGCCACGACGTCAGGGAGAAGACCGTGACGCTCCTTGCAGCAGTAACCGCTCCTCACCTGGTCGAGGCGGTGTCCGGGGCACTGGACTCCTTGCTTGAGGGAGCCCCCACACGGGACCTCAGTCACGTCCTCCGCCGGCTGCCGGTGCCCTCGGGTTACTGACTGCCGAGGAACCAGTCACAGATCTCTGCCGGTGTAGCGAAGACCGTGTCCTCGCGGTCCAGCAGCAGATCGAGCACGTCGACCAGGTACTGGAAGCGATGCGGCACGCCCAGGAGATGTGGGTGTAGCGGGAGGCTGAGGACGCGGGGAGATTCCTGAGCCTCCCGCGCGAGCAGGTCGAGCGTGTCGCGGACACGATGCGACCACTCGCGAGCGGATTGGCGCTCAACCGCGAATACCACGCTGTCGTTGAGCTCCAGATTGTACGGAACCGCCACCAGCGGCTTGCCGCTCGTCGTCAGCACGGTCGGTACCTCGTCGACACACCAGTCGAGCACGTACTCGACCCCGCAACCGGCGAGGATGTCGGGAGTGCGGAATGTCTCCTGGAGCCCAGGTCCCAGCCACCCACGTGGCCGGACGCCGGTGTGCTCCTCGAGCATGGACAAGGATGTGGTCACGACATCCTCTTCATCGGTCGCCGCGTGCAGTGACTGCTGCCTGACGCCGTGCCCGATGAACTCCCAGCCTCTCTCGACCAATGCCTGGAACGCGCGAGGATAGTCGTCGACGACCGCGGCATTCATGCTGATCCCCCCTGGAAGGTTGCGGTCGGCGAACGCTCTCAGCATCCGCGGCAGCCCCACACGCATCCCGTACTCAACCCAGCTGAAGTTGGGCACGTCGGGGATGTTCTCGGTGCCGTGCGGCGCCGTGATGAGCTTGCGTGGCATCGGCTGGTCGAACGGCCACGTCTCCACGTTGATCACCAACGAGACGACGAGACGCCCGCCGCGCAGTTCAGGCAGTACCGGGAGATCGCCCGAGAACGCGTAGCCGATTACGTTTGGTGCGGCCGGTGACTCGGCGCGCTGCTGCGAGGAGTTGCTCATGCTCGTACCTTTCCGAGGTATGCGTCCTTGACTCTCTGGTCATGCCGGAGTTCCTCGGACGTACCTGACGCGATCACTCTGCCGGTCTGTAAGACGTACCCGCGATGGGCGGTGCGCAGTGCGTACTGCGCGTTCTGCTCGACGAAGAGAACCGTTGTGCCCTGCGCGCTGATCTCGTTGATGATTGAGAAGATCTCTGCGACGATCAGCGGCCCGAGGCCCATCGAGGGCTCGTCGAGGCAGATCAGTTTCGGTCGAGACATCGTCGCCCGTCCCACGGCGAGCATCTGCTGCTCGCCACCGCTGAGCGTGCCCGCGTTGGCGTTGGCGCGTCGGGCCAACGCCGGAAACCTGTCCAGCACCTCGGCGACCGCGGAGGCGGCCTCCTTAGGGCTGCTCTTGAAGCGAAAGCCGCCGAGTAGGAGGTTCTCCCGGACGCTCATGAACGGGAAGACGTGCCGCCCCTCCGGTACCAGGCTGAGCCCGAGCCGGACCCTCAGGTGTGGGGGCATCGAGGTGATGTCGACGCCGTCAAACGTGATGCGTCCTGACCGCGTGGGGAGCAGCCCGGCGACGGCGGACATTGTGGTCGTCTTCCCCGCCCCGTTGGAGCCGATGAGCGTGACGACCTCCCCATGGTCCACGTGGAAGGTGATGTCCTCGCAGACCACCACATTGCCGTAGGCGAGCGTCACTCCTTCAAGGGTGAGTAGTCGGGTCATGCCATGGCCTCCTCACCTAGGTACGCACGGATCACGTCGGGGTTCTCTTGGATCTCCCGCGGGGCACCCTGGGCGATCTTCTTGCCGAAGTTCATCACCACGATGTCCTCTGCTATGTCCATGACCAGGTCCATGTTGTGCTCGACCAGCATGAGGGTGATCCCCTGGTCGCGGATCAGCCGCAGCCGGCGTACCAGGCCATCGGCCTCGGCTTGGTTCAGCCCCGCCGCCGGTTCGTCGATGAGCAGGAGCCTGGGCTTGGTCGCCAGCGCACGGGCAATCTCCAGCATCCGCTGCTGCCCATAGGAAAGGGTGTCGGCACGGACGTCACCCACGTCACCAAGCCCCACCAGGTCGAGCATCTCGAGAGCATGCTTACGGGTTTCTGCGGCCGCCGCGCGGACCGCGCCGCCACCGAAGAAGAATCGCCATGGTGCGACGGGCGCCGAGCTCTGGGCGCCGATCACGACGTTGTCCATCACGGACAGTGCCTTGAACAGCCGAATTTTCTGGAACGTGCGCGACACTCCGAGTCGGCTCATCGCCACCGAGTTGGCGCCCGTGACGTCCCTGTCATCGAACCTGAGCGTGCCGCTTGTGGGAGCGTAGTTGCCGCTGATGACGTTGAACATCGTCGACTTCCCAGCCCCGTTGGGACCAATCAGGGCCAGAACCCGTCCCGCTTCCGCCCGAAACGAAACCTCGTCGATGGCGGTCACTCCACCAAACTTCTTCGTTACGTTGGTGACCTCAAGAAGCGTCAACGGGAACCTCCTTAGCGAATCCGGTGCCTGTGCTGTCCGAAGGCGGCTCGTCGGGTTTGCTCCTCGAGGATGATCGGAACCGGGAGCGCAGTGCGGCACCGATGCCGACCAGCCCCTGTGGAAAGAACAGGACGACCAGCGTCAGCGCGAGCCCGTAAAGGATCATGCGGTACTCGGGACCGACCTCACGCAGCGCCTCCGGGACGATCGTGAGGACCAGCGCCCCGATAACGGGGCCGACCAAGGTTCCAGCGCCACCGACGATGACCATCGCCAGCAGGGTGAAGGACACTGTCAGCACAAAGGCAGACGGTTCGAGGATACCCATGTATCCGGCGTACAAAGAGCCCGTCAGCCCCGCCGCGAACGCGGCGACCGTGAACGCGAAGCACTTCCAGGCGAAGGTCCTGATGCCCAGTGACTTGGCCGATATTTCGTCCTCACGCACCGCCCTGAGCGCGTCACCCATCGGTGAGTTGACGATCCTGCGGATAAGGACGTAGCAGACGATTGCGAATGCCCCGGCGAGATAGATGTGGGCGGCGGGAAGTCCGAAGTCGAGCTCCGTCCCGTTACCGAGCGGGATGTTCGGTGGGGTCGGTATACCCGGAATTCCAAGCGGTCCCCGGGTCACGTCGATCCAGTTCATCAGCACTTGATAGACGATCACCGCGAAGCCGAGCGTGGCGATCGCCAGATAGTGGCCGCGCAGGCGCAGTGTGATGACTGCCAGCAGAAGGCCGCATGCGGCGGCGGTGATCCCGGCGACGAAGAACGCGGCCCAGAAGGCCCACTCGTACGTTGTGGTCAGCACTGCCGACGTGTAGGCGCCGATCCCGAGGAACGCCCCGTGCCCGAGTGCGAGGAGGCCGGTGTACCCGATCACGAGGTTGAGCGACATCGCGAGCACGACGTTGAACAGCGCGAGGATTATGACGCGCTGCCAGAAGGAACCAGTGACCAGTGAAGGTGCCGTCATGATGACCACGGCGGCGACCAGCACCGGTAAGGAGCTTCTCACCCACTGCTGGCGAGCGAGCGAGCTAAACATTCTGCTCCACCCTCTCTGCGATCAGGCCAGTCGGTCGCACGGCCAGCGTCAACAGCAGGACTCCGAAGATCGCCAGGCTGGAGAGTCCAGCCTCCAGGTATCCCGTGACGAGTGACTCGATGATGCCGACCAGGAGACCGGCGATCACGGTGCCGTTGACGTTCCCGAATCCACCGATGACAACGATCGCGAAGGAGAGCACGATGATGTTCGCGCCCACGGTCGGCTCGATCACCAGCATTGGCCCGAGCAAGCCTCCACCCAGTCCGGCGAGGGCGGAACCGATGACGAACGTCATCAGAACGATGCGTGAGACGTTGATGCCCATCAGGGAGGCAGCATCGCTGTCCTGGCTAACCGCTCGCATGGCCCGGCCCGGGGCCGTCCTCCGCAGGAACACGAAGAGTGCGCAGATCGCAGCCACCGCGACGACGAAGACGATGGCCCGCTGGTAGCTGAGGTAGAGCTCACCCAGTTCGATCGTCTTCTGCATGTACGGGCTCTGGTACTGCCGCGGATTTGGCCCGAAGTAGAGCAAGGCAAGGTTCTGCAGCAGAATCGAGACACCGACCGTCGCGACGAGGGGCCTGAGTTCGTCGGTTCTACGTTTGCGCAGAGGCCGGAAGATCCCAAACTCGATCGCCACACCGAGGGACGCGCCCACGAGCGTGGCGACCAAGACTGAGACGCCGTACGACAGATTGAATGTGTCGATGGAGACGACACCGGCGAATGCGGCCAGCATCAAGAACTCCGCGTGGGCGAAGTTGATCTTGACGAGCACGCCGAAGATCAGCGTCAGCCCGAGGGCGACGATCACGTAGAGGCTGCCCTGGACCAGACCGTTCAATACCAGTTGAAGCAGCGTCACTAACTATCTCCTCGGGCATTGATTTCAGGAGCGGACACCACGATCACCAGGCCAACGAATTGAGGTCGCCGCCGGGCTGGGTCTCGATGTAATGGATGGTGTCGAGCTCGATGTTCTGCCGCTCGTTCGGGCACGAGCACGTCTCGACGTCGTTCTCCTCGAAGGTGACGGTGCCGGTCACTCCCGTGAAGCCTTCGATCTCCAGCAGCGCGTCACGCAGGGCGGTCGGGTCGGTGCTGTCGGCCTTCTCGGCTGCCTCGATCCACACATTCGCCGCGTCGAAGGCATGGGCGGAAATGTGGTTGGGGATCTCGTCATACTTCTGCTGGAAGTCGGCCAGGAAACTCGTGGCGGCGTCGTTGGGGTCGTTCGGGTCGAACTGGACGATCCGCACGTAGCCCTCCGCTGCGTTTTCCGCAACCTTGTCCTCGAATCCGAGCGGTAGCCAGATCGTGCCGAGCTGGATTGCCTCGCCGCCGCCGCCCTTGGTGACGTTGGCCTGGGCCAGTGCGTTGGTGATGTTCACGCCTTGGCCCTCAAGGGTGTACGTCGGGATGACGTCCACGTCGCCCAGCGCCGCGACCCGGGTGGCGACGGAAGTGAAGTCCTGAACCTCGCGGTCGAAGCCGATGACGTCGAGAACCTCGCCGCCGCTCTCCTCGAAGAAGGTCTGGAAGACCTCGGCGTTGCCGATGCCGGCGTCGGTGTTCTCGTGCAGGATCACCGCCGTCTTCGCACCGAGCTCGTCGGCCGCTTTCTCAGCGAGGTCGGCTCCCTGCATGACCTCGTTGGGCATGATCCGGAACGTCCAGTCGTTGCCGGGGTCGGTGATCGCCAGTGCGGACGAGCCGGGCGTGATCGTCGCGACGCCTTCCTGTTCCAGCACCGGCATCAAGCCGAGGGTCGCGCTCGAGCATTCGTCGCCGATGATTGCGTTGACGCCGTCGCTGATCACCTTCTCGGCCGCCTGCTTGGCGCCGGAGGGTTCGCAAACGCTGTCGGAGAAGGTGACCCTGATGTCCTTGCCGTTGACGCCACCCGCGGCGTTCGCCTGCTCGACGGCGAGCTCGATCCCCTTGCGACCGGCGACACCGAAGTAGGCGCCGTCACCGGACAGTGGCAGCACCGCGCCGATGTGCAGAGGGGCGGAGCTGTCTCGCTCGCCGGCGGCGTCGTCCGAGCCGGACGAGGTCGTTCCTGCGCAGCCGGTGAGCATCAGCCCACCCGCGACGACGGCAGCGAGGGTCTTGGATCGTGGTTTACGCATGACTACTCCTCTTGAGGGAGATGTGGCAGGTCGTGAGGTGGACAGCCGGTCAGCTGATCCAGGTCTGTGCGCCGTCCATGACGACGTTGGTGCCGTTGATGTGAGCGGATACCGGGCTGACGAGCAGTGCGGCGAGTTTCGCCACCTCGTCGGGTTCTGCCACGCGTCCGGCCGGGATTGCCGACCGAATCGTGTCCGCCGCCGCCTCCTCGGTGACACCCTCGCGGCGCATGAGCGCGGCGAGCATGCCGGCGTACCGGGCGGTGTTGGTGGGACCTGGACTGAGGCAGTTGATGCCCAGCCCCTCCCTGGCGATGTGCTGCGCCGTTGCAGCCACGAGGTTGACCAGGGCCGCGTTCATGGCGCCCGAGGTCAGCATCGCCGGGTCCGGTGCGTGCGCGGTGTTGCCCGCGACGACGAGGATCCGGCCCGAGCCGCGCCGTCTGAGGTGAGGCAGCACGGCGCGGACAGCGCGCACGGAGGCAAGCAGCTTCCCGGTGAAGGCGAGCTGCCAGACCTCGTCGTCGACGGCGTCGAAGTCGCCGAGCGGCGTCGAGCCGACCGTGGCGACGAGTCCGTCGATCCGTTCGTGTCGCTCCAGAGGAGCGGCTGTGAAGGCCGCCAGGCCCTCGACCGTCGTCAGGTCGCCCGGCACAACCAGGTGGTCCGCGCCGATGCTGTCGAGTTCCGAGCGCAGCAGGGTGAGACGTTCCTCGTCCCGTCCGCCGGCGACGACGCGGGCACCCTCACCGGCCAGCTCCAGCGCCGTCGAGCGGCCGATCCCGGAGGTGGCTCCGGTCACCAGGATGACGTGGTCATCAAGCAACAGATCCATCGCCACCACCCCAGATCTCGAGTACGGCGTCGGAGGAGCACACGGTCGCGTAGCGGTGGCCCGCCGTCGCGAGCGCGCTCGCGTGCAACTCCATGTCCCAGGACGCGCACGCGTCCTCCGGAATCACGACGTAGTAGTCGAGGCTGAATGCCTCCCGGGCCGTCGCCTCGACGCAGACGTTGGTGGAGACACCGCAGCAGATGACGCTCTCGCGTCTCATGCTCCGCAGCACCAGGTCGAGGTTGGTCCCGGCGAATCCGCTGTAGCGGAACTTCTTGACCACCGTCTCTACGGGCGCCGGCTTCAGGTCGTCGATGATCTCCTGGCCCCACGTACCGTCCATGCAGATGTCGGTCACGGAGTAGGTCGCGCGTGACCGGGCGTCGAGCCAGGCCCCGGAGTCGCTGGCGTGCTCGGGAAGCGTTGTGTGCTGGACGTGTATCACGGGGACACCCGCGCGACGCGCCCCCTCGAGCAGCCGCTGCTGATGCGGGATCGCGGACTGCGCGTGCTGTACCTGGCGGCCGGCGCGGACTGCAGTCTTGCCTTCGGGGTGGACGAAGTCGTTGACCATGTCGATGATCACGAGTGCGGTACGTGACGGCACGACCTTCTCCTGCAGTGTGGACAGGACGATGGGCGGACCAGGCATGTTCACATCTCTCCGTTCGTGGCGGACGTGGAGAAGGGAGAGGGGTCCGGCGGGAGCTGGACGTACTCGACGAGGACGCCGTCGGGACGCTGCGGGTCGACGAAGCCGATCTGTGTGCCGCGCGCACCCGGCCGTGGCCGATGGTCGATCAGCCGCAGCCCACGGACGCCGGCCTCGCGCAGAGCCTCGGCGACGTCGTCCACGACGTAGGCCAGGTGGTGGATCCCCTCACCGCGGCGCCGGACGAAGTGAGCCACGTCGTCCGAGGGGTCGGTGGCCTCGAGTAGTTCGATGAGGCACGATCCGGCGTCGTAGAACGCGACGCTCAGCGTGGGGAACTTCTCGACGCCCTCGTAGGGAAGCCCAAGTTGGCCGGCGAAGTGGTCATGGTGTTCGCCCAGTGACGAGACGGCCCAGCCGATGTGATGAATGCGCATGGTCGTGCCGTCAGTTCCGTGTCCGTGCTGGCGACGGCCGAAGGGTCCGCAACCAGGCGACGGTCGCCGCGACTCCCTGATCCAAGTCGGTGGATGCCTTCCAGCCGGCGTCGCGGTGGAGCCGGTCGGGGGAGAGCACGGGACGTTCCATCGCGGACGAGAGGTTGACTCGGCCGTCGCCGACACCCGTATCCCCGACCCGCGCGACTATCCGTTCGAACACCGAACGCAGCGTCGTACGTTCACCGTTGCTGACGTTGTAAACGCGATGCTCGAGCCGGTCTTGGGTGGCGAGCCGAGCAACTGCGTCAGCGACGTCGCCGACGTAGACGTAGTCGCGACCGAGGTCAAGGTCTCCGGCGGAGAAGCACAGGTGATCCCCGGCAATGGCGGCGACAGCCCAGTCGTGGACCGGGGACAGTGCCGCGCGACTGCCTGTCGTGCGCTCCATGGGTCCGTAGGGCTGGGCCAGCCGTGCGACGACCACTTCGCACGCTCCGACCTCGCCGTAGTGCTGTGCCATCTGGTCCGCGGCCGCCTTGGTGATGCCGTAGATCGTGACCGGAGCCAGCGGACGATCCTCGTCGATCCGCTCGACGTCAGGGATGCCGTACACGCTGCCTGTGCTCACGTGGACGAGTCGCGCTATGCCGCGTCGTCGAGCAAGGTCGAGAACACGAACGGTCCCCGCCACGTTGACGGCCACTGCAGCTCCGGCAAGGTCGAGCTCGGTCCCCGGGACCAACGGCGTAACGGCCGCAGCGTGTACAACCGCATCCAGCTCCGGGAGGCGCGTCTCCCACATGTCGCCGGGATCGGCCAGGTCGGCCTGCACCATCTGCACGCGGGTCCGCACATCGCCCAGGAAGTCCTCATGCACGGCCAGTGGCGTCTCCCTGTCCAGAACCGTCACATCGTGACCAGCGGCGGCCAGATGCCGTGCTACGTGTACGCCGACGAAACCGAGGCCACCTGTCACCAGGATCTTCATTCCACCGCCGCCGCGTGGTCATGACCGGGCGAACCCCCTGCTGGTCGCACGGACGAACCTCCGATTACTCCGAGTTGGCAATAGCATATGGAATATGTTTGATTGGAGTCAATGAAGGGATCTTGGGGCATGAAGATCACGCCCGCGTTACAGATCGGGGGCCATGGGGGTTTCAAATCGCCCGGATCTAAGCCGCAATCAGAACAAGACGGATTAAGAGCGAACCGCGATACCCACCGTGCCGAGACGAGGGGCCGTGACCGAACTTGAGACCCTCCGCCGCCTGGCCGTCAGTTACTATGCGGCGCCGCCCGCCTGCAGCCTCGAGACGTTCTGTGAGCTCCTGGCCCACCGGGGTATCGGTGGAATCGCGTTGACCGCGGCCGCCGTCGAGGATCGCGAACCCGAGGAGCTTCGACGGCTTCTGTCCACGCACAACCTGACGTGCACCTCTCTGAACAGCGCCGGCTACTTTCTGCATGCGGATCCCCGACGAGCCGCGGCGCAGGCGGACCTGGACGCGAGGCTGCTCGAGTGCGCCGCGGCGGTCGACGCGCCGGTGAACGTCATCCCCGGCGGCATCGAGCACACGCGCGGGGAAGGCGGGCGGCCTCTTCCCCTGGAGGACGCGCGGAGCCGGGTCGAGGATGCCCTGGCTTCGCTCGCCGGCACGGCCTCCTCGGCTGGGGTGCTGCTCTCACTCGAGCCGATCCATCCGCTCGGGCTCACCGACAAAGGCTGCGTCAACCAGCTGTCCCACGCGCGCTCCCTCGCCGCCGCGCTGCCGGGCTGCGGAATCACCCTCGACTTCTTCCACTCCTGGTGGGACGCCGACCTTGCGGGCACGGTGGCCTCGGCCACCGAACAGCTGTACGTCGTGCAGGTCTGCGGCGTCCAGACCGACGGGGCGGACCCGCCGCGACGTACTGACATGGCAAAGGGTGATGCGGATGTCGCCGGACTGCTGACCGCGCTGTCCGCAGCCGGCTATCCGGGACTTGTGGAGTATGAGGTGTTCTACCAGCAGCGCCCCCAAGAACTCGACGGTCTACTCGACCGAGCGGCGCGCGACTTCGTCAGCCTCAACGGCCGACCCGACTGAGGACCGAAGATGGAGATGGAGATGGACCGGCAGCCGCCGACTGACTCGGCAGACACCCACGGCGACCCGATGTTCTCGGTCGCCGGGAGGAAGGTGGTCGTCACAGGAGCTTCCTCGGGCATCGGGCGCCACCTCGCAACAGCGCTGGCCGAACGCGGGGCACGGGTGCTCGCCATGGATGCGCACGAGCAGCGGCTGCTCGGCTGGACCCCGGAGGTCACAGGGACGCAGGCCGCGGTGTGCGACGTTCGCGACGAGGTGGCGGTCTCCACGGCGCTCGGCGACTTCGCCCGCGAGCACGGCCCGCTCGATTTCGTGATCACCTGCGCCGCGCTCGCCGAGCAGCTCGACTCCGAGGAGATCACCGCACAACGCTTCCGGGATACCCTCGACGTCAACGTCGTGGGCACCTTCCTGGTGGCGCGTGCCGCGGCCCGCCTCATGCGTGAGACCGGAGGCGGCTCGATCGCCCTCGTCGGCTCACAGCTCGGCCGGGTGACCAAGCCCAAACGATCGGCGTACAGCACCTCCAAGGCCGCGGTCGAGATGCTGGCGAAGGTGATGGCACTCGACTTCGCCGAGTGGGGCGTGCGCGTCAACTGCCTCTCTCCCGGCCCTGTCCTCACCGACCGCATCCGGGACGCACTGCTCGGCGAAGAGGCCGATGCGCAGGCGCGGATGCTGATCGGCCGCTATCTCGTCCCCGCCGACCTGCTGGGAGCAGTACTGTTCCTGGCCTCGCCTGCCAGTGGGAGTATGACCGGAGCCAATCTGCTCGTGGACGGGGGCTACAGCGTCATCTGAACCGCGCGGCAGCTCGGCCGCACTGCGACCGGGAGGTCTCGCGCATATGACCCATCGTGACAATGCTTCCTCGCCGACGGTCGGATGGGCGATTCACGGCATCGGGAAGCTGGCCGACATCGCGATCGCCCCGTCGATAACCGGCCAGCCGGACAGCGTCCTGGCCGCGGTCTGCAGCCGCGACCTGCGCCGCGCGGAGGAGTTCGCCGGGCGGCACGGAGCCGACGGGTCGGCCTCGGCGTACGACGACTACCCGGCGATGCTGGCCGACGGCGATGTCGATGCCGTCTACATCGCGACCCCCAACGCCCTGCATGCTGAGCATGCGGTGGCGGCCATTCGTGCCGGGAAGCATGTCCTCGTGGAGAAGCCGATGACCCTTTCGGTCGAGGATGCTCGCGAGCTGGTCGCGGCGGCCGCGGAGGCCGGTGTCCGGCTCGGGGTCGGCTTCCATCTGCGGCACAAGGCGACCAATCGGGCCGGGCGGGACGCGATCCGTGCGGGGCGGATCGGGGGGCGGTTGGAGTTCATCGACATCCCGTTCGGTGCCGGCCAGGGCGTCTTCCCGTACGGCACGTGGCGTTCCGATCCCGAGCTGGCCGGCGGCGGAACGCTATTGAACCAAGGGGCGCACGCGATCGACATGGCGGAATTCCTTTCTGGGCAACGGATCGCCGAGGTCACGGCGGAAGCCGACCGGCTGCCGCTGGACGACGTCTTCGTCGCGACCTGCCGGCTCGAGGACGGCGCCCTCGTGACCATCTCGTCGCATCAGGTGCAGGGTGGGGTGCCGCGCACCTGGGTCGCGGTCGGGCGGGACGGCTGGCTGGAGGGACGGTCCGCTCTGGCGTCCGCGGCCGGGGACGAGGTCGTGCTCCACGCGGGCGACCGTACGGAGGTGCTGGTGGTTGGGGACCGGTCGGCGTACGACGCGGAGGTCGACGCGTTCGCGCGCGCCGTACTCGGAACCGCGCCGCTCATCGGCGACGGCGAGGACGGGCTGCGCAACGTCGCGGTGGTCGATGCCCTCTACCGGGCGGCCCGGGAGAAGCGGAGCATCGCGGTATGACCCGGCGCGAGGAGGGGTCAGGCGGTTCCGTCGATGACGACCTTGAGCCGGCCCCGTGCCGGCCGGCTCGCCGTCTCGTACGCCGCCTGCGCCGCACTGACCGGGAGTGCGTCGGTGACGTACTCGCCGGGCAGGTCGGGGTATCTCGCGACGTACTTCTGGGCGAGGCGCAGCGCGTCTCGCCGTTCGCCGACCGGTGTGCGCCCGGTCTGGAGAGTGAGGTGCTTGTCCATCATCTCGCCGAACCGGATCGGGTAGTAGAGCTCGTCCGGGTTGCCGAAGTAGACGATCGTCCCGCCGGGCGCGGCCGCCGTGATGCCGTCGTCCAGCGTGCCGACCTGGTGCCCCACCGCCTCGACGACCAGGTCGAAGGAGTCCCGCAGCCCGGGGGTGTGTGACCAGGTACGGCTGGTGTGCTGCGTGAAGTCGTCCAGGCCATACGTGCTCGCGACTTCGGAGCGGTCCACGACGTCGACCCCATGGACGTGGGCGGCGCCGCCGTCCTTGAGGGCGTGGGCGAACAGCAGGCCGATCGGGCCGAGACCGATGACCGCGGCCCGCGCTCCGCGAATGTCCGGGAGCCGGGAGAGCGCGTACAGCACGCAGGCGAGCGGCTGGAGGGGTATTGCGTGCACGTCGTCGAGGTCCGAGTCGATGGGGAGCACCATGTTCGCCGGGGTCACGACGTACTCGCGCAGACCCTCGGAGCCGTCCACCCATCCGACGACCCGCTCGCCGACCTGGAGGTCGGACTCGGACGCGACCACCTCACCGACGATCTCGTGCAGGGAGAACCCGAACGGCGCCGAGCCCTCGCCGCCGCCGGAACCGTCCCAGCAGCGCGGGACGTCGCTGCCACAGATCCCGCCCGCCAGGAAGCGCAGCAAGACCCCGCCGGGGCGGAGGGACGCCGGATCCGGTGCGTCGATCTCGTGCCGCGCAAACCGCAGCGGTCCCTCCAGCCGGTAAGCCCACATCGGCGTTTCCCTTCCCACTATGCCTACGGTGTGACGACGATGTAGTCATCGTCCACGGTGACCGGCAGGGTCTCGGCGACGTACGGTCCGGGGACCACCCCTTCACGCCCGGCCGCGATCGACCGGCCGGACTCGACGGTCACGTCGTACGGACGCACCCGGGTGCGCGCGGGGTCGAACCACGACTGGCCGGTGGTCAGGTCGAACTCCCACCCGTGCCAGGGGCACTGGAGCAGCTTGCGGCTGCCGTCGTACCGGTACTCGCCCGGACACGGCGAGCGGACCTCACCCAGCAGCGATCCGGTGCACAACGCAGCTCCTTGATGCGGGCACGTGTTCCGCAGCGCGTAGTACTCGCCGTCCACGTTGAACACCCCGATCGACCGTCCGTCGATGTCGACGATGCGCCGGGTACCCGGCGGCAGCTCGTGGGTCTGGCAGACGACGTACCGTTTCACCGGACGCTCTCCTGTGGCTCCGGTGCGCTCGGCACCCCGTAGCACGCGGCCGCGTTGCCATACGCCACCTTGGACGCGGTCTCGGGCGCCAGCCGGTCCAGCAGTGCCAGGGGGTCGGAGAGGTGCTCATGCGGGAAGTCGGAGGCGTACATGAGTACGTCGTCCGAGCCGATCTGGTCGATCGTGGTCATGACCTCCGGGCCGTCCGGCGGTGCGTCGATCGGCTGGATGCTCAGCTTCACGTGCCGGCGGAGGTACGTCGACGGCGGCTCCTCGACCCATGGCACCTCGCGCCGGATTCCCTTCCATTCCTTGTCCAATCGCCACATCAGCGACGGCAGCCAGGTCCAGCCGCCCTCGAGCACCGTGACCCGCAGCCGGGGGAACCGCTGGAACGCGCCCTCGAACACCAGGCTAGACAGCTGCGCCTGCATGACGTGCGCCATGCCGACGTACTCCTCGATGTAGTAGCTGGGCCAGCCGACTCCGGTGGGCGGGTTCCAGCTCATGCCGCCGAAGTGGATGCCGAGCGGGAGGCCGTTGCGTTCGGCGGCCGCGAGCAGTGGGTAGTAGATCCGGTTGCCGTACGGCTTGGACGTGCGCGCAGGCACGAACACCTGGACGACGCGGTCGTCGCCGGCCAGCCGGTCGATCTCCTCGGCCGCGAGATCGGGGTACTGCGGCGGTACGTTGATGCTGGCCAGCAGCCGCTCGTCGGTGTCGCGGCACGCGGTGAGCATCCAGTCGTTGACCGCCCGGCTCAGTGCGGTCGAGAAGTCGGGCGGCCCCATCGTCTCCACGCCATAGTGCGCACTGACGACGGCGCGGGCCGACTCGGATTCTCCGAGGCAGTGCCGGCGTACGTTCCGCATGGCCTCCGCGAAGCCGCCGTCGAGACGCTCGTGCCCGCTGGAGCGCGCGCCCGGCGGGTGCGTGCTCGTGACCGCCATGGAGCCCTTGAACCCGGCAGTCGCGATGTACTCACGCCAGTGCTCGGAGAGGTACGGGCCGAGCTGGTCCACGGTCGGGGTGGGCAGGTGTACGTCGCAGTCGATCAGCGGCCCGCCGTGGTGGTGGTCAGAGGACATCGTCGATCTCGAGGCCGTAGAGTGCCGCTGCATTTCCGGCGAGCACCTTATGCCTTGTCTCCTTGGGCATTTCGCGAGGCAGAGCGCGGTCCGGCGCGTCGAAGTCCCAGTGCGGGTAGTCGGTGGAGAACAGCAGGCGGTCGACGACCTGGAGCTCCTCGAGCTGGCCCAGCAGCTCCGCGAACTGGCCCGGCCGCTCCGGCTCCTCGATCGGCTGCGTGGTGTACCAGAAGTGCCGCTTGACGTACGTCGACGGGAGCTCCTTGAGGTGCGGGACCTCGGTGCCGAGCAGATGCCACGCCCGGTCGAGCCTCCAGCACAGCCACGGTATCCACGCGAATCCGCCCTCCTGCATCACCCACCGCAGCGTCGGGAACTCCTCGAACACGCCCTCGCACACGAGGCTGATCACGTGCGCCTGGTAGACCTGCGGGTAGCCGGAGTGATCCTCGATGTAGTACGACGGGAAGCCCGCGCCGGTGATCGGGTTGCCGCCGGCGCCGCCGACGTGGATGGAGAGCGGGATGTCGTGCTCGGCGGCGGCCTCGTAGATCTTCCAGTACTTCCGGGAGCCGAGCGGCTCACGGGTCCGCGCGTTCATCAGCACCTGCACGAACCGCGGGTGGTCGGCCAGCCGGTGGATCTCGGCCGCCGCGAGTTCGGCGTCCTCGTAGGGCACACAGATGGACGCGTACAGCCGGGGCTCGGGTTCCAGCCACTGTTCCAGGGTCCAGTTGTTGAGCGCCGAGGTGAGCGCGGCGCTGTAGTACGGGAACTGGCTCCCCATGAGGATCTGGTCGATCGGGTTGAGGATCCCGGCGCTGATGCCCCAGAGGTCGAGGTGCTGCTCGCGCATCAGCCCGAGGTCGCTGCCGGGCGGTCCGTCCTCCGGCCAGGTGTCGTCCCGGGCGGCCATGTTGCGCGGCCTGGTCGGGAAGAACGCGATGGAGTTCGGCGTACGCATGCCGAAAGTCGTGTAGTAGTCGCGCCACCGGTCCGGGAGGTAGTCGGCCAGCACGCCCCCGCGAGAGAGGCCGGACGACGTCCAGCTCATGTAGTTGTGCATGTCGCAGTCGACGATCGGCCCGGTACGGCTGCGAGCGGTGCGTCGGCTGTCCGTTCTCGGCGACGTCTCCGGTGGGCTCTGTACCATCACACGTCATCCCTTCCGATCTCATACATAGTATAGATTGTGTTAGAGCCCTCCGGCGAGGATCCGTCAAAGATCATCGGCGGGCTCGTCGACCACAGCGAAGAGGGAGAGACGACAGCATGGCGGACAGCGACGCGTCCCACCGTCGACTGCGGCTTCGCCGCGACGGCCAGCAGTGGAACTACGACCGCGCGGTGAAGGACACCGGCCGGGTCTTCCACTTCCAGCACGCGGGCCGGGGGAAGATCCCCGAGAGCGTGAAGATGCACGCGATGATCAGCAAGCACCTGGGGAAGAAGGCCCAGAAGCTGGAGCAGATCGCCAAGGCCGAGGCCGACGCAGGGCACGACGTGACCGCGATCGAGTTCTACTTCGACGCCGCGGTCGCCTACGCCAACGCGCAGCACACCGTGTTCGCGGTCAACGCGGAGAAGAAGTACCTCCACGGCAGCGTCCTGCGGTGCTACGACGAGATCCGCCGGCTCAGCCCCACGACGATCGAGCACGTCGACGTCCCGTGGGAGGGCACCGTCGTCTCAGGCAACCTCCACCTGGCGCCCGTCGACGGGCCGGCGCCGCTGATCTTCTTCATCCCGGGATGCGACATGACCAAGGAGATGGTCCCGCATCCGCTGTACAACTTCGCGAACCAGCGCGGGATGCACCTCTTCGTGTTCGACGGCCCGGGCCAGGGCGAGTCGAACCTTCGCGGCATCAAGATCACGCAGGACAACTACGAGCACGCGGCGAGTACGGCGCTCACCCAGCTCGTCGAGCGCCCGGACGTCGACGAGAGCAAGGTCGGGCTGTACTCCCTGAGCTTCGGCTCGTACTGGGGCGCCCGGTTCGCCGCCACCGACGACCGGATCGCTGCCTCGGCGATGGTGTGGGCGTCCATCTGCGACAAGTACCACCTGTTCGAGGAGGAGTCGCCACGGTACAAGCAGCTGTTCGCATTCCTGACCGGGCTCGGTACCGAGGCCGAGCTGGACGAGTTCATGGCCGGGATGGGCCTGGAGGACCTGCTGCCGCGCATCACGGCTCCGACCCTGGCGACGGTCGGGGAGTACGACCCGCGCAGCCCGATCGACGAGGTGTACGAGCTGTTCGACCTCATCCGGGCTCCGGCGCAGCTGTGGGTGTTCGCCGACCAGCATCACGGCGCGAACGTCAGGGGCTCGGACGCGAACCAGTGGTACGCCGACCATCATTCGATGGCCGCCGACTGGCTTCGCGAGCGCCTGGACGGCAAGCCCATCGACTCGCCGGGCGAGACGCTGTACATCGAGCCCGCGAGCATCAGCCCGAACGATCCGCGGGTGTCCAAGCGCCGTCAATGGTTCGGGTCCTAGGCCCACACGCCGGGGGTTTTGCAGTCCGTACAAGAAAACCAATTCATGGAGGGACGCATGGAACCCGTTCGGGTCGCATCGGTCGGTCTCGGATGGTGGGGAGGTGTGCTCGCCGACGCCGCGCGCGCGGCCGGCCTGGAGCTGGTGAGCTGCTTCTCGCCGAGCGACCGCAGGCTCAAGTTCGCCGAGGAGCACGGCTGCCGGGCTGCGGCCTCCTTCGAGGAGGTGCTCGAGGATCCGGAGGTCGACGCGATCATGCTCGCGACGCCGCACTCGATGCACGGGGAACACACGGTACGAGCGGCCGAGGCCGGGAAGCACGTCTTCGTGGAGAAGCCGTTCACCCTCGACGTCGCGGACGCCAAGCGCGCGATCGCCGCGACGGAGAAGGCGGACGTCGTACTCCAGGTGGGCCACAACCGGCGCCGGCAGCCGGCCAACCGACGGCTGAAGGAGCTGGTGGACACCGGCGCGCTCGGCGTCATCCACCACGTCGAGGCCAACCTCTCGCATCCCAAGGGGCTGAACCCGCGTACGGGCTGGCGCGCCGACCGTGCCGAGAGTCCGGGCGGCGGCATGACGGGCCTCGGTGTGCACATGGTCGACAACCTCATCTACCTGGTCGGGCGGCCGGCGCGGCTCGCCGCGTTCAGCAAGCAGATCGCCGCGGTCGGCACGCTGGACGAGGAGACGAGCATCCTGCTCGAGTTCGAGTCCGGACCGGTCGGCTTCGTCGCGACGACGACGGTCATCCCCGACGTCGCGAAGACCGTGGCGTTCGGTACCAGGGCGGCGGCGTGGAACGAGAGCGACGGGGAGCGCTTCTACCGGCAGGACGTCGGTGAGAAGGAACGCCACGAGGAGCCGGTCGAGACCCTCGACACCATCCGGGACGAGCTGGTGGAGTTCGCCGAGTGCGTGCGCACCGGCAAGACTCCCGAGGTCGGCGGCGCGGAGGCCCTGGAGGTGGTGGCGGTGCTCGAAGCCGTCATGGAGAGCGCCGAGACCGGCCGGATGATCGACCTGGACGAGGTCCGCTCGCGCCGCTAGACCCCGCCCTCGCCCTGGCGCGACAAGAGGGGTATGCTGTCGTATGTATCATATAACGTATCCAGAATGGGGTAGTCCCGATGCCCGAACAACCGACCCCCTGGCACACCGATCAGTGGTTCACCTCGCCGTGGAACCACGACGCCGACGTGACCGCCGACGTACGGATACCCGAGGACATCGAATTCCATGACGTGACCCTGCGCGACGGCGAGCAACAGGCCGGGATCGTGTTCAACGCGAGCGACAAGATGCGCATCGCCGAGGGCCTGGCCGACGCCGGGGTCCAGCGGATCGAGGCCGGCCTGCCCGCGGTATCGGCGGAGGACGAGAAGGCGCTCCGGATGATCGCGTCGGCCGGCCTGCCGTCGAAGGTGTACGCCTTCTCCCGGTGCATGGCCGACGACGTCAAGCTCGCGGCCGATTGCGGCGTGGACGGTGTCATCCTCGAGGTGCCGTCGAGCCGCCATCTGATCGAGCTCGGCTACCGCTGGAGTGTGGAGCGCGCCATCGAGCTCTCGACCGAGGCGACCGGGCTCGCGCATGACCACGGTCTGGACGTGTCCTTCTTCCCGATCGACGCGACCCGGGCCGGCCTGGAGGAGTACCTCAACCTGGTGGAGAGGGTCGCGACCGACGGGCACATGGACGCGCTCGTGCTGGTCGACACCTTCGGCGTCCTCGCTCCGCAGGCCGTGTCGAAGTTCGTCGAATTCTCCAAGGCCCGGTTCGACGTACCCCTGGAGACGCACTTCCACATGGACTACGGCCTCGGTGTGGCCAACACCCTGATCGCCGCGGCCTGTGGCGCGCGCACGCTGCAGACCACCGTCGCCGGTGTGGGCGAGCGTGCCGGAAATGTCCCCATGGAGGAGACCGCCCTTGCCCTGAAGACGCTGTACGGCGTCGACCCCGGCATCGACACCACCAAGCTGACCGCGCTGAGCCGGCTGGTGTGCGACCTGGCCGGCGTCGAGCAACCGCCGAACCGCCCGGTCACCGGACCGCAGCTGTTCGACGTCGAGTCCGGCATCATCGCGACCTGGGTGCGCAACGTACGCGACGTCGACCTCACCGAGTGCGTGCCGTACGACCCGCGGATGGTCGGCCAGGATCCGCCCCGCATCGTGCTCGGCAAGGGAAGCGGAGTGGACAACATCACCGACCATCTCGAGCAGCACGGCCTCACGGTCACCGCCGAGCAGCAGGCCGAGCTGCTACAACAGGTCAAGAGCGCCTCGCTGGCGAAGAAGGGGTTGCTGACCAAGGAGGAGTTCGCCGAGCTCGCCCGCTCTGTGATCGGCGACTCGTAAGCGGCGCGGCGCGGTCCGCCGGCGACGGGAGTGAGGCAATGAAGGCTCAACGGCATCATCGGGAGGCTGACAGCTGGAACCTGCGGCTCGTCGGGCACTGCGACCTCGACGGGGCCGGCGACGGCATGCACATCAACCTGCATCGCGGGTACGCCTTCTTCAGCCACATGGGCAACACCGGCACTTCGATCGTCGACGTACGCGATCCCGAGGACCCCCGCCTGGTCGGCCGGATCCCGGCGCCGCCCAACACGCACTCCCACAAGGTGCAGATCGTGGACGACGTGCTGCTGGTGAACCGCGAGCGGCTGCCGCCCGGCCTCGGGGGCAGTGCCGTCCGGCCGTGGGCGGCCGGGCTCAGCGTGTACGACGTGGGCGATCCGCGGAATCCCCGCGAGATCGGGTACTGGGCGTGCGGCGGGAAAGGCGTACACCGGATGACCTACTGGTCCGCGCCGTACGCCTACGTCGCCGGCGGGGCCAGCGACGTCGACGACCAGTTCCTGATGGTGGTCGACTTCAGCGACCCTGCGCGGCCGGTCGAGGTGGGTCGCTGGTGGTACGAGGGCATGCACCAAGGCGAGCGGGCGAGTCGTTCCTGGGGCGACGACCGTACGGTGAAGTTCCACCACGGCATCCCGCGCGGGGACCGGCTGTACGGCGGTATGTGGGACGCCGGGCTCGTGATCCTCGACATCTCCGATCCGACCGCGCCCACGCTCGTATCCCTGCTCGACCTCGACAGCGTGGACGGTCCGAGCCGCTGCACGCACACCGGGCACCCGATCCCCGGCCGTGACCTGCTGGTGGTCACCGACGAGTGCACAGTGGACGACTGCAAGGGCATCGAGTTCCGGGCCCGCCTCGTCGACATCAGCGACGAGAAGAACCCCACTGTGGTCTCGCGCCTTCCTACGCCGCCGGGGGATTTTTGTAGTCACGGTGGAAGGTTCGGGCCGCACAACGTGCACGAGATGCGGCCGGGGTCGTGGCAGAGCTCCCACCTCGTACACGTGACCTGGTTCAACGCCGGGCTCCGGGTGTTCGACGTGACCGATGAGCACGACCCTCGCGAGATCGCGTACTACGTGCCGAAGGCACCCGCCGGGCATCCGGCCATCCAGCTGAACGACCTGACTGTCGACGAGGACGGCCTGATATACGTGAGTGACCGGTTCGCCGGTGGGCTCTATATCTTCGAGCTGGACAACGCCTAGTCGCGACGAGAGAAGGAGGCGGGTGCTGTGCAGGTTGCCATCCTCGATGACTGGGAGGACGCCGCCGCCCGGTTCCTGGCCTGGAACGACCTACCGGCCTCCGTTGACGTGACGGTCTTCCGCGACCACGTCCCAGACGAGCAGGAGCTCGTGGAGCGACTTCGGCCGTTCGACGCAGTGATGGTGATGCGGGAGCGGACCCCGCTGCCCGCGGAGGTGCTGACCCGGCTGCCCAACCTGAGGCTGCTGGTGAGCAGCGGCGGGCGGAACGCCTCGATCGACATGGACGCGGCGACGCAGCAGGGTGTGGCGGTGTGCTCCGTACCGTCGCCCCGGATGTCGGACAGCGTGGCGGAGCTGACCTTCGGTCTCATGCTGTCCCTGGCACGCGGGATACCGCAGCAGGAACGCGGGCTCCGCTCGGGGGAGTGGGGCGGGACGGTCGGGATAAGCCTCAGCGGCAAGACGATCGGCCTTCTGGGCCTGGGAAAGATCGGCGGCCGGGTGGCGTCGATCGCCCAGGTCTTCGGGATGCGCGTCCTGGCCTGGAGCGAGCGCCTCACCGACGAACGGGCGGAGGAGGCGGGCGCTCGAAGGGTCGGTCTGGAGGAGTGCGTCCGGGAGTCCGACTTCGTGTCGATACACCTTCGGCTGAGCGACCGGACCAAGGGACTGCTCGGCGCATCCCTGCTCGGGCTGATGAAGCCGACCGCGTACCTGGTCAACACCTCGCGGGCGCCCATCATCGACACGAGCGCACTCGCGGACGCGCTTGCCGAACGGCGGATCGCAGGCGCCGCGCTCGACGTGTTCGAGACCGAGCCCATCCCCACGGACGACCCGCTGCTCGCTCTCGACTCCGGCACCGTGCTGACGCCACACGTCGGTTACGTCCTCGACACGACGTACGAGGACTTCTTCACCGGCTATGGCGAGATACTCCGCGCATGGGTGGAGGGGAGCCCGATCGACGCGCTCAATCCGGAGGCGCTGTCACGCGGTCCCGGCGACGTACGTGATGGTGACGAGGACCGCGAGTAGCACCAGTACGGGGGTCGCCGTCGTACGCAGGATCTCCGACGTGCGCTTCTCCGCGTCCACGGCGGCCGCGCCCACGTGGATCCCCACCGGTGCGATGGCGTTCCCGACGTTGCCACCGGCCGTCTGGGCACCGAGGAAGACCGCGGTGTCGAGATCCAGGCGGGTGGCGACCTGGTGCTGGAGCGGTCCGAAGAGCGCGTTGGAGGTCAGCGTCGAACCGGTGACGAACGTGCCGAGCGCTCCCACGACCGGCACCAACAGCGCGTACGAAGTGCCCATCGCCTCGGACGCCCCGACCGCGAAGGTGGCCATCATGCCGGAGTCGACCAGCACGGCGGCGAGGCTGGTGAGCATGAGCACCGGAGCCGCGGACCGCGGGATCGACCGCAGCCACGCCCGGGCGATCGGTGCCCAGCTGCCGGGCTCGACGAGCGACGAGCGGCGGTAGAGGAGGTACCCGGCGACGGCCGCGAGCAGGATGTATGTGCCCGGATGGCTGGCGATCGCGATCGGGTTGAACCGCTCGTCCGCCTCGTTCGACCAGCCGTAGCCGGTCTCGGTGGCCGGGAGCGACGGCGCGATCAGCAGGTGATCCTCCGTCCACGCCCGGACCGGTGGCCAGGTGAAGATCGCGAGCACCATGGTCATCAGGGCGGCGTACGGCGCGAACACCCACACGTGCTCGGCGGAGAGCCGGCCGCCGGGGTTGCCCGCCTCCGCGTTCGCCGTCCGGGCGCGCATCCGGTCGCGGGACGCCAGCGCGACCATGACCACCATGCCCGCGGCGCCGGCCGTCAGCGTCCCGACCGCAGGAACCAGGCTGGTCACGCCGACCAGCACCGCGCCCATGACCGGGCCGACGATCAGCAGCGCGCGCATCCCCTCGCGTACCGCCCGCAACCCGCCGTCCATCAGGAGCACCAGGCACCCGGCGACCAGGCAGTTCACCGCCAGCATGACCGCGGCCCACAGCGTGAACCAGGCGCCGGTCTGCGCGTCGATGCCGGTGGTCAACCTCGCTATGTAGTACGACGCTCCCATCGAGCCGAACGTCACCGACCAGTGGTAACCGACCAGCGGGTACGCCACGGCGCGGACCGGCGACCAGCCGAGCGCCACCAGCAGCGGCGCGGTCAGCGCGATCGGAGCGCCAAACCCGGCCACGCCCTGGATGAACGACGGGAACACCCAGGCGACCAGCAGCAGCTTCTCCCGGTTTCGTGGCACGAGCAGCGTCATTGCCTCACCCAGGCGCTCGACACCGGCGCGTTGTGACAGCCGGTAGATCAGCAGCGCCGGCGCGAGGACGCCGACGATCCACAGGCCGCGCCACACGCCCTTGGCCATCGCGATCCCCAGCACCGAGGCGTCGGCCCGGAAGATGAGCGCGGAAAGCGCCAGCGCGGCGAGAAGGGACAGCAGGCCGGCGACCAGGCTGGACACCCGCCCGAGCGCCACGACGGCAAGGAGGAGCCCGACCGGCAGGACGGCGGCGGCGACGTACCCGGCGCCCGTCGGCAACTCGGTCACGGAGCCGGGCGCACGAAGGGGCGCCGGCGAGGTGGACTCCTCCTCACGTGTGCTCCTTCCGTTCCTGGCTGGAGATAGTCTGCAACATGCTCACACGGCGACGCCGAGCCGGTCCGCGGTCTCGGTCAGCCGGTTCCAGGTGGTGTCCTCGATCTTGATGCCGTGGGTACGGCGATCCAGCTCGGCGCGGTGCTCGACCTCACCGGGATAGAGGATCTCGGAGAACCCGTCGGCGAGCTCGGTCTCCTTCAGGTACTCGACGAAGTCGGCCATGTTCTTCTTGAACGCTCCGTACTCCTGGAACCGGTCGACCGAGAAGACCGCGACGAAGGCGCCGTCGTTCGTGAACCCGCCGGGATCGTGGCTGAAGCCGATTCCGGTCAGGAGTCCGGCGAAGACCTCCACCATGAACGAGAGCCCGTACCCCTTGTGCATCTGGTCGCCGCCGAACGGCAGCAGCGCGCCGCCCTCGTTCTCGCCGAGCGCCTCGGGGTCGGAGGTGGTCTTGCCCTCGTCGTCGACGATGCAGTCCGACGGCAGCTGCTGGCCGCGCGCCTTGGCGACCCGCACCTTGCCCTGTGCGACCGCGGAGGTCGCCATGTCGAGCACGACCGGGCCGTCGAGGTCGGACGGTACGGCGAACGACAGCGGGTTCGTGCCGAGCCGGCGTTCCCGGCCCCCGAGCGGTGCGACCACCTTCGGTGCGCGGCCGGAGTCGGCGGTGACGAACGCGATCATGCCCTGCTTCGCGGCCCGCGCGCTGTACCAGCCCAGCCTGCCCATATGGCTCTGACGGCGTACGGCGACCGCGCAGACCCCGCTGGCGCGTGCCTTGTCCACCGCGAGGTCGACCGCGTGGTTGGTGACCACGAACCCCAGGCCCCAGTTGCCGTCCACCACCGCCGTGCAGTCGCTCTCCCGCTGGACCTCGATCGGAGCGTCGGGGACGATGTGCCCGCTCTCGATCAGCCCGACGTAACCCGGGACCCGGATCACGCCGTGCGAGTCGTGGCCCGCGAGGTTGGCCGCCACCAGGTGCTCGCTGACCGCTTCGGCGCGGGCGGACGGCGTCCCGGCCGCGACGAAGATCCGGGTGATCAGCTCCTGCAGGTTCTCGGCTCCTATGACGGGCACTCCGCAACACGTCCTCTCGGTTCTCAGCTCTGAGCGGTCATCGCCTGGATGACCGCGTCGGTGATCTCTGTGCTGGTGGCGTCGCCGCCCAGATCCGGCGTACGCGGTGCTCCCGCGGCGAGCACGTCGGCGACGGCCCGCTCGATCGCGAGCGCGGACGTCTTCTCACCGAGATGGTGGAGCAGCAGCGCGGCGCTCAGGATCGTGGCCAGCGGGTTCGCGATTCCCTGCCCCGCGATGTCGGGGGCGCTGCCGTGCACCGGCTCGAAGTAGGACCACCGCGGACCGACGCAGCCGGACGGCGCCAGGCCCAGACCGCCGGTGAGACCGGCGGCCACGTCGGACAGGATGTCCCCGAACGCGTTGGTCGCCAGGATGACGTCGAACTCCTCCGGCTCACGCACCATCTCGAAAGCACATGCGTCGACGTTCTTGGTCTCGAAGGTCACCTCGGGGAACTCCTCGCCGATTTCCTCAGCAGCATTGAGGAAAACCGAGTCGGTGATCTTGAGCGCGCCGAGCTTGTGCACCGCGGTCACCTTCCGGGAGCGTCGCGCGGCCGCCTGGAAGGCGACCCGGGCGGCACCGGCGGACGCCTCCTTGGTGATCAGGCGCACGGCGCACGCGGCGTCCTCGCCGGTCTTGTACTCGATGCCGGAGTAGAGCCCCTCCGTGACCTCGCGGACCACGAGGGTGTCCAGCTCGCCCAGCGGGGCGGCCATGCCGGGGTATGTCCGGGACCGCCGAATGCTGGCCGCCACCCCGAGTCGCTGGCGCAGCAGCTGCAACGGTGACGGCGTCCCGGCCGGCATCTGGGCGACGTCCATCGCCCCGACGAGCACGCCGTCGGCGCGCCTCGCCGCCTCCAGCGTGGCGTGCGGGAAGGCATCGCCGGTCTCGACGTACGTTCCGTGCCCCGCCGGGTGCAGGTCGAAGTCGAAGGACGGCCCACCGGGGGTCTTCTCCAACCCGGCCAGCACCCGGCAGGCGCACGCGGTGACCTCGGGTCCGATGCCGTCGCCGGGGATGACGCAGACCGCGATGCCACCGGACCGCATCGGGCTCAGCCCGCCGGCCCGTCGTCCAGCTTCTGCTCCTCGATTCCCGGCATGACCCAGGCGTCCCACGGCCCGCGATGCCACACCACGCCCGGGTCGTCCGGGTCGAGGCCCTGGAGGTCGATGCGCATGGGCTGCTGGTACTCGATCTTGTCGCCGACCAGGCGGAACGGACGGTCGTGGCCGGGGTAGATCAGGTCGGACTCGGAGAGGATCCGCTCGATGCTCGTACGGGCGAGCTTCTCGTCCCAGAAGACGAGCGGGTTGGTCTTGGTGAGCGCCACCGTGGCGTAGTGCAGGACGTCGCCGGTGATCGCGGCGACGCCGTCGTCTGTCTCGACGAGCACCGAGAGGCAGCCGGGCGAGTGGCCAGGGGTGTGGATCAGGCTCACGCCGGGCTCGATCTCGTAACCCTCGTCGACCTCGGTGATGTTCGACTGGGTCTCGATCATCGCGCCGGTCCACTGCGGGGTCGCCCAGTCGTTGATGTGCGGCTTGTGGGCGTACTTGCGTTCCCAGTTGTGGATGAGCAGCGGCGCATGGTCGAACAGGTCGAAGTTCTGCGCGTGGTCCCAGTGCGCGTGCGTCATCACGGTGACGTCGATGTCCTTGGGTGTCAGCCCGCGGGCTTCCAGTGCCTCCAGCAGGGCGGGGCGTCGTCCGACATGGCCGACGTCCACGAGGGTCCGCTTCTCTCCCTCGATCAGCAGTGCCGAGCAGAATCCCATCACGCCCTGGTTTGCGCGAAGGGGGTAGCCGTCGATGACTATGTCTACGGTTGGCATTGGGGTGCCTCCCTCATCGTTGGTGGCTCTCGCGTCACCGCGGAAGCCGTGGGCTCATCGTGATCTCGAGCGTCTGGGTGTCGTCGTCGTGCTCCCGGCGTACGTCGAGACCGGAGAGCTCGGCGACATAGACCTCGCAGGTCGTGCCGACGATGGTGTCCTCGATCAAATGACCTCCATAGGTGACGGCTGCGGGTGTGCCGACGGAGAACTCGACGTGGCAGTGGATGATTATCCCGCCATCGGGCTTGGGTGCGATATTGCCTTGCATGGCAAGGATTTCGAGAGGTCCGGGGATGGTCGACTTCTTGCGCATGTCGTCCCGGATCGGCCACTGGTCGGGGAACCGGGTGATGTTGCGTACCGACGCGTGGTGCAGGCTGGCCACCCCGCTGAGGATCACGCCGCTGGTGAGGCCGGCGTCCAGCAACAGGCGCTCCATCGCGGGCAGCACGTCCTCGCCCGGGCCCAGGCGGGCGACGAGGACTCGTCCGAACGTGGCTAGGCCGGCTCGCGTACCCGGCCGTAGGTCGTGCGTGCTCTGGGCGTTCATGACCGGAACGGGTGGTCGGTGATGGCGAGCTCGTCCGCGAGGCCCGCGAGCCTCCGGACCGTCGCCTCGGCGAGCGGTACGCCGTTCTCGCGCATCTCGGCGGTCCGCTGCGGGGCCTGGTCGCCGGGCACGCGCAGCGCCGGATGACCCTCCATCGGGGTGGAGGACTTGAGCTCGCGAATGTGCCGGTCCATGGCGGCTTTGAACTCCTCGATCGGCTGGAACAGGTCGGGGCGTACGACGACGATCGTCTGCCCGGTGTTGGTGGGGGTCTCGAAGTCGCGGTTGAAGTCGATGACCGCGCTGCCGAGCGCGGCGCCGTTGAGCAGTCCGGCGAGGGCGCCGATCACGAGGTTCAGCCCGTACCCCTTGTAACCGCCGATCGGTATGAGGAAGCCCTCGTCGGCGCGGTTCGGGTCGGTCAGCGGGTGGCCGCGGCGGTCGACCATCCAGCCCTCGGGCATGGTCTCGCCGCGATCCGCGGCGACCTTGATTCGGCCGTACGAGGCCTGCGTCGTGGCCATGTCGAGCACGAACGCCGGCTCGTCGCCGGCCGGGATCGCGACCGCGATCGGGTTGGTGCTCAGGAGCATGTCCACACCGCCCCACGGCGGCATGTGGTTGGCGTTGCCGATCGCCATGTAGAGGCCGATCATGTCGTGCGCGAGCGGCATGGCGGCGTACACCCCGCCGGCCCCGGCGTGGTTCGACCGGCGTACGCCGACCCAGGCCAGACCGCTCTGGCCCGCCTTCTCGATCGCGATGGACGCGGCCTTGGTCATGACGACCTGTCCGAGACCGTTGTCGCCGTCGACCAGCGCGCTGACCGGGGACTCGCGGACGATCCGCACGTCCGGTTTGAGGTTGTAGCCGCCGCTTCGCAGCCGGCGGGCGTATCCGGGGAGCCGGAGGACGCCGTGACCGCTCATGCCGCGCAGGTCGGCGTCCAGCATCCGGGTGGCCGTCGTGCGGGCGTCGGCCGGCGGTACGGCGTACTGTTCGAGGACGGTCGTGGTGAACGCCTGCAGGGCCGATACCGGATAGCGGTTCGCCATTAGCCCTCCGTCCTCGCGATGCCGGGCACCGGGTCCGACATCTGGTCTGATGTATTATATGTGGCCCTACTACGGGAGGTACAAGTATGGCCGCTCCAGCGGTGGTATTCGCCAGCTTCTCTCCTCGTCCGGACAAGGTCGACGCACTGCGCGCCGAGCTCGATGTCATGGTCGAGAACACCCGGCGCGAGTCGGGATGCGAGGTGTACGACCTTTACCAGTCCGGTGAGGACGCCGTCCGGTTCCATCTGTTCGAGCGGTACACCGACGCCGCCGCGTTGGAGGCCCATCGCGCGGCCGACTACTACAAGGCCTACCGCGCGAACGTGGCCGACCTGCTCGAGTCGCCGATCGAGGTCGCGGTCCTCACCGAGGCTGACGTCGCCGGCTCCGCCTAGCACCCAGCCAGCCCTTCCTACGGCCGGCGAGCCGGCGCAGCACCTCCATCACCGCGGAGTTGTCCGCGTCCCCGAGCCCCTGTTGCTGCGCGACCTGCAGCACCTGCGCCATCGTCGACGTCAGCAGCATCGGTGCTCCGCTCGCGGCACCCTCGTCCAGCATGAGTCGCACGTCCTTGGCGTGCTGGCGGATCCGGGACCTCGGCGTACCGTGGTCGCCGGTCACCATGCGGTCGCCCCAACCGTCCATCGCCCTGCTGTACGCCGCGCTGTCCTTCAGCACGTCCAGCAGCCGCCCGAGATCCATGCCGTACTGCTCCCCGAACGTGAGCGCCTCCGCGAGCGCCAGCCGGTGGATCCCGAGCGCGAGGTTCACGATCAGCTTTGTCCGCGCGCCCGCGCCCGGCGGTCCGACGTGATGCACCGCCCGGGCCATGGACGCCAGCATCGGGCGAGCTCGCGCGACGTCGCCGTCGTCCCCGCCGACCAGGAACACGATGTCCCGCTCCCAGGCCATCGCGCTGGAGCCGCTGACGCTGGCGTCGAGGAACGGGATCCCGCGCTCGGCGAGGGCCTGGCCGGTCTCGATCGAGTCGTCGGGGCGGGCCGTCGTCGCGTCGACGACGAGGGTGCCGGGTGTCGCGGAATCCGCGATTCCGTCGTCTCCCAGGCAGACCTCACGAACGATCGCGCCGGTCGGGAGGGCGAGCAGGACGATGTCGGCTCCCTCGACCGCGGAGCGGACCGAGGACGCACCCCGGCCGCCGCGATCCTCGTGCTCGCGCACCCGTTTCGGGTCGGGGTCGTAGGCCCGTACCTCGTAACCCTCCTGCAGCAGCGTTCCGGTCAGGGCCGAGCCGAGCAGCCCGACCCCGACGGCGCCGACTCGCGGTTTGTCCATCTCGGCCTCCGGCTCAGGTCTCGATCAGCGCGAACGGTTCCTCGCCGAGCCGCAAGGCGGCCTCTTCCAGGACCGGTGCGGCGGCGGTCCGGAAGCCGGCGTACTCCTCCTCGCCGAGCCGGAGCAGGCGGGTGCCGCGAGCGGTGAGCCAGGTCTCGAGCTCGGCCTCCTTGGCCGCGGCCGCCGACCGCTGCTGAGCGATCGCCGTGGCGACGGACTCGTGCAGCACCTCGAGGTCGGAGTCAGGCCACGTGGCGAGCTGCCGGGCGCTCGCGTAGACGCCGCGCGCGCCGTACGCGTGACCGGTGAAGGTGAGGTGCGGATGCAGCTCGTGCACGCCGTACGCCACGAAGTTCGCCAGCGGGTTCTCCTGCGCATCGAGCTCGCCGGAGCGCAGCATGCGGATCCCGGCGCTGAGGTCGTTCGGCACCGGCTCGGCGCCGAGCTCGCGGAACAGGCGTTCGTGCGCCCAGTTCGGCTGTAGCCGGACGCGGAGCCCACGGCAGTCGGCCGGTGTGCGGACCTCGCGGTGCGCGTTGCTGAGGTGGCGGAACCCGTTGTCCCAGTAGCCGAGTGGGAGCAGGCCGGTCGCGGCCCGGGTCCGCTCGGACAGCCGCGTACCGAGGTCGCCGTCGAGGCAGGCGTGCGCGTGCCCGAGCGAGCCGAAGACGTACGGGAGGTCCAGGATCGCGAGATCCGGTACCCGGTCGGCGAGGTAGCTGGTGGAGAAGAAACACGCCGTGGTGGCGCCCGACTCGACCTCCGAGAGCAGGGCCTGTGCCGGGCGGCCGCGGTCGAGGATGTTGTGCTCGATCTCGACCTTGACCCGGTCGCCGAGACCCGCGCGGAGGCCGGCGGCGATGCGGTCCAGAGCCTGGCCGTGGGTGCTGTCGGCGGGCGCGTAGCCGCCGAGACGTACATGGACGGGTCCGGTCATGGGTCTCCTTCGACGTGTCATGCACACCGTGCGCGCAAGCGCACGTACCGCAGGACAGCTCTCCCTTGACGTGCAATCGGCATCCTATATGATGTAAGAATTCGGGAAGCGGGTGCCAGCCTCATCAGGAAGGGGCCGAGATATGCGAGCCCGACCGACGTCCCCACTGCTACTCAGCTTGGCCATGGCTCTGGTCATCACCGGGTGTGCTCAGGACGACGGCGGCGGGACGTCGGCCGAGGAGGGGGGTGGCGAGGCCAGCTCCGACTTCTACGACGGCGAGACGGTCACCATCCTGGTGCCGGCCGCCCCCGGTGGCGGCGCCGACGCGACGGCGCAGTTCAACTCGCCGTACATCAACGAGTTCGTGCCCGGCAACCCTGATGTGCAGGTCGAGCACGACGAGTCCGCCGGCGGCATCGGCGGCGGCAACCGCTACTTCAACGAGATGTCGCCGGACGGCTACACGATCTTCCTCTCCGCCTTCACGACGACCATGCCGTGGCTGGTGGGCGAGTCGGCGGTGCAGTACGACGTCGCGGAGCTCACCCCGATCGCGGCGTTCCCGTACACCGGCATGTTCTACGTCCACCCGGACACCGGGATCGAGACCGTCGAGGACCTCCCCGAGCATGCCGGCGAGCTGGTCAAGGGTGGCGTTTCGCCGATCTCGACAGATCTCATGTTCGTCCTCGCCCTGGAGGTGCTCGGCGTACGGGAGGACATGCAGGAGATCTGGGGGTACGGCGGCACCGGCGACACCGTGCTCGCGTTCCAGCAGGGCGAGACGAACTTCGACGCCACCACGAACGTCGTGTGGAACCAGAACCAGCAGATGGAGGAGAAGGGCGAGGCGATCCCGCTGGTCGCCTTCGGCTTCCTCCAGGAGGACGGGACCTTCGAGCGCGACCCCCTGCTTCCGGACACGCCGACGGTGGACGAGGCGCACGAGATGATCTACGGCGAGCCGCCGAGCGGCCCGGCGTGGGAGGCGTTCCAGGACGTCATGGCGGTCATCCACGTGGCGCACTCGATGACCATGCACCCGGACGCGCCGCCGGACGCGGTGGCCACGCTCCGCTCCGGGCTTTCCGACGCGATCGAGAACTCGGACTACGTCGAGGGCTGGCAGGAGCTGAGCCCCGCCGAGCCGATCTACGAGCCGGAGGCGCTCGATCAGGCGCAGCAGACCGTCCAGGATATCCCAGACGAGTCCGTCGAGTGGATCCAGAACTTCGTACAGGAGAACTACCCCGATGAGTTCACGCAGTGATCGATGCCGCCGGTGAGGCCCTGACGCAGGTCCTGAGTCTGGAGCACGTCGGTTGGGTGCTCTTCGGCACCATGGTCGGCCTCATCGTCGGTGTCATACCCGGGTTGGGCGGCGTCACCGGGATGTCGTTGCTGCTGCCGTTCATCTTCGGCATGGACGCCTATTCGGGGCTCGCCCTGCTGATGGGAATGGCAGCGGTGATCAGCACCGCGGACACCTTTCCCTCGGTCTTGCTCGGCGTCCCCGGCTCCGCGGGCGCGCAGGCGACCATCCTGGACGGCTACCCGCTGGCCCGGCAGGGGCAGGCCGAGCGCGCACTCGGTGCGGCGTTCACCTCCTCTCTGGCGGGCGGCCTGATCGGTGCCGCCGTCCTGCTCGCCACGCTGGTCATCATCCGGCCGCTGGTGCTCGCGGTCGGATCGCCGGAGCTGTTCATGCTCTCGCTCCTGGGCCTCTGCCTGGTCGCCCTGCTCACGGCCGGTCAGCCCATTCCCGGTCTTGTGGTGGGTGCGCTCGGGCTGCTGGCGGGCGCGATCGGCGCCGCGCCCGCGACCGCCGAGTACCGCTACACGTTCGACGTGCTCTATCTGTTCGGCGGGCTGTCGATCGTCCTGGTCGCACTGGCCCTCTTCGCCGTTCCGGAGATGCTCGACCTGCTGATCGAGGACCGGCCGATCGCGGGAAAGGTCCGGCTCCTCGGCCGGCGCCTGGACGGGGTACGCGACGCCCTGCGCAACAAGTTCCTGATCGCGCGATCGTCCGTGCTCGGCAACTTCACCGGGGTCGTGCCCGGCCTCGGCGGCGCGGTGGCGGACTGGTTCGCGTACGGCATGGCCAGGCAGACCGTGAAGGGGTCCTCGAAATTCGGCTCCGGTGACATTCGCGGGGTCGTCGCGCCGGAGAGCGCGAACAACGCGGTCACGGCGGGTGCGCTCGTCCCCACCCTGCTGTTCGGCATCCCCGGCAGCCCGACCACGGCGGTTCTGCTCGGCGGTCTGCTCCTGCTCGGCGTAAAAGCCGGTCCCGACATGATCGACGAGCAGCTCCCGCTCACCCTGTCCGTCGTCTGGACGTACGCGATGGCGAACTGCTTCGGCGCGGCGGCGTGCTTCTTGCTCACCCGGCAGATCGCCCGGATCACGACGGTCCCGCCCAAGGTCCTGGTCCCGTGCCTGTTCGTGGTCATCACGTACGCCGCATACCAGTCCTCGCACCACTGGGGCGACATCGCCGTCCTGTTCGTTCTCGGCACGGCGGGCTGGTGGTGGAAGCAGGTCGGGTGGCCGCGGGCCCCGTTCATCGTCGGGTTCGTGCTGGCCGAACCCGCGGAGCGCTACCTGCACCTCTCGATCAGCCGGTACGGCATGGACTGGCTGGGTCGCCCGGGCGTCTTGGTGATCGGCGCCCTGATCGTGCTCGGCTTCGTCGTCGAGCTGATGCGACAGGTGCGCGGCCGGCGGGAGCAGCAAGCGCAGCTCACGGGGGTGGACGGCCAGTGAGCGATACGGCGCCGACGCAGGTCCGGTTGTGGGAGATCGCCCGCCTGACGCTCAACGTGCTCGTGCTCCTGATCGGGGCCTGGGCGTTCCTCGAGGCGTTGACCTTCCGGCCGCGTGCGGCGTACTTCCCGCTCGCGGCGGCCGGGATCATCGTGGTGGGTACGGCGGTCCAGATGAGCATCGACCTGGCCGGCTTCGCGAAGGGGCGTCCGATCTCCCTGCGTGGAATCGACGTCGACTCCCTGGTCCGCGAGATGGGCGCCCGGGGGCTGCTCCTGGCGCTGCGCTACCTGGCGTGGTTCGCCGGCTTCATCGTCCTGCTGAACCTGGCCGGTGTCTTCGTCGCGGCGACGGTGTTCGTCGTTGCGTTCATCCGGCTGGAGGCGCGGTGGACCTGGCCGGGAGTCGCAGTCGTCGGCCTGGCGGTCCCGATCGCCGTATATCTCATGATCGGACAGCTCGACCTCCAGGTGCCGCCGGCGTACTTCGAGATCGGCCATGAGCTCCTGTGACCACGACATATCGCGCCGAGATTGCACTTCTGGCCGTTTCCGCCGACCGCCGACCGCCGACAGGAAGGATCTGACGATGACGCGAGTGCCCCTCCTCACCGACGACGAGGCCGACGAGCTCACCAAGGCGTTCTGGGACGGCTGCACCGAGCTGATCGGCCGGGTTCCGAACTCGATGCGCGTCTACGGCCGGGTGCCGAAGGTCGCCATGTGGATGCTGCCGTTTCTTGCCTCCCTGCAAAGAGAAGGCGCCGGCGGTCGCTTGGACGGGCGGACGAAGGAACTGGTCGTATTGAAGACCTCGCTCACGAACGCGTGCGAGTACTGCGTCACGCACAACACGTCCCTCGGGCAGGCAACGGGAATCACGATGGCAGAGATCGAGGTCCTCGACGGGGACTACGCCGGGTCGGACGTGCTGAGCGATCGGGACAAGGCCGTGGTGCGCTGGGCCGAGGCGGTCACGGGGAACACCGCCGATCGGGACAACGAGGCCTTCGAGGCGCTGCGGCAGTGGTTCGACGACGACGAGATCGTGGAGCTGACCTGGCTGAGCGCGATGTTCAACATGCTGAACCGGGTCCACGACTCGCTCCATCTCGAGCTCGAGCCGCACCAGGAGGTCAACCTGATCCGGCGCAGCGCGCGCGTACCCGAGGAGAAGGTGCTGGCCTACGTGCGCACGATGGTCGAGATCGCCGAGCGCGAGCAGGTCGCGTCCTAGAGCGCTGAACGCGAGGTGAGGAACGCGATGCCCACGATCTCCGAGGTCCGGGTCTACAACGTGGAGATCCCGCTGACCACGGTCTTCAGCACGTCGAACAAGACCACCACGGCGTCCAGGCTGCTGCTCGTGAACCTGCGCGCCGACGGCGTGGAGGGCTGGGGTGAGGCGCCGCTCAACATCACGTTCACCGGCGAGACCCCGGCGTCGGCGCGCGCGGCGGTCGAGCGGACGGCCGCCGAGTCCGTGCTCGGCCGGGACGCGGAGGCGGTGGCCGCGTCGCTGCCCGAGATCGGCGGACGGCTCGGCGGGTTGATCGGTGCCCGG
Source organism: Propionibacteriales bacterium (assembly GCA_009377795.1). Taxonomy (GTDB): domain Bacteria; phylum Actinomycetota; class Actinomycetes; order Propionibacteriales; family Nocardioidaceae; genus WHTJ01. Next base: position 28,777 of record WHTJ01000002.1, on the reverse strand, counting down.
TGCGCGCTGTCGATGGCACTGTGGGATCTGCGCGGTCGCATGCTCGGCGTACCGCTTCACCGGCTGCTCGGCGGCGCCCGCCGTACCGCCGTACCCGTCGTCTACCACCTCGGCCACTTCGACGACGACCAGGACGCCCACGACGCGCAGGTGGCGACGGACGCGGGCTTTCGGATTCTGAAGCTCAAGGTCGGCCGGGACGACGTGGCCGCGGACCTGCGCGCCGTCGAGCGGGTACGCGAGGCGGCCGGGCCACACACCCGGATCTACGTCGACGCGAACCAGGCGTGGGGACGCGCGCAGGCGGCTGCCTTCGCCCGGCACGCGCCGGAGCTGGGCGTCGGCGTGATCGAGCAGCCGGTGTCTCGGTGGGATCTCGCGGGGCTGGCGCAGCTCAGCGCGACGCCGGGTGTGGTCGTGGCCGCGGACGAGAGCGTGTACGACCCGGCGCAGCTGCTGTCGGCCCTGACCGCCGGTACGACGCCGGGCGGCGTCGTCGTGAAGCTGCTGAAGGCGGGTGGGATCGAGGGAGCCCGGGCGCTGCTCGACCTGTGCCACCTCGCCGGCGTGCAGCCGTTCCTCGCCGGGATGTGCGGGGACAGCAGCATCGGGTCCGCGGCACTCCTGCACGTGGCCGCGGCGGCCCCCGAGCTGCCGCTGGGCACGGCGATCACGCCGCACTTCAGCCGTACCGACGTGGTCGCCGAACCGCTCGAGGTGAAGGACGGCCAACTGCATCTGGAAGCCGTCGACTCGCCCGGTCTCGGTGTCGAAGTCGACCGAGCCGCCGTCGAGGCGCTCGATATCAGCGAGTAAACCGGTGAACAGAGGAGAGTGAACGTGGAGAACGACAAGTTCGGACTGGCCGTCATCGGCAGCGGGACGATCGGGCGGATTCGCGCCGAGCTGGCCCGCGAGCATCCCGCCGTCGGCTGGCTCGGGGTCTGCGACATCGACGCCGAGGTGATGAACAACCTGGCGCGCGACACCGAAGCGGATTTCGCGACCGGTGACTTCCGCGCCCTGCTCGCCCGGCCGGAGGTCGACGCGGTCATCGTGGCCACCGACGAGAACTGGCACGTCGACCCGATCCTGGCCAGCGTCGAGCACGGTCACAAGCTGTTCATCGAGAAGCCGCTGGCCACCGATCCGATCCAGTCCGCCGAGGTACTCCGTGCGATCGAGGACAACGGCATCGACGCGGTCGTGGGTTACACCCAGCGGTTCCGCCGCAGGTTCATCACGGCCCGACAGCGCATTCAGGACGGCGCGATCGGGGACGTGACCACGGTGGTCACCCGGGCGTTCATGAACCGCATGGTGCCGCTCGCGACCCTGGAGCGCACCGACCAGCGGGCGACGCTCACGCCGATGGTGGTCTCCGGAACGCACAGTCTCGACGTGTGCCTGTGGCTGCTCGAGGGCATCGAGGGCAAGGAGCCGGTGGAGGTGTACGCCAGGGCCGGCGACAAGGTCCTCGGCGAGCTCGGTACGAAGGACAACACGCTCGCGATCTTCACGCTCGCCGACGGGACGCTGTGGAGCATGAACATCAGCTGGGCGTTGCCGATCACCTGGCCCGGCGCGGTGTACGGGCTGGAGATTGGGGTCGTCGGCGAGACCGGCGTACTCGACATCGAGGACACGCACCGCGACGTGCTGGTCGCGTCCGAGACCCCGCAGGGGCCCGGGTACCGGCCGAAGGGGTTCGAGGCGGCACAGCCGCGGTACGTCGACTTCGTGGGCAGCTACCCGCCGGGAGACCACGGGGAGTACGGGCTGTGGGGACCGATGCGGGAGGAGACGAACGACTGGTACAACCGGCTGGTCTCGGGACGCGACACCCAGCACGCCACTGCGCAGGACGGTCACCGCAACCTGCTGATCACCATGGCGATGGACCTGTCGGTCAAGACCGGCGAGCCGGTCAAGCTGCCGCCGGACCCGCAGGCCCTGCGCGACGGTCTCGGCCTATGAGGGTGGCGATGTGCTCGGTGGGGTCCGAGCTGGTCGCCGGGGAGATCATCGACACCAACGCCGCCTGGATGGCGCGCCGGGTGATGGAGAGCGGGTGCCGGGTCGTCGCCGAGCTGCTGGTGGGCGACGACCACGACGCGATCGTGGACGCCCTACGATGGCTGGCCGACCGGGCGGACGTGCTCATCGTGAGCGGCGGTCTCGGTCCCACCTCCGACGACCTCACCAGGTATGCGATCGCGGACTTCGCCGGCGTCGGCCTCGAACGCCGCAAGGAGCTGGTGGCGCATCTGGAGGACGTGTACCGCCGGCTGGACCGCCCCATGCCGTCCGGGGCGCTCCGGCAGGCGGACGTACCGATCGGTGCGCGGATTCATGAGCCGCTCGGCTCGGCCGCCGGTTTCGTCCTCGATGCTCCGTCTGCCGAGCGTGCCGAGCGTGCCGGGCGCCGGGTGACGGTTCATGCGCTGCCGGGCGTGCCATGGGAGTACAAGGGCACCGCGGAGCGCGATGTGCTTCCCGACCTCGTCGAGCGCGCCGGTGGGCAGGCCCGGGTGACGAGAACGCTGCACGTCGCCGGCGCGGGGGAGTCGTGGATCGGGGAGGCGCTCACCGAGATCACGGACCGGCTCGAGGCGGCCTCCGCGAAGCCGTCCGATCCGGAGCACGGGATCGAGCTCGGCTTCCTCGCCAAGGCGGGCGAGGTGCAGGTACGGGTCACCGCGACCGGACCGACACCCCTGGATGCGCGCAAGCGGGCGACGGCGGTCGTGGAGGAGGCGGCCGGCAGCCTCGGCGACGCGGTCACGAGCGTGGACGAGCGCAGGCTCGAGGACGAGATCGCGCATCTGCTGCGCGCTCGGGGATGGACCATCGCGACCGCGGAGTCGTGCACCGCGGGTCGGGTCAGCGCCGCGCTGTCCTCTGCTCCCGGCGCGGCGGACTACTTGCGCGGTGGGGTCGTGGTGTACGCCGCGGAGACCGCGGTGACCGAGCTCGGTCTGGACCTCGGGCCGCTGGGTGGTCGAGGTCTCGTGGCGGAGGAGGAGGTCGCGGTCGCGCTGGCGCGCGGCGCTCGCGAACGGTTCGGGGTCGATCTCGCGGTCGCGACCGTCGGCGTCGCGCCCGGCGACGTCGCGCCCGGCGGCCCACCGGAGGGTACGGCGATCTGGGCGATCGCGGGACCCGGAGACGAGATCCACGCCGACGAGACGTACATCAACGGCGACCGCGACCTCGTGCAGACCCGCGCGGCCGCGTTCGCCCTCGAGTCACTGCGACGCCGGCTGCTGTCGTCCGGCCCGTGACCCGCCGCTCTCTCGCGCCGAGATTGCACATCTGGCCGTTTTCCTTGCGCCGAGATTGCAGAACCCGCCGCTCCCTCGCGCCGAGATTGCAGAACTGGCCGTTTTCCTCGGCGCGAGCGACTAGGGTACGTCCGGCGTCGCGTGCCTGACTGGGTTTGAGATTTGACTTCTTGTTGCTCCATCCGGTCAGGTAGGTGGCGACGGTTTCGTGAAGGTGGAGCGTCTCCCCGTTCTAGTCCGGCTCGATCGTGGTCGGGTCGATGTCGGCGCACTCCTCGGCGACCAGATGTGCAATCTCGGCGCGAGGGCGTGGGCCCTTCGCAGCGAGATTGCGACAATGTCCGACTCTCGTCTGCACGAGCCGGCACCGTTATGCACATAACCAAGACCGCCGCGTCGTCTTCGCTCGCTGGTCCGTTATCTGCTCGCTCAACCGTGCCACATACGCAGCATTTCGGACGCCGGCCGGTGACCCGGCGAGCAAAGAGCGGCGTGGTGAGTGAAGAGTGCTTGGCTGGCGAGATGTGATGCGATGAAGGAGCGGGGCCTATGCTCCGTTGGGTAGCGCGACTGACTAGGGTGCGTCCGAGGGTGACTCGCCGACCACGGTCGCCATGATCTCGTCGCCGTTGTGGATGAGGGTGTGCTCGACGCGTGCGCAGCGCTTGAACGTGTTGACGACGTAGCACTGCCGTTCGACGTTCTCCATCATCTCCCGAATCGTGTCCGCGTCCTCGGGGCTCTGCACCTCCACTCGCACGGTGAACCGCCCGAATCCGGTCGGCTCGAACCCCTCGACGTGGCCGCCCTTGCGGTCCCAGTAGCCCTTCGTCTCGATCTGTACGTCCTCGAGCTGCAGCTCCCGATCCGATGCCCAGCGCGAGATCATGGTCTGCTCGCAGAACCCCAGGGCGGCGAGCAGGTACGCCAGCGGTCGCGGCGCGGCGTCCGAGCCGCCGTACGTGGTGTCCTCGTCGGACTCGGCCTGATGGCCGTTGAGGTCTCCGCGGGATCGCTGGTCGCCGAGCATCCAGGTGCGTACCGACATCACGCCGGTCCTGGAGGGAGACGCGGCGAGGTCCTGACGCCGGCGCTCGACGTTCTCCTTCAAGTGCGGTGCGAACTTCAGCATGTAGGCCGTCCTCTCTTTGCCATTTCGCGCGCCGTCATCTTAAGACTACCCGTTGTGGAAACGAACGTACATGATGCATGATGTCATTCGTGAGAACCACCGGCGAAGCCCTCTCCCTGGACCAGGCCACCCGACTGACCGAGGCGGCCCTGGCGCACGGCGCCGAGATCGAATGCGACCCGCTGACCGTCGCGGTGCTCGACCCCGGCGGGCATCTGGTCGCCCTGGCGCGTCAGGACGGCTCGGGCATCGCCCGACCCGAGATCGCGATGAGCAAGGCCTGGATCGCGCTCGGGATGGGGTTCGACACCCGCGAGCTCGCCAATCGCGCGCAGGCGAACCCGCACTTCGTGTCCGCCCTGACCGGGGTCACCGGCGGGCGCGCGGTTCCGGCACCTGGCGGACTGCTCGTGGGCGACCAGGACCGCCGGTTGTGCGGCGCGATAGGCATCAGCGGCGACACGTCGGACCGGGACGAGACGTGCGCGCTGCGCGCGATCGCGGCCGTGGGCCTGGTCGCGATCTGACGGCCGGCGGACGGAGCTCAACCTGCCGTCCCGGAGCCGTTCTCCCGGAGGACGACCTCGACCTGGCCGACCGTGGTCTGGCGCCCGTCGACTTCGGCCCACACCTCGCAGGTGACCCGGTCGCCGTCGACCTCCGTCACCGTGCCTTGACAGCGGAGGGTCTGGTCGACGTACGCCGGGGCGGTGTGCCGGAAGCGGTAACGACGGACCTGCACCAGGCACGAGGGACGCCGTCGCTCGAGGTCCCGCCGTACCAACTGGGCGAGATAGACAGCCTGGAGCGGACCCTGCACCGGCATCGCCGGATGATTCTCGACCTCCGTCGTGTACGGACTGTCGTAGTGGATCCGATGGGTGAGCCAGATGGCCGCGCTGAACTGGAAGAGGTCCACCGCATCGGGCGTACGTACGACCTCGCGGAGCACGTCGCCTTCCCGGATCGCGTCGGATGCGGTCATCGCGGCTACCTCAGGATCCTGGTGAACTTCTCGAGTACGACGGTTCGGTCCCCGACGTCGTACCGATACTCGAACGTCAAGAACAACAACGGACCGCTGCGACCGGTCTTCTCGGTCGCGTCGAGCAGGCTCTTGTGGCAGGCCACCTCGTCGCCGGCGACGAAGCACCCGTCGATCTCCAGAACGGTCTCGCCGGCCATCGCGCCCTTGATCGCGACCGGGGGGATGTCCTCGGCGGGGCTGCCGTCCGGCTCGAGCTCGGCACGCGGGCGCAGATGGTACGGCTGTACGCGCAGGAAGACGTAGAACATCGGCGGCGCCACGACGTCCGGGAAACCGGCGGCGCGGGCCGCCTCGCGGTCGAAGTGAATCGGGTCGGTTTCGCCTGTGGCGTAAGCGAATCTGCGGATATCGCCCGCCGTGACGGCGACGTAGTGGACTGGGTAGCTGCGGTTGGCCCATTCCCGGGTGGCGTCGGTGAGCAGCGTGTTCATGCCGTCACAGCCCCAGGCTCTTCGCGATGATGTTGCGCTGGATCTCCGACGTGCCGGCGCCGATCGTTCCCAGACGTGACTCGCGGAAATGCCGTTGCAGGTCGTACTCCATGGTGTATCCGTACCCCCCGAGAACCTGCAGGCCGAGGTCGGCGACCTGCTTGTAGGCCTCGCACGAGTAGAGCTTGAGTACGGCGGCGTCCTTCGGAGTCGCCAGACCCTGCTCGAAACGCCAGGTGTACTGCATGACCAGAAGCTTGGACAGGTCCACCATCACCGCCATGTCGGCCAGCTTGTGGCTGACCGCCTGGAACTTGCCGATCGGACGGCCGAACTGCTGCCGGGTCTTCGCGTACTCCAGTGCGTCCTGCATCGCGGCCTGCGCGGCGCCGGTGCGGGCCGCGGAGAGCGAGAGGCGCTCGTAGTTCAGGTAGGCGTTCAGGCCGCTCCAGCCCTCGTCGGGTTTGCCGAGCACGTTCTCGGCGGGGACGCGGACGTCGTCGAAGTGCAGCATCGTCGTCCCGAGCGACCAGTGGCCGAGGGTCTCCAGAGGAGCGGACCGTAGGCCGGGGGACTTCGTGTCGACCAGGAGGTTGGTGATCCCGTGGTGGCGGTCGTCGGCCCGGCTCGTCCGGGTGGCGACCAGGACGTAGTCGCTGACCTTGAACCCGGAGGTGAAGACCTTCTGCCCGTTGAGGACGTAGTCGTCGCCGTCCCGTACGGCCGACGTGCTGATGGAGGCGGCGTCGGACCCGGAGTCCGGTTCGGTGAGCGCGAAGCAGATCGACCACTCGCCGGTGGCGACGTTCGACAGAAAGCGGCGCCGCTGCTCGGGAGTGCCGTCGCGGCCGACCGCGAATCCGCCGTACGTGACCAGGCGGAACAGCCAGAACGCGAGGTCGAGGTAGCTCTTGCCGACCTCCTCCAGCAGGATCGCGACCTCGGTGGCGCCGGCACCGGAGCCGCCGTACTCCTCGGGGATGTTGATGCCGAGCCAGCCCTGCTTCGCGATCGCCTGGAACGCCTCGGTCGGCGGACGGTGCTCGCGGTCGCACTCCCTGACGTACTCGCGGCTGATCTCGCGGTCGCAGAGGGTCCGGACGGTGTCGCGGAAGGCCTCCTGCTCGGGCGTCAGCCTGAAGTCCACGGTCGCCTCCCCTGCTCGACCGGCCCGCCCTCGTAGGTCTCGATCTCCAGCGCGAACGGCTCGGCTCCCACGACCTCGGCCCAGGCCTCGAGACCGTGCGAGAGCGTCGGCACGCCGGCCTCGGGCAGGAGGATCTCGATCGCTTCGAGGATCTCCTGTGGCGTGATCCCGAGGTCGAGCGCGAGCTTGATGTGGTTCTGGATCGCGCGCTTGGGAAGCTTGAGCGCGGTCATGCTGACGATGAACAGGAGTTCCTTCGTGCGGTCGTCGAGCAGCCGCTCCTCGAGGTAGCAGGCCGTCGCCACCCCGTTGAGCGCCTTCAGCGCGTCGAGGTCGTGTTCGGCGAGCAGTTTGTGCGACTCGAGCACGTATCCGCGCTGCTCGACCATGTGCTCGAGGTATTCCTTCTTCTCGCTGTCCGTGGCCACGCCGGTCTCCTTTTCGTTGGTGGGGCTAGCATTTTCCGCGGTCAAGATCGGGTGCGGGACTCCTGCAGCGCCCCGATCGCGACCGCCTGTGCGATCCGATGCGCGCTCCACCCGAGGTCCAGTGCGACCTCGGTGGTGTGCTCGCCGAGTCGCGGCGGTGGCCGGCGTACGCCGAGATCGGCCGCCGACATGGTCAGCGGGTTGCCGACCAGCCGGGTGGCGGCGCCGTCCTGGTCGGTGAAGTCCGCCAGGAGGCCGGCCGCATCCACCTGCTCGTGGCTCACGGCGGCGGGTACGGACTGGATGGGAGCGGCGGGGATCCCGGCCTCGGTCAGCCGGGCGGCCAGGGACGCCGTACTCTCCGTGCTGAACCACTCCTCCAGCAGGGCCTGTACCTCGTCCCGCCGTACTACCCGGCCCCGGTTGTCCCGGAAGCGCTCGTCGGACCCTGCTTCGGGATGCCCCATCAGCGCGCAGAGCGAGCTCCACTGCTGGTCGGTTCCGCAGGCCAGCACCAGATCGCCGTCGGCGGCGGAGAAGACGCCGTACGGCGCGACGTTGGGATGCTGGTTGCCGAGTCGTCCCGGCTCCGCACCCGCCACCAGGTAGCCAGCCGTGTGGTTGGGCAGGCTGGCGATGCCGGTGGACAGCAGTGAGAGGTCCAGCCGTTGGCCGCGACCGTCGCGCTCGCGGGCGTGCAGAGCGGCGAGGATCCCGGACAACGCGTACAAACCGGTGGCGATGTCGATGATCGCGACTCCGACCCGCATCGGGTCGCCGTCCGGTTCGCCGGTGACGCTCATCAGCCCGGTCATGGCCTGCAGGATCACGTCGTATCCGGGCTGTGTCCGTAACGGCCCGGTGTCGCCGAACCCGGTGATCGAGCAATACACCAGGCCGGGGTTCCCAGCGGACGCGTCGTCGTACCCGAGACCCAGCGAGTCCATCACCCCCGGCCGGAAGTTCTCCACCACGACGTCCGCGCCGGCGACCAGCTCGCGCGCCAGCGCGAGCCCCTCCTCGGACCGGAGATCGGCCACGAGACTGCGCTTGTTGCGGTTGACCGACATGAAGTACGTGCTCTCGCCGCTCTCGGCGAACGGCGGGCCCCACGACCGCAGGTCGTCCCCGACGTCCGGACGTTCGACCTTGACGACGTCGGCGCCGAGATCACCGAGGTTCATTGTGCAGTACGGTCCCGCGAGCACGCGGGAGAAGTCGACGACGCGGACGCCGTCCAGCGGTGGTTGTGTGCTCATGCCTGCTTGACCACGACCTTCATCACGCCGTCGGATCGCTCGTCGAGCATCCGGAACGCGTCCGGCAGGTCGTCGAGGCCGACGGTATGGGAGACCAGCTGGTGTGGTCGCAGCGACCCGTGCGCGATCAGGTCGATGACCGGCGTGAACGTGCGCGGGTGACCCTGCGAGCCGATCAGCGACTGCTCGCGGTTCTTCAAGTCCGCAACGGCAAACGGAAGCGTCTTCTGCTTGAACGATCCGAGCACGACTATCCGCCCGCGTGGAGCCGTCAGTCGCTGCGCCGTCGCCACAGTGTCGGACTGCGCTCCTCCCACAGCCTCGATCGCCGCGTCGACGCCGTACCCGTCGGTCCAGTCCAGCACCACCGAGTCGAGCGCGGGGTCGTCCGCTCGCATCGCCTTCTCCGCACCGAGCTCCCTGGCCTTCTCGAGCCGGTAGTCGACGAGATCCAGGACGAGCACCTCGGCGCCCTGAAGGCGGCTCAGGAGCATTGCCCCGAGACCCACGGGGCCGGCGCCGAGGATCATCACCCGTTCGTTCTCCCGTACGCGGGCACGCTCGACCGCGCCCTCGTAGGAGATCGCGAGTGGCTGTACGAGCGCGCCCTCCTCCGGCGAGAGGGACGACGGCAGCTCGTAGATCTGGTTCGCCGGTACGACGACGTACTCCGCGAGCCCGCCCGGCAGCTCGGTGCTCTCGCCCAGCACGCGGTAATCGGGGCAGATGTTCGGCAACCCTGCAACGCAATATCGGCACGTACCGCAGCAGATGTTGGGCTCCACGCACACCCTGGTGCCGATCAGGTCGCCCGGCACACCGTCGCCGACCTCGGCCACGACACCGGCACACTCATGGCCCAGGACGCTGGGCGGGAAGATCCGCGGATGAACGCCACGGTATGCGCTCACGTCGGAGCCGCAGATCGAGGTGGCCTCGACCTGGACGACGAGCTCGCCGGCGCCGGCGAGCGGCTTGTCCCAGGTCGCCATCTCCACGGTCCCGGGCGCGGACAGAATCGCGACGCGCATAGTCGAACTCCTCATCAGTCGGTCACCCAACCGGCAGCTGGCCGCTCTCGGCCAGCCGCCGTTCCCGTCGTACCAGCCTCACCGTCGCCATGGTCCCGTACACGATCAGCGCGAGCGCGGCGGACAGGATGACCGCCGTCCAGGGCCGGGTGGCGAACCCGATCAGACTGGAGTCCTCCAACAACAGCCCCTGCCGCAGGTTGGACTCGAACCCGCCGGCGAGGATCACCGCGACGCCGGCGGCCTGGATCGAGTAGCCGTAGCGAAGCATGAAGTAACCGATCACGCCGCAGATCAGCAGGACGAACACGTCGAACACCGAGCGGCGCAGCGAGTACACGCCGACCAGCGTCATGAGTAGCGCGAGGGGCAGGACTATCCGCCGGTCCACCCGGGACACCTGGAGCACGAGCTTCGCGGTCGGCCAGCCGATCAGGAAGAGGTAGAACACAGTCCCCAGGAGTCCGGCGACCGTGGCGTACAGGAGCTCGGGGGACTCGGTGATCAGCCGCGGCCCGGGCACGAACCCCTGGAGGAGGAGGGCGCCGAGCACGAGGACCATCGAGTCGCTGCCCGGAATTCCCAGACCGAGCGTCGGCACCATCTCGCCGGCCTGCGAGGCGTTCTGTGCGGACTCGTTGCTGGAGATCCCCTCCACGCTGCCCTTGCCGAACTGCTCCGGTGTCTTGGAGGTCAGCTTCGCCTGGTTGTACGACATGACGGCCGCCGCGGTCCCGCTGAGGCCGGGGATCGCGCCGACGAGGGTGCCGATGATGCTTCCGGTGAAGATCGGGCGCAACGACTTCCGGAGGACACCGAATCCGGGGAACTTGGTGACCATGCCCGCCGGCCCGACGAGCTCGTCCCAGCTGTACACCTGGCGCATCCCGCGGATGATCTCGCTCACCGTGACGAATCCGAGTACGACGGGGATGATCTCGAGCCCCACGCGTAGCTCGGGAACGTCGAAGTCGAAGCGCGGGACGTTGCTCACCGGATCCGGTCCGATGAAGGCGATACTGAACCCGACCGCCGCGGCGGCGAACCCCTTCAGGATGTTCTTGCCGGTCAGGCTGACCAGCGCGGCCATGCCCAGGCAGTACAGGGCGAACATCTCGGGCGCGAGGAAGCTGTAGCTCAGGGTCGACAGCGGGACGATCAGCACCACGAAGAACGGGATGCTCATGAGTTGCCCGGTGACGCACGAGAACCAGTTGTGCGCGATCGCCAGTCCGCCCTTGCCCTGCTTGGTCAGCGCGTACCCCTCGATGGCGGTGAACACGCTGGGCGGGGCGTTCGGGATGCCGAGCACCGTCGCCGGCAGGCCGTTGGCGTAGGAGACCGCGACGCTGATCGTGACCAGGAACGCCACCGCGGGTACCGGTTCGAGGGTGAAGGTGACGGGTACGGCGACACCCAGCGCCACTCCGGAGCCCGTCCCCGGCAGGACTCCGCAGATGCAGCCCCAAACCACACCGGCGAAGATCATGACCAAGACGATCGGGTCGGTCAGCAGCTGAAAACCCTCGGCGAGGGAGGTGAGCCCCTGTCCTAGCATTCAGTGTCCCCATCTGTCTTCTACGTCAGGACTACCCGGCGGCGTGCGGAAACGGGATCACTCCAGGCTCGGGATGTACTCCTCACCCAGCTGCTCGATCGGCCCGGCCGGGAACGGGATGCCGAACAGCCGGTTGAACAACAGCCAGGTGATGGCCGCGAAGAGGGCCGGTACCACGATGAGCTTCCACGGAGACCGTACTTTCATGGACGCGATGCCGACGACCGCGAGCAGGAACGACGAGGTCAGGTAGCCGACCAGCGGGATCAGCATCGCCCATCCCCAGGCGGCCGCGAGCATGCCGAACGCACGGACGGCCGAGGAGGGGTAGTCGGGCTCGTCGCCCGTGCCGCCGTCCGCCGGTACGAGGTGTCCGGGGTTTCGGCGCCAGGAGACCAGCCGGCGTGCGATCAGCACCACGCCGGCGACGACCATGAACGCTCCGAGCGCGCGCGGCATGCCACCGGCGCCGATCGGGTCGGGGATGCTGCCGGCCCGGATGTCGCCGGAGAGCACGATCAGCGCGACGCCGAGTGCTGCGAGCGCCGCCGCGAGCGCGATGTCGATGCGACGGTCCACCATCGCGATCCGTTCGACGGGTGGTTCGCCGGGATCGGTCGGCTCCCAGCGGTGCGACACCTCCTCGGAGCTCCGGTGGGCCATGAAGGCGTTCACTCGTTCTCTTCTGCGCCCAGACCGGCCTCGCGGACGATCGGCCCGGCGAAGTCATACGCGTCGTGGGCGACGTCGGTGGCCTCCTGCGTGGAGAGGAGCTGGAGCTGGAGCGCCGGTACGGTCTCGCCGCGCTGCTGGTACTGCTCGGTCTCGGTCGCGGCCTCGAACAGGGCGTACAGCCACCGCTCGTGCAGGTCCGGCACCTCGGCCGGCAGCATGAACCCGAGCACGACGCCCCAGGAGGCGTCCGGCAGGCCGAACTTCTCGTAGTCCTTCGCCGACGCCACACCGGGGATGTCCGCCCACGCCTCCGGAACCTCCTCGCTGCTGAAGAAGATCGACTCGATCCTGCCGTCCTGCTCGACCGGGGAGATGTCGTCCGGGCGGTTCATCGTGAAGTCGCCTTCACCGGCCGCGACCGCGGCCACCTCCTGGACGGAGTCCTCGCCGGGGATCTTCTGGACCTCGATGCCGAGCTCGCTCAGCATCCACTCCATGGCGAGGTCCTGACCGGAGCCGACGCCGTGGGAGATGTACCGCAGGTCTCCGGGATTCTCCTGCCCGTACTCGACGAACTTCTCGAAGCTCTGACCCCAGGGTGCGTCGGCACGCTGTGCGATGACGTACGGGTGGACCTCGGTGGAGATGAGGAACGTGATGTCCTCCAGGGTCAGCCCGAGGTCGTCCTCGATGGGTTCGATGAGGAAGTCGGTCGACGTCCCCGGCATCGACGAGATGATCGGGTAGTAGCCCTCGGTCCCGCCGGGGCGGGTCGTGACGTCGGCCATGGCGTAGACGGTGCCGCCCTGGGTCGCCGGTTCGTCGGAGACCGTGATGTCCACCGGTGAGATGTCCTCGAGAATCCGCTGCAGGTCCCGGGCGTAGATGCCGTCCCTGGAGCCCGCGACGTCGACATTGACGAGGGTGATGTCGTCATCGGGGAATCCGTCCGGGAGCGGCTGGAGTTCGCCGTCGACGAGTTCCGGCTCCCAGTCCTCCGCGGCCGCGGAGGTGTCTTCCGCTGGGGGGTCGTCCTCTTGCGCCACGCAGCCCGCGGCGACGATCGCGGCGGTCATCGCTGCCGCGAGGAGTCCTGTTCTGGTTCTCATCGCACCGGCGCCTCTGTGTTCTCCGCTGCAGGTTGCATATGATGTTTCATATACAGTGGATCATCATAGCGGCCGGTGATGGCCGTCACAAGACCGGGCCGATCCGGGGGATCGGATCGCAGAGGAGGACGTGTGGACCCCGTCGTCGATGTGCATGCGCATTTCCTGCCGTTGGGCGCGATCCACGCCGCCACCACCGGGCAGCCGTGGCACGGCACGCGAGTGGAGCGGAGCGCGCGGGGGACTCCGGTGCTGGTGACCGGCGACTACCGGGTCGGGCTCGGGAGCGCGGAGTACTGGAACGGGCCGGAGGACCGGCTGGCGACGTTCACGGACGCCGGGGTCGACGTCCAGGTCGTGTCCGTGACGCCGCCGCTGTTTCGTTACTACCTCGACGCCGAGGAGGCGATCCCGGCCGCGCACGAGGTCAACGACGAGCTGCGGGACTGGACGACCAGCTGGCCGGAGCGCTACCGCGGCCTCGCGACCCTGCCGCTGCAGGACGTGTCCGCCTCCGTCGACGAGCTCGACCGGGCGGTCAACGAGCTCGGACTTGTCGGGGCCGCGGTGGGTACGCACGTCAACGGGGAGAACTGGGACTCGCCGACCCTTCTGCCGGTCCTGCGTGCCGCGGAGGAGCTCGGCGCGATGCTGTTCGTCCATCCCGCCGGGTCCCGGGTCGAGGCGGCACTGCCGCGCTACCACATGCGCAACTTCATCGGGAACCCGTTCGAGACCACGGTCGCCATCGGCTCACTGATCTTCGGCGGCGTGCTCGACGAGGTTCCCGACATCAAGCTGGTCTTCGCCCACGGTGGCGGGTTCGCGTGCGCCGACGTCGGCCGGTTCGACCATGGGTACGCCGTCCGGCCCGAGGCTCGCGAGTATCCGGAGCTGCTGCCGTCCGAGTACCTCAGGCGGCTCTATTTCGACTCCTTGACGCACAGCGCGGGAGCCCTGCGGTACGTCATCGACACGGTGGGCGCGGACCAGGTCGTGCTGGGCACCGACTATCCGGCCGACATGGGCCAGGAGCGACCGGTCGACTGGATCTCGTCGTGCGAGGGCCTGTCCGAGCAGGAGAAGAACGGCGTACTGCGGGACAACGTCGCCAGGCTGCTCCGCCGCGACACGCTGCGTCCCGCGAGTTGAGGGCCCTAGCCGCCGCTCTCCGCGGTACGCGCGACCGCGCCGACGTCGGCGCGGTCGAGGCCGAGAAGCCCGAGGAGGTTCTCGCCGAGGATCGCCCGCTTCTCGGTCTCGTCGAAGACCGGCGAGTTCAGGAGCGGGTACACCGGGTCGGTGGGCCCCATGTCCGCCGGGTAGTCGGTGCCCAGCACGACCCGGCTCGACCCCACGGTGTCGACCAGGAAACGGGTCGCGTGATCGCTGTGCAGGAGGTTGTCGAAGTACAACCGGGTCAGGGCCTCCGAGGGGAGGATCTGGATGTGCTCGCGCGCCTCGGTACGCACCCGGTGCCCGTGGTCGAAGCGGCCGGCCGCGAAGCACGCGTACCCGCCTCCGTGCGCGAACACCATCCGCAGGCCCGGTAGCCGGTCGAGCGCCCCGCCGAACACCAGATCGGCGATCGCGAGCGTGGTCTCCGCGGGATTGCCGATGAGGTTGCGCAGGTGATACCGGCGCATGTGCGGCTGGAAGCGGACCGCCATCGGGTGGAAGAACAGCAGCGCCCCCAACCGGTCGGCGGTGTCCAGCACCGGCTGGAGTTCGGGCTCGTCCCAGTTCTTGCCGGCCACGTTCGTTCCGACGGCCGCACCGACCACCAGATCGTGCGACATGACCCGTTCGAGCTCGGCGATGGCCGCCTCCGGGCGGTCCAGCGGGAGATGGGCGAAGACCCGGAACCTCGACGGATGCTCCTCCGCGACGCGGATCAGGTCGTCGTTGGACTGTCGTGCGGCGGCCTCCGAGTCGTGACCGTCGACGCCGTACATCCACAGCGTCGGCATCAGGGAGATGACCTGCATGTCCACCCCGGCCTTGTCCATGTGCCGCAGCCGCAGGTCGACGTCCTCGGACTCCTCGGTCCATCCGATCGGCATCCGGCCGACGTTCGTGGTGATCTCCAGCTGGCCGTCGGCGTGCCTGGTGACCGGGTTGCCCTGCCAGCCCCACGGTGAGTCCGGCGCGGGTACGCACGGCGGGATGACGTGGGCGTGTACGTCGATGGCGACGACCCGGTCCGAGGACGTACCGGAAGCAGGCTGGGACATACCCTCTCCAATCGTTCGTCAGGAGCTGCGATCAGTCGTGGTAGAGGCCGATGTCCCGGATGATCTGCTCCGAGCCGTCCGGCTCGCGGTGTCGAGCTCAGCCGGCGTTGACCTGGTAGTCGGCCGGCTGTCCATGAAGCACCTTGATGATCTGCTGAGTCGCCTTGTTCTGCGACTCGTTGAGCGCAGCTTCGGAGTAGAAGGCCATGTGCGGGGTCGCCAGCAGACCCGGTACGTCCTTGAGCCGGGTGGCATCCACCGGCTCAAGGTCGAACACGTCGAGGGCCGCGCCACGGATGACGCCCTGGCGGAGCGCGTCGAGCAGGTCGTCGAGTACGACCAGCGGTCCGCGCGAGGTGTTGACGAGTACGGCGTGCGACGGCATGCGAGCCAGCCGCTCGGCGTTCATCAGCCCCCTGGTCTCGGGCAGCAACGGGCAATGCAGCGTGACCGCGTCGGACATGCCCAGCAGCTCGTCGATCTCGTCGACCTTCTCCACACCCGGCAGCTCGGTGACGAACGGATCGTGGCCGACCACCCGGGCACCGAACCCGCCGAGCAGCTTGGCGACGTCCCGCCCGATGCGTCCGAGGCCGACGACACCCACCACGGTCTCCGACAGCCGCTTGATCGGACGGAGGTCGGCGATACCCCACCCGCCCCGGTCGAGGACGGCCTGGCCCTCGGGGATGCGGCGAAGCAGGGACAGGGTCATCGCCACGGCGTGCGCCGCGACCTCCTCGACGCAGTAGTCGGGGACGTTGGTGACGACAATGTCGCGACCGCGCGCGGCGTCGAGGTCGATGTTGTCGACGCCGATTCCGTAGCGCGCGATGATCCGGCACTTGTGCAGCCGGCTCATCGCGTCGGCGTCGACGGGGAAGTAGGTGTTCAGCAGGGCGTCGGCGTCCTCGGCCTTGGCCAGGACCTCATCCCGGTCGCCGGAGGCAACCTCGAGCTCGGCGTCGATTTCGGCGAGCAGGCGGCGTTCGGTCTCCACCGAGGGGAACACCTGATCGGTCACCACGATCCGGTAACGCGCCACTCGCACTCACCTTTCCCGGTGCCGACTGCCGCACCACTCTGCATCCTACATGATGCAGAGTGGCTATTGTCAACGTTCCGGGAGGTCGGGCTGCGCGTCCACGGTCTGGTGGATGTGCGCGAGCATCACTTTGCGGGCGGCCTGCACGTCGCGGGCGCGCACCGCCTCGAGGAGCTGCCAGTGCTGCGCGTTGGCCTCGTCGGTGCTGCGGGTGCCGCGGGTGAGCGCGACCAGGATGTACAGCGTGGCGCTGTCTTGGAGGGACTCGACGATCGCCGCCAGCCGGGTGGAGTGCGTCGCCCGGGTGAAGAGCCGGTGGAACTGCCGGTTGAGGTCGATCCAGGTGGTCGGGTCCTCTTCCTGGTCCGCGCGTTGGAGGATGCGCGTGGCCTCCTCCAGCTGCTCGTCGGTGATGTGCGCGATCGCGCGCTCCATGATCTCCGGCTCGAGCAGCTGGCGCAGCCGGTAGATCTCCTCGAGCTCGGACTGGCTCGGGCTGTGCACGATGGCGCCGCGGTGCGCGTCCAGCCGGATCAGGCCCTCGGCCGCGAGGTCTCGGAGGGCCTCGCGTACCGGCGTCGTGCTGACCCGCATCTGCTGGGCGAGCTCGGCCTGGACGAGGCGCTCGCCGCCAGAGATCTGCCCGGTCAGGATCGCCTGCCGCAACGTGTCGCGCACGAGTTGATGCGCCGTACGGCGTTCGTCTTCGCCGATAGCCAGACTCACGACCCGCTGCTCCTCAGAACGTTTGCGACCCAACTTGATAGCTTCCATAAGCCACTATATCTCCCCGATCATGACAACCCAGCTACATCGGCGTGACGTTCCGCACGGCGTGTCCGGAGGTCCGTCGGGCTCGTCTACATATTGTAGGATACATTTTAGTCCGGCGCGGGGTTTTCCGCGTCCGGGCCGGCCACGGTGACGACCCGGCAGGAGGAGCCCTCGATGGGTGAGGCCCCGTACGAGCGGAGGCGGCTCGGGGTGGCGATCGTCGGTTCCGGGCGGATGGGGACACACCGAGCCCGGCTGGCGTCTGAGCATCCCGCCGTGGAGCACCTCGCGGTCGCGGACATCGACGAGACGAGGGCGCGGGCGCTCGCCGGGAGCGTGGACGCCCAGGTCGCGACGGGTTCCTGGGAAGAGATCGTGCACGACGAGCGGGTCGACACCGTGATCGTGTCGACGCCCGAGCCGGATCACGCGCGTCCGGCGATCGCCGCCCTCCGCGCCGGGCGGTCGGTGCTGGTGGAGAAGCCGCTCGCCACGACGCGGGAGGACGCCGACGCGATGATCGCCGCGGCGTACGAGCAGGGGGCCCTGCTGCGGATCGGCTACAGTCAGCGCTATCGGCGCAAGGTGTTCCTCGGCAAGCGGTACATCGACGAGGGCAAGCTGGGCACGCCGATCGGGGGAGCGGTCCGGGTGTTCAACTCGCGGGCGCAGGCGTTCGCGATCCTCGAACGCGCCGATGTCAGCCCGATCGTCGACGTGCTCACGTACTGGCTGGACGTGCTGGGCTGGTACATGAACGGCAACCCGCCGGTCGAGGTGTACGCCGCCGGGCACGGGACCGTGCTCCGCGACCGGGTGGGCCCGGACGGCCCGGACGACCTCACCGGTGCGGTGGTCCGGTACGCCGACGGGGCCGTGGTGTCGTTCACCATCTGCTACGCGCTGCCGGCCGAGTTCCCGACCATGGGTCAGGGGATCCGGGTCGAGGTCGTGGGTACGGAGGGGACGCTGCTGCTGGACGAGGACAACCGGCAGAACGTCCTCTTCACCGACCGCGGCGTCGACCATCCGTACGTCCCGGACCGCAATGCCAAGATGGCCTACCTCGGCACGACCTCGTCGGGAGACTGGGCACTGGGGCGAATGTTCGGGCCGATCGCGGACGAGACCCGGGCCTGGCTCGACCATCTGTCGACCGGCTCGGAGTTGCAGCTCACGACACCGGAGGAGGCACGCCTCGCCCTGGAGGTGGCGCTGGCGATGGAGAATGCATCGGCATCCAGGCAGCCGGTGAAAGTGGAGCCGGTCACGGTTCCGCCGCTGCTGTGAACGACTGGCCGCCATAGAACGACACAGACCGGTTTGGCAAGGCACGAAGGAGATTCGCATGGAGAAGATCGACGTCGGAATCATCGGTACGGGCTGGTGCGGCGGCATCCGCGCGCAGACGGCGGCGTCCAGCCCCCTGGTCGCCGGCGTACATCTGGCGGAGATCGACCGCATACGCCTGAAGGAGCTCGCCGAGCAGACCGGCGCCGTCACCGCGACGACGGACTACCACGACCTGGTGGCCGACGACCGCATCGACGCGCTGATGATCTCCGCCACCCCGGAGACGACGCACTACCCGATGGCCAAGGCGGCCCTCGAGGCCGGCAAGCACGTGCTGCTCGAGAAGCCGCTCGCGCTCACCCTCGAGGAGGGCGACGAGCTCATCGAGCTCGCCGAGCGGCAAGGCGTGAAGTTCACCGTCGGGTACTCGCAGCGGTTCAACACCAAGCAGGCGATGGTGAAGCGAAGCATCGAGGACGGCACGCTCGGCGAACCCGTGAGTGCGCTGATCAGCCGGCACATCACCCGCAGGCTCGGCGACAAGATCGGCGGTCGGATCGTGCTGTCTCCGGCGGCCATGGAGGCCACGCACGACATCGACTTCCTGCTGTGGTGCCTGCAGCCGGCCCGTCCGGTACGCGTCTACGCGCAGGCCGTCGAGCGGGTGATGAAGGAGAAGTACGGTACGTCGGACTGCATGTCGATCGTCGTCACGATGGACAGCGGCGTGGTCCTGACCGTCGCCGCGGGATGGATCCTGCCACCCGGGTATCCGAACTTTTCCACGACCTGGATGGAGATAGTGGGGACCGAGGGTGCGCTGCTGCTCGACGACAGTCACCGCGACATCGTGCTCAACACCATGTCGGAGGGCATGACGCTCCCGCTGTCCACGATGCCCGGCGAGCAGGTCCGTCATGTGTACGCCGGGCCGATGGAGCAGGAGACGCTGTATTTCCTCGACGCGGTGGTGTTCGACCGCGACGTACTCGTGAGACCCCGGGAGGCCCGGCAGGCCATGGAGGTCTACCTGGCCGCGGACCTGTCGGCCGAGCGCAACGCGCCGGTCGACCTGCCGTTGAGCCGGGACGAGGAGGAGCCGGCTCTGGTCGCCGGTACGGTGTAGGTAGCCTGCGCTCGTGCCCGGATCAATACTCGGAACATCCGTCCGCCGCGTCGAAGACCCTGATCTCGTACGCGGGCGCGGAACGTTCGTCGACAACCACCAGGTCCCCGACGTGTTGCACGCGGCGTTCGTCCGTTCGACGTTCCCGCACGCGCGCATCACGGCGATCGACGCCGGCGCGGCCCGCGAGCTGCCCGGCGTCGTCGCCGTCTACACCGCCGCCGACCTCGACCTCGCTCCGTCCGGCGGGTTCGTGCCGGTCAACGACGCCTGCCGGCGGCCTCCGCTCGCGACCGACCGCGTCCGCTTCGTCGGCGAGCAGGTCGCGGTCGTGATCGCCACCAGCGCGGCGGTCGCGGCCGACGCGCTGGAGCTCGTCGACGTCGATTTCGAACCGCTGCCCGTCGTCACGGACCCCGACGCCGCGCTCGAGCCCGGCGCCCCCCTGCAGTTCGAGGACCTGGGCAGCAACATCGCCGCCGGCGAACGGGACGACCCGAGCGTCGACCCGTTCGCCGGTGCCGACCACGTCGTCCGAGCCCGCATGGAGAACCAGCGGGTCGCGGTCGCGCCGATCGAGGGCAACGCCGTACTCGTCGAACCCGGCGACCGGCTCACCGTGCACATCTCGTCCCAGATGCCGCACCTGGCCCGCTCGATGATCACCCGGGCGTTCGACCTGGCACCCGAGGACGTACGGGTCGTCACGCCCCACGTCGGCGGCGCGTTCGGAGGCAAGCCGGGGCTCCCCACGGAGCACATCGCCGTCATCGGCGCAGCTCGGCGTCTTGGCCGGCCGGTGAAGTGGACCGAGACGCGCAGCGAGGCGATGCTGTCGATGCACGGCCGGGGTCAGGTGCAGTACGCCGAGCTCGGCCTCCGCAAGGACGGCACGATCGGCGGCATGCGCTTGCGGCTGATCGGCGACTGCGGCGCGTACGCCGGGTTCGGCGGCGCATTCGTGCTCAGGTCAACCCGCACCATGGCGCAGGGCGTCTACCACATCCCCGCGCTGTCGTACGGGAGCATCGCGGCGCTCACCAACACGTCGCCGGTCGGCGCGTTCCGGGGCGCCGGCCGCCCCGAGGCGACCGCCCTGCTCGAGCGGATGATGGACCTCGCCGCGGACGAGCTCGACATCGATCCGGTCGCGCTGCGCCGGCGCAACCTGATCCCGCCGGACGCGTTCCCGTACAAGACGCGGACCGGAGCGACGTACGACAGCGGCGACTACGACCTGCCGTTGCGGGAGGCCCTGCGCGTCGTCGGATACGACGAGCAGCGCGCCGAGCAGCGGCGCCGACGGGAGCGTGGCGACGTCCGCCAGCTGGGCATCGGAGTCGCCGTCTACGCCGAGATCACCGGCGGCGTCCGACCCCAGGAGTACGGCTTCGTCGAGATCCATCCGGACGCCACCGCCACCGCGATGTCGGGTACGTCGGCGCATGGCCAGGGTCACGCCACCTCGTTCTCGATGATCGTCGCCGACCGGCTCGGGCTGCCGATCGAGTCCATCTCGTACGTCCAGTCGGACACCGACCGCGTTCCCTCCGGAGGCGGCACCGGTGGCTCCCGCTCCCTCCAGCTCGGCGGCAGCGCCGTCGCGACCGCCGCCGACGCGGTACTCGAGCAGGCTCGGGACGTCGCGGCGGACCTGCTCGAGGCGGCGCCGGACGACGTCGTGCTCGGCGACGGTTCGTTCCACGTCGCCGGAGTGCCGGATGCGTCGGTGCGCTGGGCGGAGGTCGCGGCGTACGCGCATGAGCACGACATCCCGCTGCGGTCCGGGCTGAGCGCCACCCAGGACGGCGCCACCTTCCCGTTCGGCGCCCACGTCTCGGCGGTCGAGGTGGACACCGAGACCGGCCGGGTCACCCCCGTTCGCCACGTCGCGGTCGACGACTGCGGCCGGGTGATCAACCCGCTGATCGTCGCCGGCCAGCAGCACGGCGGCGCGGCGCAGGGCATCGCACAGGCGCTGTGGGAGGAGTTCGTGTACGACGGGGACGGCACGCCGATGACGTCGACGTTCGCCGACTACGCGCTCCCGTCGGCGGTCGACGTGCCGTGGCTGGAGGTCTCGAACACGGAGACACCCACGCCACTGAATCCGCTGGGCGCGAAGGGAATCGGCGAGTCAGCGACCGTCGGATCGACGCCGGCCGTACAGAACGCGGTCATCGACGCCGTCCGTCACCTCGGCGTACGCCACATCGACATGCCGTGCACACCGGACCGGGTGTGGCGGGCGATCGAGGCGGCCCGCCGGGGAGAGTCGCCGGACGTGTGGCGGGAGCCGCCCGACGCCTTCGCCTCGCTGCCCATCCGTGGTGGCGACCGCGACGCCGGCCCGGAGACCGCGGACATTTGACGATCGGTACGGCTAGCCGTTGGTGTGGCTGGCGTCCTGGATCTCGCCGACCAGCTCCTCGAGCACGTCCTCCAGCGCGACCACGCCCAGAGTCCGGCCGTTCTCGGTGACCCGGCCCAGGTGGCGGTCCGCCCGCTGGAGGGCGGTGAACGACCTGGTGAGCGGGAGCTCGGCGTCGATGGTGACCATCGGCCGGACCAGCCGGGCCGGTACCGGGGCGTCGTACTGCGTCTCGTGCAGGTCCAGCAGGTCCTTCGCGTGCACGTAGCCGATCAGCTCGTCCCGTCCGGACTGGTCGGTCGCGCGTACCGGGAACCGGGAGTAGCCCGTGCCCGCGACCAGATCCTCCAGCTCGCGCACCGTGCTGCCCGGATCGAGGGTGACCAGCTCGTCCAACGGGATGGTGAGGGTCCGGGCGGTGTGCTGGTCCAGACGAAGCGCGCGGGTCAGCCGCTGCTCGTCGATCGGATCCAGCAGGCCCTCGGCCACGGACTCGGCGATCAGGTCGGCCAGCTCCGACGGCGTGTACGTCGCGGCCAGCTCGTCCTTCGGCTCCACCCGGAACAGCCGGAGGATGCCGTTGGCCGCGGAGTTGATGGTGAACAGCAGGGGCCGGTTCACGCGCACCCAGGCGGCGATGAGCGGGCCGAGCAGCAGCGCCGCTCTGAGGGGTACGGCGAGGGCGAGGTTCTTCGGCACCATCTCGCCGACGACCATGTGGGCGTACGACACCAGCGCCAGCGCGACGACGAACGCCACCGGGTGCAGCAGAGCCTCAGGCAGGGCCAGCGCCTCGAACGCACCCTCCAGCAGGTGGGCGAAGGCCGGTTCGGCGACTGCGCCGAGCCCGAGCGAGCAGGCGGCGATGCCGAACTGCGACCCGGCCAGCATCCACGACAGCTGCCGCATCTGGCGAAGCGTCACTCGGGCCGCGCGATGCCCGGATCGGGCGAGCGGCTCGATCTGGTCGCGGCGGGCGGCGATCAGCGCGAACTGAGAGCCGACGAAGAACGCGTTGCCGGCAAGGAGAAGGACCACGAGCAGCAGGCTCATCCCGTGTCTCCCCTCAACGGAGGGCTGACCTCGACCCGGTCGATCCGCCGCCGATCCATCTGGGCCACGATGAACCGCCATCCGCCGATCGTGATCGTCTCGCCGCCGCTCGGGATCTCGCCGTACCGGCTCAGCACCAGCCCGGCCAGCGTGTCGTACGGCCCGGGCGGCGGGTCGAAGCCCAGACGGTGCGGCATCTCGTCGCACCGCAGCTGGCCGGACACCGACCAGCTGCCGTCGGAGAGCATGATGACGTCCAGCTCCTCGGAGTGGTCGTGCTCGTCACGGACCTGTCCGACCAGCTCCTCGACCAGGTCCTCGACGGTGACCAGCCCGGCGGTCCCGCCGTACTCGTCGACCACGATCGCCATCTGCAGCCCGCGGGCGCGCAGCGCGGTCAGCAGGTCGTCGCAGCGCAGCGACTCCGGAAGCCGCTCCGGCTCGATCATCAGCTGCTTGAGCGACGTGTTCGCGCGCTCGGCCTGTGGTACGGCGAAGGCGTGTTTGACGTGTACGGCGCCGACCACCTCGTCCATCTGCCCGCGATGCACCGGGAACCGGGAGTGCCCGGACTGGCGGGCCACCTCCAGCAGCTCGGCGGCGGTCTGGCGTTCGCCCAGGGACACGACCTGCACCCTCGGTGTCATGACGTCCCCGGCCGTCTTGTCGCCGAACGTCAGCGTGCGCCGGAGCAGCGCGGCGACCTCGGACGGGAGCGTGCCCTCCTCGGCCGAGGCGCCGATCAGGGACGACAGCTCGTCCGGCGTACGGGCCGCGCGCAGCTCCTCCTGCGGCTCGGTCCCCAGCGCACGGACGATCGCGTTCGCGGTGCCGTTGAACAGCGCGATCACCGGCCGGAGCAGCCGGGAGAAGCCACGCTGGAACGGAGCGATCGCCAGCGCCGTCCGCAGTGGACGGGAGATCGCCAGGTTCTGCGGTACCAGCTCGCCGAACAGCATCTGGGCGATGGTCGCGAGCAGTAGGGCCATCCCGATCGCCAGCGCCTCGGTGCCCCGGTCCGGTAGGCCCAGCTCGTCGAACAGCGGGTGCAGCGCCGAGGCGACCACGGGCTCGGCCACGAAGCCCAGGAGGAGTGAACAGACCGTGATCCCCAGCTGGGCGCCGGACAGATGGAAGGAGAGCTCACGCGTGGCCGCGAGGACCCGCGCGGCACGCCGGTCGTCCGTCGCGGCCATCCGCTTGACCCGTGCGCGGTCGACCGAGGTCAGGGAGAACTCCGAGGCCACGAACAGCGCGTTGCCGACGATGAGGGCGACCACCGCCAGCCAGCCCAGCAGCGTCGTCATGTGCGGTCACCGCGGTCGAGGGGAAACGACCGCCCGCCCGCCTCGCCAATGGCCACCTACGGCCCACCCGAACGGTTCGGATGCTCGTCCGACTCAGTCCGGGACATCATCTCGATCCTGGGCGGTGAGGTACTCCGCCACCCGCTCCCGGTTCCGCTCGCGGAACTGCTGAAAATCCGGCTCGCGCTTGTCGAGGAACGCCTGCATGCCTTCGAGCGACTCCTCCGTACCCCAGATGTGCGCAAGCAGCTCCATGCCGTGCTGCCACGAGGCGTACAGCTCGTCGGACTCGAAGTTCATCGACTTCTTCGTCGCCCGCAGGGTCTGGGCGCTGTGTCCGACGAGGGTCCGGCACCACGCCTCGGTCTCCTTGTGCAGATCGGCCTTCGGTACGACCTTGTTGATCAGCCCGATGCGCTCCGCCTCGTCCGCAGGGAACCTCCGGGCCAGGAAGATCATGTCCCGAGCCAGCCGCTCCCCGATGATCCGCGGAAGGTACTGCGTCGCGCCGACCGTCGGGCAGGCGCCGACCCGGGCACCCGACTGGCCGAAGTAGGCGTCGTCCGCCGCGATCACCAGGTCGCACCAGAGCGCGAGCTCGTTGCCCCCGCCGACGCAGGCGCCGTGGACCATGGCGATCACCGGGACCGGCAACCCCCGGATCGCCATCGCGACCTTGAGCATCCGGTCGTTCCACATGTGGGCGTTCGCCCGGTTGAGCCGCATCATCGCCGCGAAGTCGCCGCCGGCGGAGAACGCCTTGTCGCCCTCCCCGGTGATCACGACCGACGCGAGGGACGGATCCTCACGTACCCGCCACAACGCGTCCGCGATCTCGTCCAGGGTCTTCTCCCGGAACGCGTTGCGGACATGCGGACGCTGGATCGTGATCCATGCCGTGTGCTCTGCGGTGTGGAACGAGATGTCGGTATAGCCCCCCGCCGAAGACATCACCGGATCCCCACAGACTCGGCGAGCTCGCCGAACTCCTCCTCGGTCAGGAGGTCGCGCTTGGCCAGGGAGGCCGACTTGACCGCCTTGAGCAGTTCAGCCTGCTGGTCCTCGGTTGCGGTCAGGTCGAGCCGCTCCAGGTACTCCGCGACGTTGTCGAGTCCGCTGCCCTTGCCGAGGACGACGCTGGGCAGATCCTGTCCCACCATCCGTGGATCGTACGGCACGCACTCGGTGACGTCGACGTCGCGCACGTTGCGTACCCACGTGGCGATGATGCCGGACTCGACGTCGAACAGCCGCGACCCGGTGACCGGCCGGTTCGGGGGCTGCTCGACACCGGCGAGATCGCAGACCAGTCGGGAGATCGCGGTCAGCTTGGTGGTGTCGATGCCGCAGTCCACGTCGTACAAGGTCCGCAGCGCCATCACGGTCTCTTCCATCGGCGTGTTGCCCGCGCGCTCCCCGAGCGCGGCGAGCGTGGTCTGCAAGGTGGCCGCTCCGTTGGCCGCGGCGATGAGGGTGTTCGCGACTCCGAGCCCGTAGTCCATGTGGAAGTGGGTCTCGAGCGGTACGTCGAAGCGTTCGCGGGACTGGGACACGAAGGTCGGCACGGCCTGTGGCGCCAGTACGCCGAAGGTGTCGACGAGCACGAGCGCGTCCATGTGGCCCTCGTCCGCCACCTGCCCGACGAGGGCGAGGTAGTCCTCGAGGCTGGCCCGGGTGGCGTCGATCGGGAAGAAGGAAACGCTGAGGCCCTGCTCGTGGGCGTAACGGGTCGCCGACACCGAGAGCTCGACGGCCCGCTCGACGCTCCATCGGTAGCCGAGCTCGATGAGGTGGCGGCTCGATGGCACCTCGAGGACGACTCCGGCGACGCCGCAGTCGACCGCCCGCTTGACGTCGTCCAGCATGCACCGGGAGAACGCGTAGATGGTGGAGGGGAGGCCGGCGGCCGTGATCCTGCGGACGGCCTTCTCGTCCTCCGCCGAGACCGCGGGCAGGCCGGCCTCGATCCGCTGGACGCCGGCGTCGGCGAGGGCTTCGGCGATGCGGAGCTTGTCGTCGGCGGAGAACTCGACGCCGGCCTGTTGTTCGCCGTCCCTCAGCGTCACGTCGTGGAACTCGACGCGCTGCGGAAACCGGAGGTCGGCCGCGACATCCGAGTCGTGGTTCCACGGCGAGGTGAACCACTGGTCGGTGTGCCACGGCGTCCGCTGGTCGCTCATGGTGCTCCTCTGGTCATCGATCGCAGACATCGTACATGATGCATGCAGTACGGTGGATGGGCGTCGAAGCGACGGAGGTGTGCGCGGCGCGCGCTGATGGAATGGGAGAAGGAAGCGGCCGAACCGCGCGATTCGACCGGAGAATGAAGGAGGTCCGATGCGTGCGCTGATCCTGACCGGCGTCGGCACGCTCGAGGTCGACGACATCCCCGAGCCGCCGCCCGACCGGCGTGCGCTCGTCGCCGTGGAGAAGGCCGGGATCTGCGGCACCGACCTCAGTATCCGATCCGGCCATATCCCGGTGGAGTACCCGCGGGTGCTGGGCCATGAGGTGGTCGGACGGGTCGTCCGGCCGGGCGCCGAGCGGCGGTTCGCCGAGGGCGCCCGCGTACTGGTCGACCCAGCGGTCTCCTGCGGCCATTGCCATCTGTGCATGGCCGACCGGGCCAACCTCTGCCCGAACGGCGGGCTGATCGGGCGCGACATGGACGGCGGACTGGCCGAGTACGTCGCGGTGGACGAGAAGCAGCTCCTGCCGATCTCGTCCGGGGTGCCGCTGGAGGACGCCGGGCTCCTGCAGGTTCTCGGGGTATGCGTCCGCGCGCAGAGCCTTATCCATGTGTTCCCCGGACAGGTCGCCGCCGTGATCGGCCTCGGGGTCGGCGGCCTGCTGCACGCCCAGCTGTTGCGCGCCCGCGGCGCGCGTGTCGTCGGCATCACCCGGTCGGAGTCCAAGCGAGCCCTTGCGGAAAGGCTCGGGGCGACCGTCACCTGCGCGCCGGACGAGGCGGAGTCCCGGGTGCAGGACTTCACGGACGGGCGGGGTGCCGACGTCGTTGTCGAGTCCGCGGGCACCGTGGAGACCTTGGCGAAGTCAATCGAGCTGGTCAGAGGCGGCGGGACGGTGCTCCAGTACGGCACCATCGCGGAATCCGAGGGGCGGCTGCCGTTCTACGAGCTGTACTACAAGGAGATCAACCTGGTGAGCTCGCGGGCGGCACTGCTGCGCGACTACGCCGCGAGCATCGACCTGGTGAGCTCGGGAGACATCCAGGTCGCTCCGTTGTTGTCCGCGACGTTCGCCCTGGACGACGGCGCGGCCGCATTCGCCGCGATCGACACGCGTACGGACCTGATCAAGGTACTGCTCGACGTCGGCTGAGATCACGCCGCGGGACCGGCTCTACTACCTGGAGGACGTTCGATGACCGATGATCAGGCACATGGCCCGTACGACGAGGGCGCCTACGACTCGGCGCGCCGCGTACGCCCACGCAGCTTCGACCAGCGGTTCGCGCTTTTTGACAGTCTGGACAAGCATTTCACCAACGTCTGGCTGAACTACACCGGCAGGTTGTTCGCCCGCGACCAGCTCGACCTGCGCACCCGGCTGCTGGTGCTGACCGCCCAGTACACGATGACCGGCAACCAGGCCGCCCTCGCGGACACGTTGCAGGCCGGGCTCGACGAGGATGTGGATCCGCGCGAGCTGCTTGAGGTGATCCTGCAGTGCTACGTCTACGGCGCCGAGTCGCCGGTCAGCGACGCCGCCGAGATGTTCGCCCGGGTGATGGAGGACGCCGGACGGCTGGACGAGGTGCGGCAGCGATCGCTGCCGGTGGATGCGAGCACGCGGGACCGGTCCCTGGAGGAGGAGCGGAAGACCTGGTCGTCCTCCGATGCGGACGATCCGCGGCTACCGGATCTGCTCTCGCGGTACGGGTGGACCGGCATCAGTACGGGCCTGCGGCTCCGGCCGGGTCATCACCTCAACCTGGTCGCCACGCTCGACGCGATCGACCCCGAGTTCTTGTCGCTGTGGTTGGCGACGACGTACGAGGGGATGTACTCGCGCGGCGTACTGGACGACCGGACCCGCCTGCTGTGCGTCGTGGGCGGATGTCTGGCGGTCGGCGAGACGCATCAGTCACGGCGTCACATGCGCGGCGCGCTCCGCCGCGGTGCCACGCCGCGCGAGCTCCTGGAGGTGGTGTTCCAGTCGTGTGCCATCGCGGGACACCCTCATCTGATGCCGATGGCGATCGACGACATCGTCATGCTGCTGGACGAGCTGGGCAGGTTGCACGAGATCGTGGGCGAGGAGAGCATCGACCAGGTACGCCGGATCGCGACCGCGCGCGCCGAGAGGCGGCACGGCATCGCCGAGCTGAGTACCCAGGTCTAGGGCGTACGACGAAATAGACCGGACCCGCCGACCGTTCTGCTTGTGCAACCGACGAGCGAGGAGTGACACGTGCCGAAGCCGCCAGTTCCCGAGAAGGTCAACGAGAT